>NZ_JAOWEE010000032.1:0-67388 GCF_030334295.1 Citrobacter sp. Cf088
GGCACTGTTGCAAATAGTCGGTGGTGATAAACTTATCATCCCCTTTTGCTGATGGAGCTGCACATGAACCCATTCAAAGGCCGGCATTTTCAGCGTGACATCATTCTGTGGGCCGTACGCTGGTACTGCAAATACGGCATCAGTTACCGTGAGCTGCAGGAGATGCTGGCTGAACGCGGAGTGAATGTCGATCACTCCACGATTTACCGCTGGGTTCAGCGTTATGCGCCTGAAATGGAAAAACGGCTGCGCTGGTACTGGCGTAACCCTTCCGATCTTTGCCCGTGGCACATGGATGAAACCTACGTGAAGGTCAATGGCCGCTGGGCGTATCTGTACCGGGCCGTCGACAGCCGGGGCCGCACTGTCGATTTTTATCTCTCCTCCCGTCGTAACAGCAAAGCTGCATACCGGTTTCTGGGTAAAATCCTCAACAACGTGAAGAAGTGGCAGATCCCGCGATTCATCAACACGGATAAAGCGCCCGCCTATGGTCGCGCGCTTGCTCTGCTCAAACGCGAAGGCCGGTGCCCGTCTGACGTTGAACACCGACAGATTAAGTACCGGAACAACGTGATTGAATGCGATCATGGCAAACTGAAACGGATAATCGGCGCCACGCTGGGATTTAAATCCATGAAGACGGCTTACGCCACCATCAAAGGTATTGAGGTGATGCGTGCACTACGCAAAGGCCAGGCCTCAGCATTTTATTATGGTGATCCCCTGGGCGAAATGCGCCTGGTAAGCAGAGTTTTTGAAATGTAAGGCCTTTGAATAAGACAAAAGGCTGCCTCATCGCTAACTTTGCAACAGTGCCCATAAAGATAGGTGCGAAATTCCGTCACACGTCCGCCCACCAGCTTAATGGCCTCACTCATTCCGGCCTTGTTGATGGAAGCGCTACTGGTTTTCAGGTTGGGCAAACCGTACTGACGTGGGTTTTCTTTCTGGGTGCTTTCAGCGCCGGTCAGACGGCTCTCTCTGATTTTTCCATTATGCCGGGTCGGTGAATCGCCATTCGGATGTTCAGGAGATCGCCAGGTGTCTGCGGGAGGCGTATACGTTGTACCGTTCTTCTGGGCCATGTAGGCGAGCACTTCCCGCATATCAACACGGGTCTTTTTGCGCTCGGCAATACCTTCATCAATCTGACGTTCAAGATCCGCTCGCTTCTCTTTGTGCAGGCGGCGCGATTCCAGTACGGTTTCGTTATCATTCAGGCGTTCTACTATCTCACCGGTATTTAAATTCTGGTTTGCCAGTTCGCGCACCATGCTCAGCACTAAATCGCCCATTGGATGCCGGGTTGTGATACCCAGGCGCTCAAACGCCCGGTTGGTGATCTCGTTTCTGCGGGTTTGATTGGCCAGTTCCGTGATCTTCTTCAGGCGCTCGATTTCGGCAAGCTGTGCCCGCTTCATCAATTCGCTGCCGGTTAGCATGGCAACAATCTGAACCTGACTCTCACCCTTCAGTAAGTGCTCGGTGATGAATGTAGAAAGAGCTGCCCGCCCACCGTGATTTTTAGGGATACCCAGCGTGGCCAGAATGTCTCTCTTTAGAATATTACGCAGGTTAGCGGCCTTTTTTTCCGCTTCATGTTTGGCCTGCATGTCCCGGCTATGCTGCTTACGTTCGGCCCGGGTTTTCTTCACCTTCACTTTCGTCGTCACTACTCTTTACCTGGCAGGGCATCATCATCATTGATACCGGTCGCGGAGGCCTGCGGTCGTTACCTATCCCCCGCCGCTGGCCGCACATTTGATGGCGAGAGTATACCTGCTCTGTCGGCAGCGCGTCTTTTCTTGTCTTCATATATGCAAAATTAGTCCAACATACAAATGCGATCAGGGTCAACACCCCCGCGTCCACCCTGCAAAGCGCCCTTGACCTTTATACCCACTGAAACCCTCGCGCCCCCGGCCCCTCTTTTTTTTCTCTTTTTTTCTCTCTTTTTCTCATATTTTCTCGCATGGCTCATCCAGCGACCGGAGTCCCTATGTGGGGTTTGCAGGAACCGGACGGAAAGACCGGCACGGCCCGGTTGCCGCAGGCGGGGGAAATGGCCAGACCGGGCACGGCGGTTTCTTTTTAAAATGGTGGGCCCGGGCAGAATGGTTACCCCGGGCACGGGCCCGATCCTGAAAACGACACGGAGGTTTCAGGTACGGCTCCCCTTTCTGCCCCAAGCGAAGCGCAGGGGCAGAAAGGGGAAGTTTATTTGTATGTTGGACTAATAGAGGGTGATTTACGTGAATTCTGCCCGGGTTTTCCCGGCGATTGGAATCCATCACCGATATTCTTCCCTTTATCCTAATACCGGTGATGGCCACCGGCACAAAATGCAGGGTGTTCCGGCCCGGCGAAGATGCGGCCGCAAACCAGCACGAAAGTGTCGGTCGGAAAAAGGTGAAGCCAATGCTGGTGGCCGCACGGAATTCAGGCGGGCACTCGACGTTACTCACCCACGACTCCGGGTTAACGGTTCGACTCCGGGTAGCCTGGCCCGGGTGAAGCCCGGGGCAGGCTACCCTGTTTTTGTATGTTGGACTATTTTGACGGGTACTGGAGCAAACCACTCTGCCACACGATATGGCATTTAGTTACCGCTCTTGCGGTTCATGGATGAAATAGTCGGTTCTGTCAGGAGGGAGTCAGGGAAATGTGAAGAACCGAAATGGCCACGCTGAAAGATCATGTAGCCAGTTCAGATAAGCAAATTGAGTTAACGCCCTCGCTCATACCGCACCAGCTCTTCAGGTTTAGACAACCACTCTGTAATCTGGTGATCATGCATTGACGTATCGTATTCAAAGTCTGGCGGATAATACATATCGCCAACAAACCACTCTTCCTGCTTTAATTCATCCTCATCTATATCACAACCGCTATCAAGCCAGTCCCATCGGCCTCTTTTGTTAAAAATCACTCTCCCATTCGGCATAAAAGCTCCTTATTCAGTCAGATGGTTACGGTCTCGATATCTCGATGCCAGGTTAACATCGTTCACCAGTTTTACCACGGCTGGACGTTCGGCTTCAGTCCAGGAATCAGGCTGATAGTACACCCGCAGCGATTATCATCAAACTACTTCGCCTCTCAATCCCGCGCTCTCAAATTTCTGTTATGCATCATGCCAGAGTACAATATGAGGACACTATCGCCGGAATATTACCGACCGCCCCGACGATTAACGTTACCGGCCTAAGCTGAGGAAAATGGTTCTATGAAGTCATTTCTGATCAAAATGTCAAACGCGCATAACGAACACATCCGGGAAGTCGCTTCCGTGGATGAAGCTATTCGTATCGCATCCGAAAGAGCAAATGAAGGTTTCTGGCTTCCACCCAGCCGGGTCTGCGAAATGAGCAAGGAACATGAAGGCCGGTATACAGTCGGTGATGATGGCTGGTTCCGCCCCATCGAGCTGGCGGTTCCAGTCGAAATAGAAGAAGTGAAGTCGTCCTACGGGAACGGTGGTTACGACATGATTTCCGTAGGCAAATGGATCCAGACTCAATCAGGCTGGCAACCGTCACCGGCTGTCTGACTCTCCTTTTGTTTCGGTGGGGCTAGAGTGCCCCACTATTCTTCCGCTTTACGCTCGCGTTTTTCTTTGTCGCACTTCACTTTTTCATAAGCCTTGCCAAACCACTTAGGCTCTTTTCCCATCCCCGAATAAGATAGTCCTTCCGGCAGACTCTTCCAGAACACCGTTATCGCCTCGGCAAATTCTCTAAACTGTTCCTCGGAAACTTCAAGTTCTTCGTGGCGAGCTGGTCTCTCTTGCGGATAACCTTCGCATTGCCATACTGAGTAGTACTCCGGGTGAGCATTAACCAGTTTCTGGTGGGCATCACCATCTCCATGTTTATAAACGTTGACAACCTGATGACATGCACTGATTAACGGGAAACATGGCATGTTTCGTACTTCAATACCCAGCCATTCCATCAAATCCATAAGCCTCGGAAAACTGAGGTTCCAGATCAAATCTGATATCACAACCATGTCGAGCCACCGCCAGCTTCTGGCCTCCCGGATAAGCAGATCTCGTAATGCCTTGTCAAACTGGTGGTACATCCCAGCGGTCAGGGAAAGCGTGACCGTGACCTTCATTTCCCGCAACGCAACCCAGTGGCAAGCTTCAATCTGTTCAATATTCTCGTATACGTCACTTTCGTCGTGGTAATCAGGATTGAACCAGTCTCCAGCTGACTCTATAAATGACTCGCCTTTCTTTGTCGCTTCACTCCTGATCTCCACATCACTGAACTGCGACAGCAAACGTTCCTGCGCTTGTTCAGCGTAAAAAAGATGCGGGTTAAGCACCCACGGTCGGTCAATTGCCGCAAAGAAAAAGATGTTCCATCTCGGGTCGATAATTTCTTTTTCAGCATCAACAGCTGGCGCTGATACACTGCGGTTTGATTGTTTTTTTCTACCCATACCACTATCCAAATTAAAAACAGACGAAAAAAAACCGTCCAGCTGGACGGTTAATATCAAAATATCCTTCAGAAGTCTGACACGGGTCAGGCGCTAACCCGGGCAGTCGCTACTCACTAATTAAACCCCGCATAGGGGAAAACAATATTTTGATACTCCGACAACGCACCCCGCGATGGGGGAAGGTATGTCAGGCCAGTCTAACAAACCCAAAGCTCGTTGCAACCGCCAATCAGTGACTTAATCCTGGCAATCCTGATCATCAGTTTCAGTTCCGCAACTTAAGTAATCCATATTTAAAAACATTTTGTTCCCCGAGCCTGCCAATGCAGACAGACCTGAGATTTTACAGATCACGACAATCGACGGTACGCGTTTATAAATCTCGATTTCGCTTTCCCAACTTGACGCAAGATACCTTTCAAGCTGAAGTTCAGGGGTTACATCAACAGGTTGAATTCTGACCACAAAACCGTCTTTTCGCCCCTCATTGCGAAGAGATGTTAGCTGTTTTATCTCTGCATCGTTGAGTGTGGAAAATTTACGGCCATTAAGAATATGAGAGCAAAAATTGAAGCCAGTGATATGAGATGAGCCACCAGTTATCGATTCCAAAATGCTTGCATATTAGCTATCTGGGGGTTAGGCTCGCCTGTTTGCGGAGTGGATTCACATAATTCAAGGAGTCTTTCCAATTCCGATTTGGAATCACCCATACCCAATTCATTGCAAGGAAAAACATTGTGATTATTATTCATGAAAACTCCGTAGCATTAGATTTGAAGGCTAGTTTTCAACACTATGGGATCCCGAAATAAGTTCTCCCCCCCGCTCCCGGTAAGCTTTCGTTAATACCGCATAACTTTCTGAATTAACATGCTCATCAACCCCCGAACAAATCAGCCGGTTCGTCGGTGCTTCAAAAGCGTGGCGTTCGTATTTTTCGACCACGCGACAATCTTCCGACCATCTCTTGCCGAGCAACAAATCATTTGTGGTAATTGATGGAAACATCATCAATGCAAAAATTCCCCCAAGACAGCCTATTGGCACGAGCCACATGCAAACGATCTTGTTTTCGGAGCGTACAAATTTCAACCCGATGGTAGCGCCTATGATAGTCACGACAAATACCACCAGCAGAATTTTTAAGGGTAAAATCAGATCTGCGGCATAAATTAGCATTAATCATATCTCCTTAACTTTTCAATATTTGGTTCCTTCAAAAAGCCATCCATACTTTCCTTCATCTGGATGATCTGTCTTGTAGTTTATCTGGCAAGTGGTGAACTGACGCATCCATTCTCGTGACCTAAAAAATTTCCCACGAGGAAGTTTATCGCCAGGTAAGCATTGTTCAGCCCATTCGACAAAAGCAGGACAAACCCCCTTAAAGTGAGGAATAACAACTTGCGTGGCTTCTTTACGCATTACTGCTGACTGAATGGTTTTGGGATCAATCGTCATGGCTTCACAGGCTAACCCGACTTCACAAACATTTCTATTCTGCTGATGTTCTGTCATAGCGCCTTCCAGTTGAAGTTAAGTAGGGTCAGTTTGGATTTGAAAATTGTTGTACGGTAAGCCTGTTCTTGAACCTGCTTCGTGATCTTATGCCCGTTTGATGGCCACGGACTGACGCAAAAGTGCAAGAACGTCACTGACACTCATATCCCACGCATCCGCCTGCCGTTTCAGAATAAATGCCCCTACTTCCATTCTTTGGGCATGGTTCAACATATGCGTCAGCATATCCCCACCATGAGAAAAGTTTATCCCGCAGCCGGATGCACCATTGTTGATGAGCGTAAAACCTTTGTTTTTATCGGTTCCGTGAAAGTTTGCCCTCATCTCCTTTTCCAGCCCGAACAATACCGCGCAACATTGAGTTAATTCATAGCGATTCAGCTGGATGACGCGCTTAAGCTCCCATTGGGCTTCTTTTGCGCCATCAGCAATCGGAGCCATAGTGATGTTCACCGTGGGAAACGCATCCTTACCAGGCGAAACCACATATTGAAAATCAAGAGCAGTACGTTTTGCGCCCGTTTGCCGGTCTGCATAAAGCTTCAGCTGCTTACCAAATGTCGAAGTCATAACTATCCTCCAGAACTTAATTTACCCTGGTCATTCCAGCCGACAAAAGATTGTCGGGTTGTTTTCTACAGGCCTTCCCTCTCAATCCCACCGGGTATATTTTCCCCTTCCCTCTCGTTCCCACCGGCGATAAAAACTGTGCAGATTAAAAAAGTATCTTTTTGGGATTAGGCGAACAGCAGTAATTATAAAGAGGAGTGTTATTTTCTTTATTTTTCATGGTAATACAAGTTGTATTCAATAGAGGCCTGACGCGCCCCATCAGCTTTTCAGATGTAAATGGGACTATTTATCCTTTAGCGACTACAAAATCACGGGTGGGTTTGAGAGGGAAACGTCAACTTAGTGTTTTTGACCGGTGGGAATGAGACAGCACATTCCCGGAACCGGGCAAAAAGACGTTTCAAACATCAGGAACCTGTTAGTTTGGGATTCCGATCCGTGATCTGAATGGTGGGTACGCTGGTGTCCACCAGGTAGTAAAATTTCAGGTAACCGATGCTGGCAAGCACATCGAGAGCAGTTCGCATTTTCCGGTTCTGTTCGGCAATGCGCCCATTGAGCAGTAAACGCTGTCGAAGTCTGTCAAAGGTGATCGGGGCTGGATGTTGAGGTAGCGCTTCAAAAAATGTATAGAGCGCCTGAGCCGTTTCATTCCTGGTAAGTAGCTCCAGGGGTTTCTTCCGCAACAGAGTAAGATGATCTGAACGGTACAAATCCCAGAGTCGTTCGTCGGCTTCCAGGATGATGTAATCACTTTCACCATCAAATTCCGCCTCTTTCAGCAACCCGGCTACTTTGAACTTGGTGATCCCCGGGTTCTTCTCAAACCGAATGCTTTTTGAGCGAATCTTCGTCAACGAATCGGCTATCTCATTGCGCAGTTTCGTGCTGTAGCGTTTTGATGGGTAGCCGCAGAGTTTGGCAAATTCACTAAAGGGCATTTTAATCCGGTTACCTTTCAGCGCATCAGGCGATACGCTGAAGGAATGGACGATTGCTGTCCAGCACCGGAAGTCCTGGAAATAATTCAGCATCGGGCCGGTGATCTTTATGTCCGTGTACCCTTCCTGTTTTGCAATTTCCAGACTGGATAGCGCTTCCGTCACGTTTAGCGTGACCGTTGCCTCTGTTCGGCAACTGGGAGTAAAAACGCCCAGGCGGAGCAGTGATACAGGTTGTACTGATGAATTTTTTGTCACCGTCAGCTTTCCAGTCGACGGCTGATTGAAGTCGGGAATAGCGTCCTTGAAAAGAAGAACTTCATTCGAGTTCATCGTGTGGATCCCCCAGTTTTATTGTTATTTTCCGGGTATCTTGGAATGCCCAGTCCGGGCGAATGTATCACGGTGATTTTTATTGATCATGAGAAATAGGGGTCATTTAGTCCCCATTTATCGGGTATTGGTTTTTATTTGTACTAAATCAATACGTTATTTCAGAGATGAATCGGATAAATGTCGTTGACATCAAATTTTTGATCTGCTGCCAGTGTGGACAAAAAATGAATACCGATCACCTATTTTTGAGATTTGTTACGTATGATTATGTTTTTATTTGATGTTTTCATTAGCACAGCAGATGTTGATAATTAAGTTCCTTTCCCCTTCCAATCCCACCGTTATTCCCTTTGAACACCACCAGCTACCAGGCTAACCCCACCGACAGCCCTTCAGAGCTCACTTTTTTCCCTCTCAACCCCACCGGGGCAGGTCTTCAGAGCTTACCAGCTGCGGGTTTGCGGGAGCGGGGATCTTTTTGGTTCTATTTGGTCTTAATCTGGATCGATCTGTTGATCTACCCGGTGGATATGTGGATTAGTTGAGTCACGTCCTTGTTACTCGGTTGCTTAAATTTGGCCACTACGAACTGTCTCAATACCACTCTGAACAACATCCCAGTTGATACCGATATCACCATCGTGAGTTCGGTCTATCAACGCTAAGGTCGACTCAGCTTCGCTAGCTGAAACCTGCGGCATGTTTCGGTCTATTGCTAACTCCTGAACATCAGACTTGTACCAGACACGGACTAGCACCTTTTCGTCAGGGTTCATTTTTTGCAGCTTTGCGATAATTTCTTTTGCAGTTGCGTACATGTGAGTGCCTCTTATCGTTTTGTTTACACAATCAGTAAAGCACCGAGTCAGTAGCTGACGAAGGCAAAAAAGATACTTTTCCACAGGACAGTTCCAATAAAGAGATCCCAAAGGTGCAACGGAGTACAAAAGAGATCCCTGTACGCTGCAAGCCGCATGGTTACTGGGCTCAAGGGCATTTTATGACAATGGTAATGACTTTTTTGACATTGGTAATGATTAAAATGACATTGGTAGTGACTATTTCGACGTTAGTAGTGAGTATTTGTGACAATGGTAGTGAGTTTTATTGTGTGATCTGAAGGTATAACTCTTAAAGAGTTTTGAGTATATTTCTATTATAATTCATATAGATACCATCTATCACCTGTATGATGAAACAAAATTATTAAAATCTTATCCACTGTTTTCTATACGCATTTTCCTTTCATGCCCGTACATATTTTCGACAATTTAGCTATTCGATGTTGATTTAACTCGAAGAGAGAATTTATCCCCATTTTCCACAAGGTAGTTCCAATAATTAGTACCTTACGAGTTCCCATAGATCACAAGAGATCCCCGCAGCTCGGAAGCCAGACGGCACAAGGCCTGGAAGCCAATCGGTGACAACGGTAGTGATTATTTTGACATTGGTAGTGAGTTTTTTAACGGTAGTAGTGAGTTTTTTGACAACGGTAGTGATTGCGGCGACAATGGTAGTGATTTTTTAAAGGATCTTTTTCACCGGAATTGATCCTTTGTTGATAAACTACGTATGTATTTGTTTTTATGTGAATTTCAGAGTTTTATATTTAGTCGTGGCGTTTTTTTAGCCTGGACTTATGCACAATCTGAGATCGTCGCAGAGATCCCTTAAGTGACACTGAGGGCTTTGGGCGATAGTATTCAATAATCTGTTGATTAATACAGTCGATAAACCACTATGACCAATGAGAAAGATTCTGAGCAGCAAGGCCAGATGGTTACCAGGGCTTTCTCTGTAACAGAGAGAGAGACAGGTAAAGAAATTATTTTACGTCCTAATAGCAGCAGGACGGTTCAGTCTATCGCGCTCATGCGCCTTGGGTTGTTTGTGCCATCACCAAAAAGCGTTGGCCGTCAGAGTCGTGAATACAAAACTGTTGGCTTTGATGCCACGAAAGAACTACAGACACTTTCTTTGATGGAGAGCGAGGGTTTCACCAATATCTCGATCGTGGGTCAGCGCCTCGATATGTCTGTTGACTTCAAAACGTGGATGGGAATCATCCGAACGCTAGCTAACCATCCGATTGATAACGATAAGATCAGCCTCAAATTTACTGAGTTTCTGAAGCTCTGTAACCCTGAAAATTATCGTTCCTCTACCGCATCCCGTAAGCGTATCGACGCGTCGTTACGCAGGCTGGCATCCGTGATGTTGTCCTTCACCAGCACCCACTCGTCAAAGGTGTATACGACGCACCTGGTGCAGTCTGCCTTGCTTGACCCGGACTCTGATCAGGTAGAGCTACAGATAGACCCTAAGATATTCGAGTTGTATCAGTACGACCACAAGGTTTTGATGCAGCTGAAGGCTATCAAGGAACTGGCGAAAAAAGAGAGCGCACAGGCGCTTTACACGTTCATTGAGTCACTTCCACCAAATCCAATCCCGATCTCCTTAACGAGACTTAAGAACCGATTAAATCTTAAGACCCGTGCCAACAGCCAGAACGCCACAGTACGTAAGGCATTGGAGGAGCTGGCATCCATTGGTTACCTTCAGTACACCGAAGTAAAAAAAGATGGGAAGGTTTATTTCCAGATCCACAAACGCGATCCTGATTTGAATCTGAACAATATCCAACCACCACCTGATGGTGATGGCGAGGGTGATGCTGATGAGGAGAACAATGGCACGTCGGGTAAAAATAATGGTGAGCCACTGGAAGGTGAATTGTGCCCACCAGATGAGCCCATTGATGGGGATGAAACGTTAACCATCCATGACTTAACAGCTGAAGAACTTCACTACATTCGCAGCCTTAGAAGCCAGAAAAAGAACAATCCCGCCAGCTAGCATTCCCTCCGGGCTGTCAGATGACGGCCTGGAACCCTCCCTCCCTGCACATCGTCAGAGAATCCTGTTTAGCTTAATGACAACGGTATTGAGTGACGCGGTCACTACTGTTGTCATTGCGGGGTGACCACTCATGACAATGGTAATGAGACTAGATAGCTCACTACTGTTGTCATCATCGACATCTCTCCAGACCAGCTTCTCAGGGAAGGTCTTACACCGCTCACTACCATTGTCGGAATCGCCGGTACAGACAAATCGCTGATACCCATGACACCATGACATCGGCAATGAGTCTTGGCAGCTCACTGCTGTTGTCATCATCGACAACTCTCCAGAGCAGCTTCTCGGAGAAGACCTCATACCGCTCACTACCATTGTCGGCATCGTCAGTACGGATTTATCGCTGATTCCCATGACACAATGACAACGGTAATGAGTGATTTGACTCACTACCGCTGTCATTTGCTCCCGGCGCATTTGAATGACCACTGTATTGACTAAGAATACTCACTACCGTTGTCATTCATGATTCAGACCAAGTTCTTACTGCTCCACCAGCACAATGACAACGGAAATGAGTTCTGTTGGTCATTACCGTTGTCATATGCATTCCAGGTTAATCAGGCCTTTCAGGTAGCTATGGTAAGGATTCACTCGCCGTACTGTCTGCTCGTACTTGAGGGGCGGGATGAATGACCGTGGTAGTGACCGCGTCACTCCCTGTCGTTGTCGTTGTATGAATACATGGCCTGTCGGTGACAATGGAAATGAGTCCAACCGCTGTCGTAGCTAACCTGATTGGTCAATGACAATGGATGTGATTTTTTCAAGTCTCTACCATTGTCATCGTTTCCAAGTACATTTCAGTGGGGTCGTTCCGGCGATGACGAATCAAGTGAGTGCGGGATCACAACCATTGTCGAGGCACAACTTGCCGGTTGTAGCCATACCGAACGCTGCGACAACGATAGTGATCTCGATCACTCATTACCGTTGTCACCAGGCGGATGGTGAAGCACCAGAATCACTACTGTTGTCATCTAACATTCTGCTACCCATGCAACCAATGACGATGGTAGTGAGCAACGCCGTCTACTTGCTGTATATAGGGATAGTATGATGAGCCATAACAATGGTAATGACTCACTACCATTGTCATAGTTCCTGTACTTGATTGCCGGTAACCAGACAAGGGTTAACCATTAAGTCACTACCGTTGTCATTACAGAAAGGTACTTTCCTTAATTGTCATTACCGTTGTCGACCATGCACCCTCTTACCAGTAGTAACGGTTCGTTAATTATGTGAAGGTGATCATTACCATTGTCACTGGTTACACTCCCGGCAGATTCAAAAATCGAGTGACAATGGATGTGAGTTCGATGCGCAGGACGGCATCTCAGTGCCGATGGCAATAGTTATGAGCTGACCAGACTGGTGACAACGATAATGAGCCAAGCATTGAAGCCCGTTTGCTACGACAACGGTAATGATTAGGCCTCACTACCGTTGTCAGACACGATGCTTACTTCGGCCAGGTAAGTTCATCCCACCGGGATTTTAACCAGGCAGGGTTTACAGGTTTTCTTGTCGGTAATATTGGCCGAGCTTCATACGCGATGAGATCGTCATCCTTAGCCAGGATAGTGGGGTGGAAATGGATTGTCAGGGTGCTGGGATTAATCACACACAGGCCGTTGTCGTATAACCGATGTATGTCTGCCCGAAGCCACAGGCCATTACTCCAGTGGTCAGAGCCCGCTTTATGATGCTCAATCAGATGTGCTGCTTCTCCCCTGCATTTTGTCTTCACACCGGTGACGACACACCGCTCCATGCAGTTGAAGTATACCCTGTCGCTGAATTTCTTCTGATCAGGACGGGACATCGCACCGTACCGGCGATATCCAAAGCGTTTTGGTGAGACTTTCTCATCCAGGTCATCGTCAAATGAATCCTGACTCTCAGGCCGGAAGGTCTTCAGACGAACTTCCCAGCGAATGCCGTCACGTGCAAATTGCTGCCCTACGCGTGGGTCATCATCAGGCCAGATAGCTATTCCCTTAGCTTTAACAGCCAGCCGGAACTGGCGGGCATCAGCAGGGGTTCCCGTGCGGGTTAGTGTCATAAATTCATGGACACTCCGGTACTCCACTGGTTCTCCTGATGAGCCAGCAGGCCTGGCGAGAACCTTGTCTTTAATATCGCGGGCGAGTTTATCGGTTTGATTTTTATCTGAAGCCATGTGAGCTATGCCATACCGGAAGAGGGAGGCATGAATAATGGGCTGTTTTCCGAGGATAAGCCATAGATACTCACTACTGTTGTCATTCTTGTCGATGACAACAGTAGTGAGTCTGGTTGGTATGCATCATGTCGAAATCGGAGCACCGGTGACTTATCGAATAGTCTGAACTGACTTGTAATGCGCTTGTGCAGGGTGGCCATAAGCCGTATTCGAGCGTGGAACTTCGAGGTGACCCGGCATCCATCCGGTCGTTTTTGCAACCCAGAAACAGCGTTCCTCACCGTCATCGGTAGTGACTCTAACACGACAACCTTCAAGCCCAATTAGTTGGGGGGAAAGATTACCGGGGCAGCATTTCCGGGAAGCGTTAGCATATACCTGCCCGCGCCGCATGAGTTCTGCACATTGTTCAAAATGTTCTTCTGTACCCAGTGCAGCTACTGGTGCTTCAACGTCCATCCAGTCAGCTACGGCGGTTGCTTTTGTATGCAGGAGATCAAATCCGTAGCTTGATAGAATAGAGCCACATTTAAGAACATAGAGCTGCTGCTCTTTGTTAATGTTTTCGAGTTTCATAGCCGCTCCTGTTAGATTATCGTTGCCTGTTATTTAAAACATGGCTTTTCAGTAAATAAATAACCACACCTGCATGACGATTGGGACGCGATAATAAATAACGAGTATCTATTAGCTTTGAGTGCCGAAAAAACCACAATCCATAAGTTGCTCACCAACGGTATTGTCGAATAACATATCGTCTACTGAAACTTCATAGCTATTCTCTGATGAAAAATATCCAGCGTTATCATAGTCGACTTCTAAAGCGTCACCATCAATAACCACAACCTCAGTATTAACGAAAAGATCATCAAGGTCTGAAATAACCTCAATATCTTCACTCTGTTCATCGGTAATGACAATGACAACCATATCATCTTCAAACTCGGAAGCTGATACTTCATCATATCTTGCTGCAATTAAATCTGACATATTAGCCTCCAGTTGAATGTGATTGCCTATATGTCTATATTACCACCCACATGCTTGTGACGAAGTGATTTGGCTTATTTTTAATCGTTTAAAACAAAAAAGCCACCCCGGTTATTTCCTTGGTGGCTAATTGATATTATCCCTCGGCTAGTTCCAGCGCTTCCTTCTGGGAAGTGGCTTCACCGAACCAGACCAGATCATAATGCGTGAAGTCAGTAGATAACATGCTCCTGACCCGTTGTTCCTCTGTTGCCACAGTGCGGCTATAGACAGCTACACAGCGCTCTCTCTTCCCGCCCCGCAATGATGAAGGGCTGTTGAAAATCGCAAAACACATCGTTTCCGGCTTAACGTTAACCCCGCCCATTTTTTCAATGACGTAATCATAGGCAATTTTTTCAATGTCATAAAATGAGCCGTCAGATGACACCATTGAATATTTCAGAACAGTACCCCCCAGAGCTCGCTTAATCTGGTGCTCCCTTTGCTGCTCGTTGTTCCAGCGAAAGGTTTGACGGCTGCTGGGGTGTCCTACTTTCTGTTCCGCTTTTGCACGTGGGCTATAGCCGTCAGCAATGAGTGAATCCATAAATTCACGCATTGATAAAATCTTACCGTTATGACGAATTTGTTTGGCTAGGAAGTTTTCAATACGTTTTTCGTTGGCTTTTTGAAGTGTCATTTTTTCTGGCCTATGGTTCGTTGTCGTTATATTCAGTAAACCATAGGTCGTTCATGTGACGAAACGTGTATTTATTCAACCCTATCTTCAATTATTTCGGTCATTAGAAAACGCAAATGATGATTATCGCCATCAGGATTGATTTTGTTTTTGTGATAATCCATTACGCTTACATTTCTTGCTTGTTTGAAGTGGTAATTATCCATCGCGTTTACAGTTTTCTCATAGTAAGCTTCAGCTGAATAATCCAATAAACTTCGATAATAGGCAGCGACAACATCCCATCGACGATTTTCCGATGCTTTACATAACTCTTCGTCGTCACCTATTGCCGCTATGATATAACCATATATATAGCCAAGACATATGTCATGATTAATGGCTTTTCTGAATAATTCGGGAGAATATACCATAAGTATAAAGCCTAAAGACCTATGTATAAATACCCTGCTGTCATGGACTATTTTTCTGTCATGTTCGATAGCTGATGGCGCGTTATCACCCTCAAGAGTAACAGGTTCAGGTATAGAGACTGACGGTTCCGCCCTCTCCTGTTTTGTTGCGCCAGCGAAAAACCTGCTTATACGTTCAAACATAATGTGTCCTCCGCATTTTTGACTCAGTATAGCCAGGAGCACTGGCCCGTGTGCGGGAACGGAAGATGACCGTCGATATCCCGTTGTTACTTAACCAGCCTTACCGTACTATCAGGTGAATTATAGTTCACGTGGATTAACCTATGTACAAACCCACCAGCGATGAATTTAAAGCAGAGATGAAACGCAAAGGCTGGACGCGGCAGGCGCTGGCACAGCGCTGGGGCAAGTCCGAAAGATGGATAAGTAATATTTCAGGTAATGAGGAACGCGAGCAGCATTGGAACGATGCGCTTGCAGGACTACCAGTATTAAAAAAAACCAAGAATAAGTGAAGTATAGTTCCCTTTTTTATTGATTAAATGTGAACTATAGTTCATGCTTTCTCGTGTGTTCGACTTCACTTCCCATCGAGGAGCAGCAGGCATGAACGTAGATCAGCGGCAACGTATTGAGCAGGAAATTGCCCGGGCAGCAGCAACCGGGTTGATTGAAGCAGGATATAGCATCTCGGTATTCGACTCAGAAGAGATTGTGCTGAAGCGCTCTACGAACGTAGAACGTATTGTTGAAGCCATGTTCTCTACTGATGAAGACTACTTCTATGCTTATCGCCCTGAAGAAACTGAACGTGCAGGTTACGTCCATTTTGTTTACGGCAATGAGGGATGGAATGTTATCAGCGATAACAGCCTGTCGCTTGAACCGGCGCTTGAAGCCGCTACTGCTCTGTCTGAGTCTTATGCCTGACCCTCAATGGCCCACTTAGTACTCGCAAGTGGGCTGTTTCTTATTCATACCCCATATGAATAGCAACATTATCACCACCTCGTGCCTATCCCTTTCTCCGTTCTTCGCCCCGGCACCAAGCCGTTCCGTTTTGTAATTGATGCCACAGCTGTAACGCGAAGAAATAAAAAGCCCGCTTGCAACGACTAAAGCGGGCTTTTTTTTATTCATACTGCATATGATTAACGGTCTATCCACCGTTCAATAATCCCATCAGGTACATCGAAATCATTGTCGCGGAAGAAATCCTTTTCGTATTTTCTGGCCTGCGGCATCGTCTTGAGTACGAAGAGGATGGCATCCTCCTTGGAACTGAACGAAGTCCGCGTAATGACGTGATCCGGCGCGTGAATGTGGGAGAGTGCCAGGCTTTCTTCGGTTCCTGGCTTACACAAATCACACCAGTGCTTATGCCAGAATGTCTCACCATTCTTCTTCAGCTTCGCCCCTGGTTCACCGGTTGGCGCTGGGTTAATAACCACCTCAAGAATATCTACCGGCTCATCTGCATCTCGCGCCGCATCGCCGAGCAGTTGATCGATAAGCAACTCCCCGGCTGAACTGACCAGGTTGCTGGCTATCGTGAAGCGACGGTGTAAGCCGCGATCTGCCTCTTGCTGAATCAGCGCTATCTGCGATTTAAACGATACCATATGCGTAAGCACAGCATGGTTAACGCCGAAATCAGGCCCATATGTCTCTATGTTTCGGTCTGCGCTAAAAGGGGCCATGTCCGGGCGCTGTTTTGTGCAAAAGAGACCCAGACTTGTTTTCTTATTGGCAAGATTATCGAGCTTACCCTCTTTGACCTCGTAATTTGAAATCAGACGGTGGGCTACCCGGGCCTTGAGTGCCTTATCATTCAGATTCTGATAGATATACTCGACCGCAGAGCCGCGTGTACCAAGATATAAGTATGACCACTCCTCACGGTCGACAATAAGACCAATCGGGATCATCATTACTGGCTTTTGAACGATCCCGCCAGTCGGTCGGTAGAAGTTCATTTCTTCAAAAGCATTAATCCACAATTCTGCCAGCTCGCTCAGACCTTCCTGGTTGCTGGGATTCAGACGCTTGAGAGTCTCACGGCCCAGTTCAATGTCTGCCAGAGCTTTAAGTTTCCGGTCGTAGCTTTCAAATACAGACTTTAACCCTTTCCACTCATCCACCAGCGGCCATTCTTTGAGGGTGCATTCAGATACGCTCAGTTCGTTAACCAGAGCCCATGAGCGAGATACCTCTTTCACACCGGTACGCGTCAGACTCAATACCACACGTATAGCCCATTTGTGTTTCTCAGCTGCATCGTTTCGTTCTTCAGCTCGTGGGGCTACATACAGGCCCAGTTTGCCGTTTGGCATTACCACAAGCCGTAGAGGAGAGTTTCCAAGTTGCTCACAGTAGCATTCAATTTGCGGGATGCTTGCATGACCTCGCCATGCAATTAAATCCATCATGGCAAGGAGCGCTTTCCATTGCTTCTCATCTTCCAGACCACTTTGGAGGGATGCACCTCGGTTTGCGCAGCGCCACGTCTGAATCGTTTTATCTACAGCCGCAACCCGGTCATTTTCGTCACCGATGTTCCCGGCGTTTAAAGCCGCCAGCATTTTGCTTCGGTATTGTTCTTCATGCGTTTCTTCCAGCTTCAGCAGTGCCGCAAGTTCTTTGAAGAGCCGGATGTAATAAAGATGGTTAGCCCGGATACGCCGGTTGTGAATGTAATATTCGAGATCGGCGGATTTCACCGTGTCCAGGCAAAGATAGCCAAGGCTATCAGAGGTTCTGAATTTTGAGAGGCATACCTTGGCATTGAATTCTCGTTTGTCTGACTTCGCATTACGGCTGTAGGTGTGCTGAACGACTGGCACATCAACGTAGATCTCTTCATTCTTCTGGTATGCCACGCTGGTACTACGGCTTTTAACGAAATCAACCGTGAATGAATGTCCCCGGTAGCCGTTACCTGAATCATCCTTAGCTGCCCCGGGTGCGGTAACCGGATTAACGACCTGTCTCCACTCACAAAAGACGCGTGAACCAGAACGCAGGTGCTGGTTCGCCTGCTTAATGTAGGACTCCAGCGATGGTCTGGTATCGGCCTCCGGGTCACTCAACAGACCGGTTCCATCTGCGTCATGAATAAAGCGGCAATATTTCTCCTGGAAGTCCATCGAGATGAAATTAATGTTACTACTGCGATCATAGAATTCGCCAAACAGGCGCTCACGCTGGTCGAGCCCGCAGCAAAGGATCAGGAAACGTTTATAGTGCAGCGCCATCTTTTCATGCGCCCGCAGCCGGTCAGTGTAAGCTACATCGCGGAAGGTGATGCGAGAACCGTCAAAACCGCGAAAAAGCGCGTCCTGCTCGTCACGTTCAGGGAACAGCGTATGAGCGCCCAGATGAGATTCAACCGGGCTGCATACCTGGTAAATATTTTCGCCGTCTCGTACCAGCAGGAAGACACATCTGTTTTGAAAGTCTTTGGCCGCAGCCTCCCACGGATCCTGATAATTGACGTGCCGTCTGGTGACGGCCATAACCAGTACGCAACGTTGGGTCGGGAAAATCTGCTCGATTAGGCCCGGGTGTTTTTGCAGTGCCTGGTCGAATAAATCTGCTTTGGTGAAATCGAACCAGTCTCCCAGATCCAGATAGACAGCGAGCTCCTCATCCATCAGTAGCTTTTTCTGGACAAATGTCAGAGGAATGTCGCTCGGGGCTGAATTGCCTTTGATTATCGTGTTGACGACAACATCTTTGCCGATGAAAAGATCCAGAGACGCAATCCCTTTCATCAGCGATTCAACGTTCTCCCTGCTCTCTTCGAATGCGGCCAGCTGCGCCGCAGCCATTTCCTGGTAATAGGGTACGACGGCCTGAACGGCCCTGGTAATTTCGTTATTCTTACCTTGTAGCCATTCAGATTGTATGACGGCCAGTTTATGTCCATGCCGAGCCGCTTCCATCATTCCCTTAATGCTTTCCTCATTGACACCGGATGTCAGCGCATTTTCTAACGGGCCGGTGGCGAGGTTTGTGTACTGGTCAATCGTCGCGGGTAGAGTATTGAGTTTGTTCTCGCTTTTTTCTGTCTGCTCTTTTTCAAGGCGTTCCGCAATGATCTCTTTCATGCGTTCAGGGTTTGTCATCGCCTCGGAAAGTTCAACGGTCAGCTTCTGAGCCAACTGCTGGCAGGCCTGCACTTCACTTTCGCGGACTTCTTTCGAGTCAGCAGCAAAGGTGAATTTGTTAACGAAGTCATCAAACAAAAAGCGGTGCTGAGTGAAGCTACGGGTAGTGCCACAAGTGCGGCCAGATTCATCGGTATATTCAAACCGAATGTGTTGGCCATGTTTTGATGGGTGGGTGCGCAGAATGACCGTATGCAGTTTGTTGTCGACCCAACGCAGCGATTCAATCAGCAGTACTTCGGAAGCGGCAATGTTCTCTTCAGCAATGGCTTCATTTGCCCGCCAGTACTGACCGCCTTGAAGAGAATGGAAACGTTCAATTCGCTCTACCGGTTGTTCAATGCGCACGATACCCGTCATTATGATCTCCTTCCCCCGGCTTTAGCCATGTTGCCGCTATTGTACTAGGACATGGTGTTTCTAATGGCTTAAATGGGGGACATATTGTTTGTGATACTTTGATTTTATCGTTGGGGGGGCAGGTGACGAATAGCTCTGGGGGATGAAAGGCAACGAAGAGTTGCCTTTTACGAAAAGGAAGATGCAGTACGAATTGCGGGTGGTCAGGAAAGAGGGTTTACCCAGCCTTTTCCGGTCACGAACTGAATTTTGCCAGCCTTTCTTAGCGCCTGTAACCGCCGGTCAAGAATGCGGAATGGCATCGGCTTATTCCTCTCCTCATCAGCGAGTCGGGAACACTCACCAGCTACGTCTGGAAGCATAATCAGTGAAAATGGAACCGGCTCTTTGCCGAGTATTTTCATGATCGCACTGTCCAGAACGGCGTACTTGTTTTTAGCAACTTGCATGTTCACTGTCCCCTCTCTCTATAGCGTGGTGATCGGTTCGCCTGATACCTACGGAACACATTCCGGTGGGACGGCCTTATTTTTATCCTGCCAACGTAGAGCAGCCTTAATACACTGCTTACACGTTATTTCACATACGTAAGGCCCGTACTCACCATCACTATGGGTGGCTGGGTTAACCCAAAGCTTGCCGTTACTTCCACCTGCGGCGGTGCAAAGAAAATCCCCTTCATTTCTGACCAGGCGCCCATCACGTATGTCCTCAAGTAAAAGCACGTGAATCACAGTTCGCCGGTTTATACCGTTACCGCTACTGTTTTCCGTCAGCCCGGAAATCACCGATTTGAATCCGCTTGTCCATCGTACCGGAAGATACAAACGAGCGTTTCGCTCTTGCGCCTGTTGCATCAGCTTCATATCGAGAGCGGCCTTTTGCTGTCGTTCTTCTTCTTGCCGTGTCAGACGTTGTCTGGCCTGTTCCTCTCGTCGGGCCCGGCTATCAATCTCAGTTTCAGCTTTAATATCGAACCGGTCAGGTGTAAGAAACAAAGTCGCACCTACCGGAGGGAGTGTGCCCTCCACCAGCAGCAGGTTATCCTTTGTTGCTTCCACATAAACTGTTCCAACCTCGGTAACCACACCCGTTTTATCTTTTTCCCCCCGGAACCAGAAGGGCGATGGGTAAGGAGGGTATTTGAGAACGATCATAATTTTTCCTTTCTGAAATACCGCATCGAGTTAATTTACTGGTTGTCAGAACGCAGTAATGTTATTTCTGATTTTGTTCCCGGTACTTCATTACGATATCCATTTCCTGTTGAGTTAATCCATTCTGAACTGCGGCCCGGCCTTGCCATATGTGAAAGAGCACCTCAAGAAAGACCCTTTCTTCTTCCTCTGATACTGAACCACTTGAATCAGGTGAGTAATCATCTTTCATAAAGCTATCGAACAGAACTCTTTCGCTGAGCCCCGCTATAGCAGGTTGTTCGCTGTGGGTCAGCCAACCGTGATGCCACGAAAACATGCAGTAGGCTGCTACATCACGTGGATCACCTTTTGAAAGGTGTCGGTGGAGCTCTTTGAGGCATTCATCCTTCCAGTCAGATTTTGCCCATTCAGCCCCACGACCATACTTCTCCTGGGCCCGGTAAAGCTTACCCGCCATCTCAGAGGCGAAGTTAACTACAAGCTGAGCTGTTGCATCGTGTAAACCAGCAGGGATCTTTACGAGGTGATTTGTGAGGCCACACTCATTGATAACTACCCGCAGACCACGCTTTATCTCTTCAACATCATCGGAACCAATTGCACCCTCACCAGATGCCGCGTGGAACGCGTAGGCCATTGCGTCCGTTATTTCTACCGATGAATCAGCCTTTTCGCCTGACGTACACGTTTCTTGAACCAGCTCGCCCTTCTGTTTGTTGTCCAGCAGACTAATCATGGTGTTTTTAAGTAACGTTGCTTTTTTGACGGCTTCCATATTGCCGTTCTGCAAAGCGGTCGTAATCTCAGTATCTATCTCGTTAATGCCTAGCTGAAGCTCTTCAGCACTGGCATAGAATATATTTACGATTTTTGTCTGGCGCATTAATTTTCCTTTTCAATAATTTTATGTCCAAGAGAATCAAGTATTGCAATAACTTGGTCTCTGGAATATGCAGGATAACTATGATCTGCAAAGCAACATGCAGGGGGTGGCAGTATGATTTTTTGTGGGCTTTTATTTCTTAGTTCCTTTAACTCCAATAATATGCTGAGTAATTGAGACGCTTTCTTTTCCATCGCATCAGCTCGGCTTGGGCTGATAAGTGCCCTCTACGCATATAGCAGTTCAGTTGTAGTCTCAGTAATCATCGAGTCGAGTTTTGCAGGTGTCAGTTGCTCCATTTTTCCACCGGTTATTAATGCAATAATTGAATTCAGACCGTCTCTTTTGAATAGACAACGTTTTTAGCGAGTTCGAATACAAAATCGCTTACGAAGGTAAAATCGCGCCATACCAGCACACCATCTACCTTATGCCGCAACTCAACCTGAGTGGATGTGTTGCTATACTTAGTGACCTTGATGTCCCAATCAATGAAACCACCAGCATTCTGAAGTTCAGTGACAGCGGCTAGGTTTTCCTGTTGCTTCAGGTTGTAGGCCTCGTCTGAGTCGTCGTTCTTCACAAGCTGGATTTTTTTGAATACCATGCGGAATCGGTCGGCCAGAACTTTGCCACGCATTTTTTCAACATCATTAAATACCTGCTCGACGTATGCACTCATGGTTTTCCTCGTGACTTTAATGATAGCAATTACAAAACCCGTATAGCCTGATTAGGCTCTGTATTTTTTAAAAATTAATCCGTGAGTAACATTATTAACTGCATTAAACCTACGACGAAATTTAAAAGAAGACAAAATGTGCTTGAATTTAAGAAATATTGAATTCGTTTAGTTTATCTGTTAAAAAAATACTGCTATTGAGCACCAAAAAAGGTGTCTTCTTACAGCGGAAACAAAAAACGCTAGAAAGTTACTTTTTCCTCATTGGAAGGCTTTTTAAAAGCGTTTCCATCGGGATGGCTTCGACGGATTGTTTCATTTTCTCTGGTTCTACTCCAAGAGATGCCAGCTGCCGGTACAGTACTTCCCGTTCTTGCAGGAGGCTTATCGCCAGCCGTGATATTGCAGCGGCGTTTTCCAGGGCGATTGCAAGGTTGTTTTCGGATGGAAAACTATCCCATGTATCCACTATGCCTTTTGCCAGGCACACGGTTCGCTTAAGCGGCTGAGGAACGTTTAATGGGTTAACGCCGGGTGGCATACCGGACAACTGCCTAATCAGTGCTCTTCCTTTCATTCCATCAGTTCTGTCTGCCATAGCAAGACCTCTATTCGTTGTACGTGGTCACTTCGGCTGAGTAGCAGTGCTGCTGATAACAGGCCTCTGTCTGACCAGACAAAGCGGTACGCAGCATTACGGTAGTTCCGGGTACGGGCGCGGATTTTGACCCGGGCGGAAAATCACTTAGCTCTACACTGATTCCGGCATGACCCGAAAACAGCACTGGGTTTTCACGCATTTTCATGCCGATATTCTGGTTACCATTTGCAATGCGATACATCACTTGTTCGATAGTAATCTGAACAGGTTCGTTGATCCGTAAAGGCCTGTTCCCGTTGCTGCCATTAGCCTGGCTGCACAGCAACAACATAGATGCTACTGTCGTAATAGCAACAGAGCCTAGTGAAAGCATGATTTTCATTATTTTCCCTTTATTCCAGGCAGTTAAGCCGCCTCACAAAATTCACTCTGACCAATGCTTGTTAAACCTGACAATTGCCACAGCCTGATTAACCGCATCATTATTTTGATATGGATCCGTAACGCGTCCGCGTTCTGAGTTGCCAGTTCCTGTATGTGTATCAGGCCAAGGCTCAACTCTTTATGGCTATTGAGTTCATAAAGCGCACGTCGATAAATATTGAACATCTCACGAGCCACCAGCGATTTAAGGACTTCCGGTACTGAAGCACAGTGCGCGAAAGCTCGGGCCCGCTCCTGTCTCCAGTAGCGGCGCAGCGCATTTGATGTATCAGGTTTGTTGCCCACGTCACTCATCACAAGACACCAGGCATTGGTCTGGTTGATCAGGACAGTTTCCAGGCTGTTTTTGCACAGCGTTTTCTCGTCCATAAGCTCGTTATGGCTTTCCTGGCGTAAGACGCGATGCAGCCAGAACCCAAATTCTGTCATGCGGGTCATGTGGTACTGGATGGTGAAAGCGAGGTTAGCCCACCATTTAAAACGAATGATCCGGGCCTCCAGCGTTCTTTTCAGAACATGCTGGTATTTCTCGGTCGAGAGGATGCGAAGGTCTTTTCGAGCTGTGATCCCTTCCATCGACTGGAATCCGGTCAGGCCGAGTCGATGGTAGGTTTGACCACGCTGCATCATTTTGTGATACAAGGCTGACTTACCTTTGCACAGAGATACCGTGCCGAAACGCAGGTAGAACTGCGCCGCGCTCCCAGCGGTGTACGCCCCGCTCTCAATAGCAGATTTAAGGCGTGGGTATTCCACCCATAACACAAAGCTTGCAGACTCTTCATCTACGGTAACTTCGTTATCTTCGCTGAAACTGACAACACGACGGTGGCCGTCTCTTGTCTTGATGACACGTGCGGCGCGTTCGTCATCTCCGCCGTCGAAATAGGTCATTTCCGCAACAGGATCAGCCAGCCCATCAAATAGTGAGTCATCGCCAAATTTCCCCACCTTCAGCCAGACTGCTTTAGGGATTGGGGACTGAGGGACTACAGGCATCGTCGGTTCATCAGTCAACAGATCCAGCTCGCCGTGGGCCCAGACGCGGTGGTAGATCTCCAGTGCCCTAAAAGGCTTGTCATTGAAATGATGGAAAGCCCACATGAAATCGACATGCACAACGGCTTCTTCGCTGACGATGCGGAACTGAGGCCGGGACATGCGACGGTTATGCGCATTGTCTTCCAGCAAGCCGTAAGCGAGTTTCTCGGCAACGTCATCGGCGCGTTGCTGCTCTACGTAGTCGGCGCTACAGCAGATGTGTAACAGACGTTCCAGGAATTTCGGCGAGTATACATCTGGCTGGATCTTAATATACCCACCTTCGTATACCGTGCGGCCCACTGGATGGCGGTCTTCCCAGGCATAACGGCGTTTGGCAATGAAACGCTGAAGCCGGTTCAGGATAGCCATATAGCCATATTTCTCCGGGTCGGCATTCAGCAGGTTTTCCATAGAGCGGTCGAGCCCTACAGCCTGGCAAAGGTAACAGCCAAATCGTGAACCACAGGCGCTTTTTGCTTTTTCAGAACCCGTCCAGACACATTCGCCCGTAGCCTCTTTGTAGAGCTCAGCAGTTTCATTATTGTTAGGCAGGTAACTGGGTAACGCAAAACGAGCCTCATCCCCGGACGATAGCAGGAATTCCCATACGTTCCCCTGATGCCAGTGACGGATCGGATAGAGCTCACCGCCCTCTTTTGTCTGTTTAACGTCTTCAGCGCTCCCGCCTTTTTTTTCGATGTTCATGGCACGGGTTGTGCTCTCTGCATCACGGGAACCCAGCAGCAGACAAACGCGCTGACGAACGGCTTTAGGCAGTCCTCGCATGTACTCGGCACGGGCCCGACGTGCAGGATCGACCTTCAAGTCGATCGAGCACTGTCTGGCGGAACTATTTGAAAATGTTGGCAATCCTCGCCCTGAAAGGATGCGGCCAGTCCACCCAGATGTCAGTCCAGGCTTACCAATTACAATGCTCAGCGGTAACTGGTGCTTTTCAACGAATGCCTCAAGTTCGGCGAGTTTTGTGTCTGCCAGCCAGCGGACGGCTGGATTCTCGATGCCCGTGTCGGTGTGGATCACATAGTGATGCTGGCTGATGTTTGTGCCATTGCGGGTAGCCCTTACCAGCGCCATCAGGAAGAGGTGCAGAACGCACTCAGAGTCCTTTCCTGATGAATACGCCAGGCTCATAGTCCAGCCGTCAGTAAGCGCTTTATAAATGGCGTTTGTGCCGGTGGTGATAAGATTGGCCATGCTCGTGCCAGTGCTGGCATCGACATAATTCAGGTCTTCGTCATTAGCCAGTGTTTGCCAAACCGTATCCCATTTATCCCCGGTAAGGATTGGGGCAAGGGTCGGTTCTGATGTGCCAAAGTCGATTACCTGTTGCATGGTTCACCTGTTTATTTATTCGTTTTGTATATTTATTTAAACACGGGCGTACCAGCTGACGAATAAGGCCAGCGGTATTATTTAATGATTTATTTAGTAATCGGGGATGGAAATAATTGATCAAGACAACTCATTGGTTTGCCAATGGCATTTGTGAGCTTTAGAATTTCTCCCGGCGTAACTGCCTTAAGCATTTCAGAGCGCCCTTCACGGATATATTCATCTACAGACATATTCCGCCATCCTGCTTTTGGTCGATTACTGCAACCTTGCCAGTTTGAATCAGCATTATCCCGACGAAGAACATATACATCGATAGAGCGAGTTAACCCTGCACCGAACGCAGCCTGAGCAGTAATTTTCACTTCAGATCCATCCTTGCGTTTAATGACCTGCGATATACGCGTGATTAACTCTTCAGGTGCGGATGCGTTGTTCTGAGTTTCATTTGTCATAAAACACCTCGTGAATATTGTCCGGTTTGTTTACTTATTAAATCACGAGGCATTCGGGTGACGAAGTGATGTTCAGAAAGATACTTTTCTTTGCTGGAGCAGGCTTAACCGTTGGTTGTCTGGATGCTACCATTCATAAGAAATGACGGTTAGCGTATCACTCACCTGTTCTTTGGTGATCTTTGGTTTTACCGGTTCGGGTAAAATTGTAATCGAAATTTGAATAGTTGCCGTTGCCTGTTGCTTTTTATCACCACTATTTCCCTCATCCTGTGCCAGTGCATTCCATGAAACAACGAATAATAAAGCTGAGAGTATCGTTTTCATTTTACACCTATATAAAAGATTGCTGTCCGTAGAACCATTATCTATCGGGCCAATCAGCTGGCGAAATTAAACAGTCGAAAACCTTTAATTAAATATCAGGATAAGGTCAGTAGCTTTTATGGTCAGTCGTCATCATGATACTCAGGGCCACCATAATTATCAAATCGAGACCATTGACCATTAAATGTGAGACGTACTGTCCCTATAGGCCCGTTGCGCTGTTTACCTATGATAATTTCGGCTATACCTTTCATATCGCTATTTTCGTGATAGACCTCATCACGGTAAATAAACATGATCAGGTCAGCATCCTGCTCAATGGAGCCTGACTCTCGCAAATCTGAGTTTACCGGACGTTTATCGGCACGTTGTTCAAGCGAGCGGTTTAGTTGCGATAAAGCGATTACCGGTACATTCAGCTCTTTTGCCAGTGCTTTCAGAGATCGGGAGATTTCAGCAATTTCCAGAGTTCTGTTGTCAGATAACGACGGTACACGCATCAACTGAAGGTAGTCGATCATAATGAGGCTAAGCCCACCGTGTTCGCGGGACAATCGACGCGCCCGGGAGCGAACGTCCATAGGTGTTAGGCCAGAGCTGTCATCAATGTAAATGTTCTTTTTTTCCAGCAGCAGTCCCATTGTGCCGGATAACCGGGCCCAGTCCTCGTCATCGAGCTGTCCGGTTCGGATGCTGGTCTGGTTGACGCGTGATAGCGATGCCAGTGAGCGCATCATGAGCTGTTCCGTAGGCATTTCCAGGCTGAAAATCATGACGGGCTTATCGTTTGTCAGCGATACATTCTCGCAGATGTTCATTGCAAACGTAGTTTTCCCCATTGAGGGTCTGGCAGCGATAATAATCAAATCCGAGGGCTGTAGACCGGCTGTCTTCTTGTTCACGTCCACGTAGCCGGTATCAACTCCAGTGACCCCGTCATGGGGACGCTGGAACAAGGCTTCAATCTTGGTAACGGTTCTGTCCAGAATGCTGCTGATATTTTCCGGCCCACCGCTTTTATTTCCCCTTTGCTCTGCAATCTGGAAAATCCGGCTTTCTGCAAGATCAAGCAATTCGTCACTTGTCCTACCTTCCGGGTTGTAACCGGCCTCGGTTATTTCGTTGGCAACTTTTATCATTTCCCTGATTACGGCACGTTCCCTGACGATCTGCGCGTAGGCAATTATATTTGCCGCACTGGGCGTATTTTTTGACAGTTCTGCCAGATAGGCGAAACCGCCGAGACTATCCAGCTTACCTTCTCCCTCGTTTTCGATGTGCTCAGCGAGGGTTATCAAATCAATCGGGAATTGATTCGCAACGAGCGATCTCATTGCAGAGAAAATTGAGCGATGCGGTCGAGAACTAAAATCCTGCTCACTAACGATTTCTGCCACATCATCCCATCTCTGGTTTTCAAGCATTAACCCGCCCAGCACGGACTGTTCCGCTTCTATCGATTGCGGAGGGGTTTTTAAGCTGTATTCAGCTGTTTGCTTTGTCTCACCTGTTTCGGTAAACGAGATGTCCGCCATAGTCATAAGTGGCCTCAGAGGTTCTGGAATAGCTTTTGTTTTTGTAATTGTCGTGCGCATTCCGATACCAACTCCGGGTAACTGGATGCTATTGCCTTTAGAATTGCTTCAGAGAGCTCATTCGCTTCATCAGAGCGGCCCACCAGCCTCAGCTCGGCTACTGTACCGGGGTCGCAGTTTGTCAGGTTGGCGCGGGCGTAATTGACTTTCAGCCGCGCCAGAAATTCCACCCCGGGCTTGCGCTTCACCGCGTGGACAGAAAGTGTTTTTCGGCAAAATCGACCAGCTGTACGGCGTTCGTGATGCTCCAGAGCTTTTGCTTCCAGCTCCTGCCCGGCGATAACGGTCACATAGAGGCTACTAATCAACGCCGATACATTCATGCAGCAATCCCCCGCTTATTAGCCAGCGCAACGGTATCCAGAAGTACGAAGTCATCAAGCAGGTTCAGTCCTGCGGGCGTCTTCTGATCACGCCATAGCGCATCCAGTACATCGGTGTCTGGCATTCCCGTTGGGATTAGGCTTAGAAGTTCGGATAACGTATCTACCTGTAGCATGTGGCAGATAGAAGCCAGCATTATTCCCTCTGACGCTTTATCCATAAGACCACCGATCAGAATCTGAATTTCCGGGGTCATAACAAAATGCTCATAATTGGATTTATTGAATCGGCACTGAATGAGTTTATAACCCTTGAACTCAGTAATTAACTCCTGAAGGAATACATGCAGCATATCTGGTTTTGTTTTTCTAATAGCCGCTACCTGCATTGCAATTTTTAAAATGCCATCATCAACTCTTTCGTGCGGGCATCCTGCGGAGGAATAAATACTTTTTGCCTTTTCGAGCCAATTTTGCAGCTCGATATAATTAGTCTGAATATTCAACGCGACCCCCATTGCTATCCAAAAAAGTCTATAACCCTGATATTTTAATGCGCTCCTGTCTATCATCGAAAAATTTAAGACAGCAAAATGCGGCCATTTATATGTGCAAAAATATGAGCCGGTTTATCCGGCCCATCAGAATGAAAAGGAATTTTATGCAGGTCTGTTAAAGACCTGCTGGGAGGTTAGTACACCGGGTGCAGCTGAGTCTCTTCAGTTTCACCATTCTGCTGGTTAGCGCCATCGGTATCGGCATCAGTCGCATCGTCAGCACCGCCGTTGTTTTCAGCACTATCACCGTCGTTGTCACCATTAGCTTCAGCATCTTCTGCCTGTTTTGCTGATTCCAGTTCAGCCAGGGTAGCCATCAGAGTACGGGCCATTTCAGGAGTCAGGCGTAAGACGACTTCTTCCGGCACGGTTTCCGTAATTTCGATCTGATTTTCATGCTCACCTTCCGGCTGCGGCGGGATCTGGTCGCGCAGCTGGCTCAGGGTTGGCAACAGGCTGTCGAAGGTTTTACGGATAACTTTCGGTTTCAGGCCAGTCTTTTTCTTGGAACTCACGAATTTGGCAGTGACGCGGGTTTTCCCAGCTCCTTCTGCCTTTTTCAGGGATTCCATCAGGACTTCATACGGGTCGCGGTCAGTACCCTGACATTCGTTAATAACGTCAACGGCAACGTCACCAGATACCTTATCTTCTTTCACCAGCATCTTGATGCTGAAGTCAGCGTTTGCCAGCACGATACTGCGGCGAACGGTGACCAGAGAGACACCCAGACGCTGAGCAATCGACTCAATGGTGTGACCCCAGCCAATCAGGCGCTTGAAGCCTTCAGCGCGTTCCACCATCTTCAACTGAAGGGAGTTGGCGCTCTCGATCATGTTGTAGACTTCTTCGTCCTTGCCGCCTTCAAATTCCTCGACGGTGATTTTCTGGAAGCTCGCGCCCTCAGCAATCGCCATCATCAGGCCAGCAAAACGGTGGTGGCCATCAATGATTTTCAGGCGGGTTACGCCTTCCACTACTACTGGTTTAACGCGGATGA
The DNA here is from genome assembly GCF_030334295.1 of Citrobacter sp. Cf088. Classification (NCBI taxonomy): domain Bacteria; kingdom Pseudomonadati; phylum Pseudomonadota; class Gammaproteobacteria; order Enterobacterales; family Enterobacteriaceae; genus Citrobacter; species Citrobacter sp. Cf088. The sequence goes on from NZ_JAOWEE010000032.1 coordinate 29,984, forward strand.
CAGGCACTGACTGAGGACGTTCCAGATAAGCGTGTTTGAACATTACCGCACGGTCATAATTTACGTCGCGGAGGTTCAGTCCCTCTTCCACAAACAACCAGTACGGGCTCACCGCAAAGACGTTGTTACGCCCGATATCGGCTTCTTCGAACTGTTCCGTATTGCCGCTTTTACGCGCTTTGGTTACGAAATCGCTCAGTGCTCGGAGTGATGATGGCGCTTTGTCTAAGCTGCGCATCAGTACCGCAGCGCCTTCCAGATTTTCCAGGGTACGGCTTTGTTCGAAGATAGCTTTAACGTCGGTGTTCATGGTGTTTCTCCGCTTTAGTTATTGTGTCGCGAGGTTCGTTGCTTGCTGTAAATCCAGTTAAACACACACCAAACAGGTGACGAAGCGTATTTGGGGACAAAATGTCTCTTTTTTTTCGGGTACATAAAAAAGCCCTGTAATCCAGTGATTACAAGGCCTTAGCTCGTAATGATGACATCAAGATGGCGACGTTTTTCGATTTTGACCGCATTTTTCATCAAAATTGTCATCACTTCATTTAGTTTTGAACTCTCCCCTTCCTCATATGAACCCCAAGGTAGGAATGGAGTAGGACTATTGATATTGAATGCAACGCCCGTAGGGCATCGCCATGCAGTTGGCTTCTTTGAGTCAGGTTCCCATTTCACCAGGAGTATTGGCGCGTTACAGTCGATGTCATCGATGGCTGGTATAGCCTCATATAAAAACACTCCCGCATCATCCCCACTGAAGAAAGCTAGATGCTTATACGCGCTGGCAAAAGAGACTACGCCCGCGAAAAGGCCCACAACGATGAGGTTAAGGTTCGATGTTTTGTGACGGATACGTTTTTGCTTCAGGCGAACCATTGTCAGGGCTGACAAGAAGATAGCCACCAGCCCCCCGGCTCCTGCGAACCAAACGGAATTGATTTGCAGGAAGGAAATCAAATCACGATGCTCTCTCTGGTTTTCTTCAAGCATCAACGACACAAAAGTTGTTGTTACTGGCATTGATATCAGGAATATCGTGATCATCACTATTGCAAAAGTCTGTATGGAATAGCGGTCTCTATTTTCCTCTATAACAGAATTAAAGGATAACAGATAAACAAATGTAAATAATAAAATGGAAAGAAGGTACATTGGTTATGCCTTTTTTTGGGTTATCGCTGAATTCTTTTATTTAATTCTGTTCTGAAAAATGCATACAAGAACTGCCACCCATCACCATGAGCCGTTCTGAAATCTTTTTCAGGGAGTACCGGAAAACCAAATTTAAAATTATCTTTTCCAGTGTGGCGCTGGCAAAAGTGCGCAAGCTCATGTGCCACTACGCCTTTGATATGATCCAGTTGATTGATTGAATAAAATGCTCCGATGTCCTTACGCTGCTCTATATGTGCGTACTCATGGTAGCGATAGCGCGGTGTATCACTGTCAGGATAAATGGACGATGGTGAAATAGTGATTGAGCTCCTGCCGCCCCATGAATGTTTGGCACTCCAGTTGACCCGAACTTCAGGCGCAGGGCCGGTGAAACCATATGCCTGTCTATAGAGGTGCAGAAGATACCCTGAATACAGAAAAACAACTTTCTCCGCCGTCATAACGCGAGAAACGCCATAGCGAGCAACTGCCCTATCTCTGGCTGTCAGAACGGGGGTTTTTACCCGTGGGGAGAATAATTTTGTTGGGCTGAATAGCCAGACTTCTGAATCGTCATCAGGCATATCCAGTATCACCTGAATTTCTTCAGGCGACCCAACTCGTTGATGCCACCTTTCAAGATTATCGCCCACTTCATTCAGGCTGATTAAATCATCGGCATTCTCGTAGAATAACCAGATCAGCGTTCCTCGTGGGAGTGCTTTCTCAGCTGTAATATGTGAGAGGATAATTTGACGTGGTGTCATCTTATTCGCCACAGTTCCCGGATGCTTCTATCAGTTTTATTTTTGTTGCTTCTGCCGCCTGCATTTTTTGTTTCATCTTCTCAATGCTAGCGGTCACACGGCGGGCGCACCATTGATACGCTGCCTGACGTGATTCGAAAAACTCATAATCCGCGTGCAGGTAAACTGATGTGCCGTAGGAGACGGACATACGGTAACCCTTCGGCGTTTCATTGATGACTTCCCGTTCTTCTACACAGTTTTCAAACTCAGGGACATAATCCACGAATCGACGACGCAGAATGCAAAACAGCACCTTTATTTGGTTTTCATCAGTCATTTGTTATCCTCGTTATTCTTCTTATTTATCATCAACCTTTCTTAATTGTCGATGCTGAATACGGCGGAGCGGATTTCACGCTTGGCCTGCTGACGGGCGCGGTGTTTGCTTACACGAAGAGATCTATCGTATGCATTGTTTTTACGATAGCCACGCGAGCGGCACAGTGAACAAGTGCAGCCTTCTACTGAATAGAAAATCCCAAACGGTTTCATAAGTATCACCTTTAAGCTTGATAATAATGTTTATCATAGCTGGAGTTATTCAGGTGACGAATAGTTAAGGGGCGCGTTTTGCTTGGGTTTTTACACTATCGTTTATTGAGTCGATGAGGTCGGAAATAGAAAGGAGTTTTCTGCCAAAGAATAGTTTTCGTCTGGCTTCTATTTCGTAGCGGAAGGGTTCAATAATTTCATCTTCATGCATGATTACGAAACGATAGCCGTTATTAAGGAGTTTATGCAGCTTGTTTGTTTTTTTTCTTATGGGACTTAGCTTAAACATTGTTATCAACTTCTCATCATGATCACCTGAATTGTTATAACACAGTTATTTCCGACACGCTGCTGCTTTTGCTGAAGAACTCGGATTGCTTTGGGCTGGGCCAGCAGGTTGTATGCCGGGCGAACCCGGCATCGTTATCACAGGGCTTTTTCTTTTCCCTTTCGTTCTATCCCACGAAACATCGCGCATTTCCGCACAATATCCAGTGTCGGGATGCTACCACTCCCCTGCTCTTTCACGCTCATTCGCAACGTGAGCCGTAGCAACATCTTGATGTCACGTGGTGGAAGTTCTGGGTAAGTGTTTACAAGTGATCTGACCAGTTCATCAGGAATGTTCACGCCAAAGTTCTCACCCATAATCTTCCAGATCTTTTGGGCATCTGATTTCTCCGGCACATCATAGTGAATGATTGCAGCGCATCTTGGTATGATAGCCTCATCGATGTCACTACCCCGGTTGCTTGTCATGAACATCAACCCATCGAAATACTCCAGTGTACGGAGGAACTCCGCAACGATGGCATTTTGAGTCAGTGATGCTCCACGCTGCATGACAAACACATCGGCTTCGTCCAGAAGCAGGACACAGTTCCAGCGTTTAGCCCGGGTCAGAATCGTCCGCAGATTTTTCTCAATGTCATCGGCGTTGGTTCCCAGTGCGCCAGCATGAATTGAGTACAGGGGCCGTTCAATGACCTCTGCATACACTTCAGCAGTTAATGTCTTCCCAAGTCCGGGTGAGCCCACGCACATGATGATGTTACCCGCGCTTTTCCCTTCAACAATATCGCTGGTGAAAGCGCTGATATCCGTGGTCAGTATATCGAGTAAATCACGGTGGTCTTCCGGCAAAACCATCTTTTTTGGCAGTTCTTTATCATACTTGTATGGTTCTACGTTATTGGCATGTATCCAGATAAAGTCTTGCAGCGAGAGATCAAAATAACGCTGCACAGGAATTTCGGGTAAAAGGCCAAACTGGTCATCTTCAAAAAGAGGCGACTCCACTTCTGCACCGTAGGCATCGCACTCACTATCAGGCAAATCGTGTATCAGTTTATGCCCTGCTATTTCCAGATTCCGGTCGCTGTAGCTATACGATTCCATTCTGACAGCCCTGCCGGTTGCTTTAAACTGATTGCCAAATTGCCCGTCGACCACTTCCTTAAACCGCGTTAGTTGTTCCAGGTACTCTTGTTTCAGCTCATGCGTTTCATGGTAGATATCACGGTCGGCCAGTGTCTTAGCGACACTGCGCCGCGCCACCTCATTAGGCTCGAAATTCAGGGCGGTAAGCTGGGTTCCGTAAACCTTTTTGGAGTGCGAATATTCGCCGAACCCATACCAGCTGATTTGTAACAATAGTGATGGGGGACGGTCAGAGTTTTTTTCTGATTTTACTTCTTTTATTGCTGTAACAAGACCGGGGTACAGGTTGCCGTCATGACCGCGTCGGTATATCCAGCCATCAATTCGATTTGACTTCAGATACTGTAGTAACACACGACCGAATGCCGGAAAACTGCTCACAGGCTTATCGAAATCACCTTCCAGTGCAGTGATGATCGATTCAAGAGCTCGTCGATTTTTTGACTCTCCATCACCACGACATGCCTGTAAAAGTTCATTCAGATCATCCCGAGATAAACATAGCGGATCGACGGCAATCTCATCGTCAGAACTACGGTGGCTATAACGATTACGTAAAGCCTCAAATGTTGGGCTTGTGGTAGCTTTTAGTGTTTCTGTTTTTATCGTGAGTGCCATAGCCGTCCTCGTCAGTAATTTACTTTGATATGCCTTAAGTTCACATGGAAGGGGCAACTTCGAACGCATTAGGAACTCTGATCCGCGAGCCTATTTCCAGTTTAATGGTTGCCTTTACGTATTCACCCTCCTTCAGATAGGTGATGTCTTGGTTATGAAATGTTGACTTTTCATGTGTAGCCCACCATTCCATAGAGCTTGGGATTTTTAACGTTAGCCCAAGATGTTCAGTGAGATAGCATACTCCCATGTTTGAGTAGGTCTTAACGGGGTTCGGGTAGAATTGAAAGTTACCCTCTACGAGACAATCAGTACGAGGATCGATGAACGAAAGGAAAACGCTAAAAGTACCCTGACGTTTTAGCTCGGCGTAAGCCTCAAGAATCGTGAAACGCTTTAATGCGTCATTTGAAAACAGGGTTACAATTTTTTCCGAAAGCATAGCCACCTCATGAGCTGTTTTTTTCCTATTATCAACCGGTGTCTCCTCCTGACGAATAGGTTTGCGGCCAAAAAAAAACTGCACCAGGAGGTGCAGTTTCGATAATCAAGCAATGGCGAATTGTTATTTTTCGCTACTCAGTTTATCCGTAATAAATGCTTCAATTTCTGCCATGAGCTCGGTACTCATTCGGTTAAATTCAAAGCGAACTTTACGGCCTGATGCATTTTTGCTGATACGGGCGTATTTGTCCTTATTAGCAAAATTAGCCAGATCACGGGTTTCCCAACTTTTTGCAGGTGGCTTTTGATCGAGTAATTCAACCGCCTTTGTGATCTGCGCCATGACAATTTTCTGCGCTTCCGGGATGTCACTGATGTCCAGATTAGCAATTTCTTCTTTCACCCTATCAACTACATCTGCAAGAATGAAAAGGTTGCTCTCTACGTATTTCTGAAGTTTGGACAACCGGCTGTAGAAGGAGTTTGGTATACCTTCATAATCCGGGAACAGAGCTATCAACGAACCGTCAATACGCGCCGCCTGAATACGTTTAAAGACTGACACATGGCTTATGCCAAGAAAGAGGGCAAGCTCTTCATTTTTGGTGAATCCTTTTTCCTGCATTAGTTCCAGATACTGAAGCCCAACCTCTCGGTATGAGAATCGGCGTGATGTTTGTGCAGCGGTAATAATCGCCTTGATGTCCTCAGCTGATAGATCATCTGGTAGCACCCATAAAGGCAGATCTTTTTGAGCCGCAATACAGCAAAAACGTCTGCGGCTACCTTCAATAAGCAGGTACACGCCATCACGTTTAACGGCAACACCTTCAGTATCAACACCCCTTGACTCAATTTGTTGCAGGATATCTCGTACTGCGTTTGTGGTAAGCGCTTCCTGATTTCGCGGGTTCATTGGGTGAACGGCGGTCTCAGTAGCGACATTTTCAGCTGCTACAGTGACGTGCTCAGCTTCAAGTTTTCGCCCGTTATGAAGGGTAAAGAGTTTCTTAATGCGAGGGGGACTCTTAAGGTTAGCTAACCCGGAACGGTGGCCTACATCGGTTCGCTTTGGCGTATTTAGATAACGCGATTTATCGTTTCCGATATGCTGTTCATCACTCATGCGTTAACTCCTTCCTTCGCTGAAAAACTCTTTATCTCATTAATAAACTGTTGATATACGGACATTACGGATTCTTCGGCAATATCCAGCTGCTTTGGTGAACATAACTCTTCAGATTTCTTAATATCGAGAACCGACCTACCCCGTGACGCAGCTGCTTTGAATGCTTCAGAGTTTTTGATATTGGTTGCCATAAACAGGTCTTGAACGGTTCGAATTAACTTATCGAGGACTATTTTTTCGTATGGGCTTTTATCATCGACGTTAACGGCCAGTACTTTAAACCATTTAATATTTTCACCTTTATTGGGAGACTGACGGAATCGCTCACTGATCGTCAGCATAAAATCAGTTGTGGATGCATAGTCGTATTCTCGCGGAGAAACTGCGACAAGAATACCGTCAGCGGCCTCATCAGCGGCCCAGATAATTGGCGAGTCTTCTGGAGGGGTATCGAAGATAATAAGGTCATACTTAGCTTTCAGGACTGGCATTATCACTTCTTTGAATCGTAGCAACAACTGAGTGCGCTCTTCTTTACTGCACTGCCAGTATTTATCTTTGAATCTCGCATCGGTTGGGAACGCAGTAATTACATCAAGATTTGGCAGATGGGTTGAGAACGGCATATTCTCAATGATTTCAGCCTCAGAGTAACCCATGTCGAGGTATTTTTTATATTCAGAACCTTCTTCATACACGCCCAGGATTGCGTCGATTGCAGTCAGGAATACGTCGTCTTCAGATACGCTTTGAATCATACCGCTACCAATAGAGCCTTGCGGATCCCATTCAATTACTAAAACTCTGGCATTCAACTGGAGATCAAGTGCTGCTGCTACAGCCAGAGCCACTGAGGTCGTGCTTTTTCCTGTCCCACCTTTATGATTCTGAACAATGATTGTTCGGCTCTGGTAGTAATCTCTATAGCGCGGATAACCCAGGGCATCCATAATATTCTGGACATCCCAGCGGGTATAAAGGTGGTTTTTGTTCTGATAAATAGGTTGACCCACCAGCCTTTTTTCTTCGAGATCAGCGAGAATTTTATTGAAGGTAACTCGAGATTTTCCAAAGAAGTCGGAGAGATTTTTTTTATTCAGGCAGTGGTTATAGATAAGGCGATCTACCCCCTCCACACTGTCATCTGATACAGATACCCGGGAAGAAGCCAGTAACGATTCTTTCAATGAAATTTGTTCGGACTTCATGCGTTGCCCGACAAGGGCAATTTTATCTATTAGATTCATTCTCGTCATACCCTCAAACCTGAATTATGAATTTAAACGCATATGCGTATACTTTACGTATAATGCGTAAAATGACGCTCTATGCGTATAATTGTAACGGCAATCAGATTGAGACGCTAACATTCTATTTTGTTTTTTCTTCATTTTGCGATCTCGAAATGCAGTTCAATGACACATCATCTTTCTCTTCTGGCGATTAAGGGGGTTAAGTAATCCACGGGGCGGGCAGAACCCGGAGAGACTGACTGGCGATTAAGGGGGTTAAGTAACCCACGGGTCGGGCAGAACCCGGAGATGCTGGCTGGCGATTAAGGGGGTTAAGTGACCCACTGTACGGGCAGAAACCGGAGAGGCTGGCTGGCGATTAAGGGGGTTAAGTGACCCACTGTACGGGCAGAAACCGGAGAGGCTGGCTGGCGATTAAGGGGGTTAAGTGACCCACGGTACGGGCAGAACCCGGAGAGGCTGACTGGCGATTAAGGGTGTTAAGTAATCCACGGGTCGGGCAGAACCCGGAGATGCTGGCTGGCGATTAAGGGGGTTAAGTGACTTAGCGCTGGAGGATACGCCCTGCAACTATTGGTAAATGAATGACAAGGTTTCCCGTAAGACCCATCAAATAAAAAAGCCTCTGAAGTAGAGGCTCTTGGGTATTCGATATAGTTAGGCTAATTCGTCCGGGTCGTTGATGGCACTAACGAAGAACTCCGTGCGGTAATCATTCCCCCATCCCAACCAGACAGAAGGTGAACCCTCCTTTGCCAACGAACGGTCACCCGTCATGCTGTCCGCTTGGACAGGAACTGTCACGCATTCTTTAATAGTATCGGCCTCGGCAACCAGTCCAGTACTCTGGGTTTCAAATCCGGCAATTACGACAACAGCATCAGGGTCGTGTAGCTGAAGCTGGGCGATAAGCTCTTTAACTTTCATAGTGATCCTCTGCGCTAGAATTATCCAATTCTACCACGCTTGATGGTCAGGCGTATAAGTGCTTACTGTACAGCTCGAAAGCTTCATCATGTTCCAAATCGTCCAGGATAACGATATCAGGGCCATGTTCTTTTTTGATTTGTGCGATGTATGAAGCGTATTGAGCCTGGCTTTTGTAGCCCACTGTCCAAAGTCTACCTTCGCGTAAGACGCAGATTTTCTTGCGGTAAACCTTCTTGAAACTTGATTTAGTTTTCCGGTTACGCTCCTCGTCACTGACAAGCTGGTCGATTACTTCAATCAGGTTTGAGTCTATGAGAAATGGCTTGCCATTGTGTTCGCCAAGGCAGATTGGCAGAAGACCCTTCGCATATGATTCGGCCTGGCGGAACAGCTCTTTTTTTCCTGGTTCGAACAGTACGCGAGTTTCGCCACCATGCCCATCATTATCAGCTGTACCTATGCTCAGCCCGTCGAAGAGGACAGTAGCGTTAAAGCAGACTGTTTCCTGGCTCATGCCAGTATAGATTTTGAGGCCTTTCAATTTGATTCTTGTCTGAGTGTTCATTGTGTGTTCCCCGCTTTCTAATTGTGATTCTATTTTCAATCACCTTGAGCAGGTGACGAAGTGATACGGAGAAATAATTGTTGGGTCGCCTGATAGCCGGGCTGGTGGCAGCCGCAACCCTTAGTCAGTACTTCGGGATCGTAGTTCCGAAAAGCCACAACAGTCTCCACAGCGTTTTGGGGGTGTTAACCCCCATACGCTTTGAGACTTTGCCCTAGCGGGCCGCGAATTCGCCTAATCGCCCCGTGAGGGCTCTATTCGAATTTACATGTCGTGCCTGCTTCGCTTGAGAGCGAAGCTTTTGGACGGCGATTGCCCGCGTGGCGGGCAGACATTTTTACGTGCGCATTGCGCACGATTTTCTTCGGTTACATTACAGGGCTGGCTGGGGATTGGCTTATTGCAATATTCTACAACGAAGCTGGGAACGGCTGGCTGGAACGCGAAGATTTAAATCATACTCTATATCGACTGATATCAACGACGGTATCAGCGGGGTCTGTTGCCAGCTTACAGGTCACTTGACCTTCCTGATCCAGCATCAGTGTCGCGGTTAACGGTTCATTTTGAGCATCGATTACAGTGACATTCACGCGTAACCGTGTTGGAAGCATCATCAGAATTCGCGTAGGGCTCTCTGATAATGACACGTTTCTGGCTTGCAGAACCGCTAAAACACTCTTCATTAACTCTGCTTGGTCGATCATATAGTCACATGCCACTGGATGTATTGGGATGAAATCGTGCCTACCGCAGGGCTACACGAAAGATATAAATCAGTATGACATGCGGGCCGGACTCAAACCATCAATTACTGGAACCAGTCCGAAGATAGCGCTCTGGTTTTTATGCTGTTGAATTTACATAGTTGTTATTTAGTGAATTATTCGTACCTTATCATTCACTGATATCACTTAAATTCAAAGTGAACAGGAGAGGATTGGATTAAAAGTCCATAAAATATGAATTAAAAGTGCGCTAGGAAATGCGATAAACTGATTGATTTGTTTTGATATGGTTTTTATGTGAATTATCGGTGAGTTACTTGTGTGCTACTTATCTCCATGCTGCTATGCCTTTCCAATAAATAGATTGGATAGGGCAGGGAGATGGAAGAGGGGAGAGGGCTTACTCCGCAGGTGATTTCACTTTAAATTCAAGCCATCTTGCCCCGAGCCTGTTTTTATCCAGATTGTAGAACAACGGTTTTATACAGACCCCTTCATACTCAGGGAACTCTATACCGCTGGCGAAGTGAATCTGTAGTGTATCAGGATCAATACCCATCATGTTTGTGTCAAACAGCCTGTGGAATGTTGGTGATAGCAAAATGCCGTTACTGGCGTTATAGCAGCCTGCTACGGATGTTGGTTCAATATGTGCTGCCTCCAGCACACCGTTGAGGTGTTTGCCCGATACCGCGCACAGGCTTCCGAAATTCTTATCCACCAACTCACGGAACTGAGACTGGACATGCACATCGCGAACGCTAACCTCTCGGCGGAAGCTCGGGGAGCGCATACGGATATCTGCATGGGGGAGGTGACCGCGTGGTAATGGCAATACAGCCGGTTGCTCATCCATTACTGGATTCTGCTCCTCGCAGTAGGTGTCCACGGACTCAATCAAACGGGATGTGTCATTACCAAATCGGCGAGTGAACCAGAGCCTGAAGTGAGCCAACCGTGATGCCGGAATTTTGTTACGTGCGTACTCCTGAGCATTCTCCTTTTCGATTTCAGTATTTAGTAAAGCCAGACGGGCCTGAGAAGCACGAATTTCTTCCTGGACTCTGAGATATCCTGCCAGTAGACAAACTTTGGATTCCTGATGTTCAGGCCGTCGCGGATAACCAGATCCTGTTTCAACCACGCCAAAGGCTTTGTACCGGAACATTCGGGGAAAAAGCGTTAATGCCACCCGGTTGTTACGACGAACGAGGGAACGAATCAGATTGGTTATCTTCCTCATGTTCTGAATAGTGCGGGGAGAAAAGAACGCGGCGTATTACCTCTGCTCTATCTATTCCCGACATTATCCCTCTGCGAATGACACCACGGAGGTGAGCATTATGTCTTGCCCCGCTTACTAGGCCGAACTCACGGGACAAACTGACATACTCTTTCAGGAGGTGATGCTTAGGGTCGGTAAACGCCTCTGGAGGAATCACCTGATATGCAACTGACGAAAGTATACGGAAAGTCAGTTCAGATGCTGTCCAGCCCTCACGCCGAAGCCGAATAATTGTTATAACGAGATCATCGATACCAGGCATATCCGGTTCGATATATAGGGACATCAGAGTGTCGTTCATTCCGGGAGGAAGGCTAGCAGAGTGTGACGGGTTGCTCATAGGGTAAGGTACTGATCGGACGTAGAAGAAGCGCTTATGTTACGGAATTCGCTCTGGTGGGTTTTAGCTCCAGTGGCGAACGCTGGAACTACGGGTAAAAAAATCCCCGGTTTACCGGGGAAGTTAACAACTACCTCCAGAAGGGTTGGAGGCAAAGCCGGTTGGGCGACCGGCCACAGGGAATGCTACGGCTTAATGCCGAGTACTACACCGCCATAGACCAGGTACATCACGATGGCGAACAGCATGAAGAAATGGGTTACCGGGTGCGCCAGCGCGGCTGCTGCCGCATTGCTTGCGCTGAGCTTCAGTGAGCCAAAAGAGTGATTACGAACAGCTTGTGCTTTCATGGGTCGCTCCTGATAACGGGTTACATGTTGTGGCTTCTGTATCCAGTATCTGGTGAGTGACTCAGGTGACGAAGAAAACCAGGGCATAAAAAGCCCTGTATTTTCAGAAAGATAATATCGGTTTCGTTTTGTGTTGTGCTTGCTATTCCGGGCATAAAAAAACCGCCTGGTGAACCAGACGGCTTTGGGATAAACAGGCTTTACACAGACAGGTCAGTGGATCATTTAAGTCACTTAACCCCCTTAATCGCCAGTGTATTGCCACCAGCAGTACGTGGTCTAACGCTTAAATATCGTAGCGACCTTCTTTGATTTGCTGGAGCTGTTCAGCCAGCACCTTCGCCAGTGGTTCGGCTTCTTCTTCATCATCAAGATTGTCGATGAGCGTCAGATTCGACTCACCCGCACGGCGGGCATAAACCCCATACGCTCGCTGGCCGGAGATATCGGTGACCGAAGTCTGAGAGTGATCGCAGATGATATTGCCGTGACGGTCTACCGGCCCGAAGCTGATGGCTTCATAATCCGCATCGTGGCCCAATGGTAAATCGCGCAAAACAAACAGGCGTAATGGGAGAACGTCGTACTCAGCACCACATTTTGCTGCCACATCCAGATCGTTAATTTCACGGAGAAAATCTTTCGCTACCACCGAGTCAGAATGCATCCGGTAAATGGTCGATGCGGCCCAGATTGCACCAGCATAAAATTGTGATTCTTCTTTTGTCATTTAGCACCTGCTCTTATTGTCATGGGTATGCCGGTCGAACGGTATCCCCGTGCAGACCGTCAGTAAACGGTTATTTCCTTTGCGCAGCAGTCGCATTGGTATTCGTTGATACCACCAGTTGCGACCCAGTTTATTGCGCCGCAGCGGCAACTCAACAGCTGGCGCATACCAGGAGCAAGTGCCCGCTCTGAAAACGACTCAACCGGGACTTCGCCCGGGTAGTAGTAACCTTTTATCAGCTTGCTGCGTGAATGCCCGTCAGTGTCGGTGTAATGCAGATACACCTTCCGGGTATAAATCATACCCGAGTCAGTGCCGAACTGCGTTTTCAGAAGCATACATATCCTCCAGACGCTGAATACATTGTTGTGCGGCCTTATCAAGTAGTTCAGCCGTGGGTTCATCATAGATGCCACGTACCAGCAGACCAAATATTTCCGGGTCTACAGACAAATCGTACATGCATACGCGAACGCCAAGCGCTGTACGTAGCGCATAGACATGGCGGTTAGGCTTTCCGCCGATACCGGTGACTGACGCGACATTTTCAAAATTACCAGGGTTAACCAGGTTAATCACGGGGCACGATATACACTCAGGGATCCGCTTCAGAGCCACAGCATCCAGATACAGGCTGTGGCCCACTTTCAGGTTTTTTGGCAACGCTTGCAACGGCATGGCTTCGAGGGCCAGATTTTCTTCAAGATGCAGGTTATCCGGCAAAGTGGTAATACGGGTGTTTGACAGCATCATACTGCCAGCTACTTTCAGCGTATCCGGCAGATAGGCGATATCAGTACACATGATGTCCAGAACGCGGCCCACCGTCAGATTTTCCGGCAGATACTTAAGACGTGAAGAATTCGCCATGAGCGTACCGGTAATGGTCAGGTTGTCAGGGAGAGATTCCAGCTCAGAGTAGCTGATAAACAGATTGCGGGCCACCAGCCCGGCAGGGATGCTATGAATGCCCGACAGAATGGTCAGGGTGTTCGTCACGGTCAGATTCGCGGGAATATAGTCGCAGGGAATTGCCGGATCTTCTGGCTCAAGCGTAAACCCGACACGAAGATCGCCTTCAACGATGATTCGTCCGTCCTGAAGGGTAAAGGCCACACCATTCGCTGCCAGTTTATCAATGAAGTCTGTCATATCGGTTTCCTTTTAATGGCCCGACGAGCCGGGCCGGAGGTTCAGAGTTTGCTGACAAAGTTCTGCTGCGTGAACAGGTACATATCGTCCTGCTCATTGAACATGCACAGATTTTCGAGGATGCGCTTTTCAATCCAGACGACCGGCTTTTCACGCATATCCTTCGCGAGCGAAAAGGTGTTTCGCAGCCGGGTAATGCGGTGCTGATCATTGATTGCCTGGTGAATTGCGGCCTTTGACGCTGCCGCCTGCTTTTTTACGTTGTTGCGGGCACACCATAATTCGCCACTAGCGGCTGATGCCCGCGCTGCTGGCTGACGTGAGGAGTCCAGTTGGTCATAACGTAAGAGATTCGGCATGATGCCCCCTGTCATAGTTTTGTCGTTATTGACCTATTATCTGGCAGGTGGGGCTGGTGACGAAGGGCGCTGAGGTTGTCTGATGGTTAAAAGATTGCCGTTAGTGTTCCATATGGTATAATTGAATTACCAAATGGGAGGGCTAGTTATGACGATGAAAGTTTTTTCTCCAGACGTTACCAAAACGAATCAGCACTGCTTATGGCAGGTTGCTGGGCTGGATAATGACGGTATCGCGCTGATGGATAAAATCAATCACGGTCTCGATGGCACAGTAGCTAAGCACATTTCTGAATGGGCTAACATCACGCCGTCTGAGCTGCGCAAAATGTCGGGTATACCTAATACGACGTTTAATCGTAGCATCAAAGACCGTTTCACTGCCGATCAGAGCGAACGTCTGGTGCGCATTATCCGCGTAATTGAACGCGCTGTAGAGCTGTTTGAAGGTGACAAAGAAGCGGCGCACAAATGGCTGAACGAAGCGAACCGTGGTCTGAGCTGGAAATCACCGGCAGAGCTTGTTTCTTCTGAGACAGGTGCGCTTGAAGTGATGCGCCTGATTACGCGTATTGAGCACGGGGTATACTCGTGATCCTTTACCGACTGACCAAGACCCGTTATCTGATGACTGCGTGGTCTGGTCTGGGTGCGAAAGAAACGGGGGGCCGCTGGAACAGCGTAGGCACTGCAATGGTCTACCTGTCTGAAACGGCCAGCCTTACCATGCTTGAAACGCTGGTACACATTCACGCGCCGCAGTTACTGGACGACTTTACACTGCTGAGTCTTGATGTACCGGATGATCAGATCCAGACCTTCGACATGAGCCGTCTCCCTGATAACTGGGCGAGTGAGGATGCTCCTGCTGAGCTGGCGCTCTACGGTGATAACTGGGCTGAAAGCGGTTCTTCTATCGCGCTGCGTATTCCAAGTGCGTTGTCTCCGGTTGAATTTAACTACTTGCTGAATCCGGCACACCCTGAACTCTTTGACCTGATGGCTACGGTTAAGAAAATTCCGTTCCGGTTTGATTCCCGCCTGAAATAACACACAGGCAACTCCCCGGCATTGACGAACTGAGGTGTCTCTGATGATTCAGAAAGCGAAAGTCGCTAAAGCGTTTATCTCTGTAATTGCCTTGTTCGCCTTTGTCTACTGGGGACTTGATCCCGATTCAATTTGTCAGGCAGTTGGTGACGCATCTCAAACCTGCGGTTACTCCGGCAAGAATGGCGATGCGAGTCTGGTTGGTTCCGTGTTTGCTCTGATGCTGACGGTGTTGGCGGGTGCGATGCTTTGGGCGTGGGTCAGGAAAGGCTAATCAGAACTCTTGCAACTCCCTCCGTGATGCCGGGTGACGCTCCTCACTGAGCGCCACCAGTCAGTCATTACAAACGGGTTGATGATTCAATCGCGGGCGGAAGGCTACTATTCAGCGCGTCGAACCCGCCAAATGCCCGGCCCTCTTTTGTCAGCACCAGATGCATCGGCGTTTCGTTGATATTACGGGCGATGTAATCGTTGATGAATGCCCGCGCCTGATCGGCATTTTTAACCTCTGCTGTTTCCGGCATGGAGTTATGGGAACGATTAAAGACGACAGAGACATAATTCCCTTCAATTCTTACCGGGCGAGTCGATACGGTGAGTTTCATGGTCATTTTCCTGTAGTGAGTGTTGTGTGTATTGGTGTTCTGCCACTATCTACTGCAACGTTGCGGCCACAGGGCGAAGAATTGCTATCGCCTTTGATAACGCCTGCCGCTCACCACCATCAAGGATTCTGACTGCTTCTACGCAAGCCGCTTCTGCTGTATCAGCACGTTCTACCAACGTCCTGACGGTATTTTCATATGATCCGCAATCAGGCTCCTGATTGCTGTCTTCGCTCAGCGTGTTCCATGACTCAGTGAGGTTAACTGCAACAGCGACCAATTGGTCAGTGCTGATATCACCTTTTACGCAACGGCAGGCCACTTCAGCGCCCAGACGTTCAGCAATGTCGTAGTACCAGACTCCCGGTTCTTCAGATGCCTGATACGCAGGTTCGCAGGCTTTACAGATCTGCTCTGCGGCATCCAACATCCAGTGAGCACATTCAATTTCGCCACCAGCCAGCGTTTCACAGATCATTGTCTGTACGCTGTCACAGTTGAAGGTGAGGGGGATAGGATTAGCCACTGATAATGCGGTCAGACGGGAGACTTCATGCTGGAAGCCCTGAAACATGAACATGGCGCAGATAGCTGGATTTAACATGGTAGACCCCTGTAGTTATGTGTGTTGTTCGTTTTGTTTACATAACCAGTTAACCACGCTCCCCGCAGGTGACGAAGGCTTTCGGGGCAGAAAATTCACAAAAAAAACCGACCATTAAGGCCGGTTATGATCTGGAGTATATGGGGCTGAAAACCGCGTTATGCCTTCACTTTCGCCATAAACAGCTGCATGGTTTCTTCAGCAAGCGGAGTGCCAACCTGCTCAAGAACATACTCCGCGACATGCGGGGTGAGAATGAAGTCGATAAACTCCGGCAAGGACATGCTGTTCAGGCTCGGTAGCTGTCTGGACAGTGCATTCTGGTAATTTTCCACTTCACCCAGTTTGCGCTCGGGCCAGCCCACCAGCTCAGGGTGCTTTTCCTTAAGTGCGAGGCCGCGCTCCGGGAAACTGTTACTGATGGGGTGTCTGGCGAGGGTGGGGATCAGGAGATTCGCCAGAAAATCCACTTTCTCGTAATCAAGACAGACAGAATTCATATAGGTTTACCTCTTGCCACTGGCTATGATGTTCGCTTGCTATCTGGAAAACTCTACCAAAGCGGCTGGCGATATCTCATTGAAAACGCCAGCAGAATGCGGTCATTTCCAGCAGGAGTTACCCCATCTGATAACTGTCATAAGATGCCCCGCAGGCTTCCACCAGCGCATCCAGATCACCGGTAAACTCTCTGGCCCGCTTCATCAATGCACGGTGTAATTCCGCTGGTGGAATGTCATCGCTACTCTTCGCCGGGTATTCAACACTGAACGCGATGGTAAACGCATGGCTATACCACGGCCCGGCATTCTGGTTTTCAAAGCGGGCCATCAGCTGGCTTTCGGTTGTATCGGTAGCAAATGTATCGAGGTGGACGACATCGACCGGCACGTTGAGTGCCCCGGCAGTGGTTGATGCCAGCTGCCGGGCTTCGTCTCCTCGCTCTGGTGGTGCGCAGTAGAGACATTTCCCGTTCAGTACCACCAGCGTCTGACCGTAGGTCGTACTGACGATACTCACGGTGTTAGCCGGTTGCGGGTGTGTGGTTGCAGTGTGCTGCATGGTGTTCTCCATTAGGTCACTCACATGGCAACCAGCTTACCCGGCACAATTCAGCTGACGAAATCAGGACGGACTGGTGTATATCGTTCGCAAAATAAAGATATTTTTTATCATCAGCACCGGTAGTTACGGGGCAAATTGCAGGTATCCGGTACAATGGTGATATGAAGGGCATTACATGCAGAATCGTGTGGCCCGGCAGACGGATACCGAATATCAGCAGAAGGAACCAGGACAATGCAGGAACTCGACTTTGACCATATCCAGATAAACCTGAACCCGCGAGCGTGTGCTGTCACACCTATCCCGGAAGACCTGAAAAGGGAGCTGGCTTATCTGGGCGCTATCGCAGAGAGAAAGAAATTCGCGGCAAGCCTGATTGTTAATCTCTACAACCCGGACGTTTGCGGGGCGAATATGTACAAACTCACGGCCTATTGCCGTAACGAGTCATGCGATACCCTTCGCGATGGCATGATGACCCTGATACAGCTTTGTGCATACATGGAGTCACATGAGATCTATGGCGAGACGTTTGTCAAAAAGCTGATTAAACAATGGGAGTTTCGTAAGTAGTCTGCTGCTTCAAAATACCTTTCTGACAGGGCGCTATGTGCGCCCTTTTATTTTAAAAAAACGGGAAGGTCTTGCCCGGGTATTACCTGCTATTTTCAACTACCAAACCACAACGGCAGAAGAAAATTGACCAGTCGAAGCAATTCGACCAGGAGTTCGACATACAGGAAATGGAAGTCTTTCATAACAGTCTCTTCATATAATTGGCTCGACAAAATCGTTGCATCACGACGATCGCAGGTGTGAGGTTTGTTTTCTTCGTGGGGGTTGTCAGCTATCACGACATTGAGGCAGGCAAGCGCAGGTGTCACAGTTTCGGGTATATTTTATGCTGGTGGGGTGACCACCAGCTGCGGGTATAGTTACTTAATGGTTTTCAGGAGGGTGAACTTGGTTTTGCACCGGGTGCATTGCGCTTTCAGAGACCCGGAGCGCACCTGTTTCAGTTTCCCGGCGCACTGGGTACAGGCTACGTCCTTCACACGTTGTGCCATTCGCTCATCCACAGCGAGTGTTTTGGTCGGGTTATGCTTACGCTTGGGAGCCTTCAAAAGCCCCAGCGCCCGCAACGTGGCTTTGTACTCCCGGGTGATCCATTGACCGTCGCGCTCATAGTGCAGGCCATCCCCCATCATATCGCCAAGCTGTATCAGCCGCTGATGCAGCACTTTTTCTTCTTCAGGACTCATATACCGTGCTCTCTTTAAATTATTGAGACGGAACCGAGCCGATTGATACCTCATATGAGGCCACCAGCGTCTTTACTGGCGTTTCAACGAAGCTGACGCTCTGCTGAGTAGAGTCGAATGAGAATCGCGTCCAGCGCCCCACAGAGCGCGATCCTGAAGCTTTCGCTATGACCGTCCCGTTCGCGCATCTCCAGAAGGGCATCCAGCTCGTTATCGTCAATCGGCAGTGGCCCGGAACAGAAGGTTTTCACCATGTCAGAGGTGTCAGGGTTTATACCTGCAATGCGCAGGATATCGGGAACCTCAGACCGGTAGATCACCGGTCGGCCTGATGGCGGTGTCCACGTTATCGGCTCTATCTTCAGTTGCGGTAAGCCAGCACCGGCGAGGGCGTTATTCAGATCGTCTATAAGCACGACATCCGCTCCTGAAGGAGGATGTACGCCGAGGGCCGCAGGGATTTCGACAGAGATATTGTGCATGGCGTTTACCTCAGTGAAGGACGTGATTAACCAGCGACGGGGGGATATCGAGTGACCCGACACTCCAGCCATTGGCAGTTGTCGCAATAAGATCTGGCCGGAACCCACCCCAACCCGTCACACGGCCCGAATCGTTGACCACCACCACCAGCGGCGCACCGGTATTTTGTGTCAGGCGAACGAGATCTGCGTTGTCCACCAGCGGGATCTCATTCACGTCCACCCCAGCCAGAGAAAAGCGGGTAAGCGTCATGCGACATTTCGGACAATCAGGGGCAGTAAACACAGTAATTTTCATTGGGATAGCCTGGTGTATACGGGATATATTCATTATCCCAGCTTTCCGCTTCTGACGAAGCGTTGCGCGGGTAATCAGAGCGTAAGCAGGTAAGATATTGTTGGGGCCATCCTGCAACATCAGTTGCGCCAGTTGCCTGGCTATTCGTCGCTCTCTCCATTAGAGAAAATAAACCAAATAAGCAGAACGCCTCCGACCCACATTCCAACAAAGAGGCAAATACCGATCAGGTCATAGACGTATTGTGGGATTTCATTCATAACGCATCCTCATTAATAATTTGTATTCAGCCTTAAACCGGTCATTTCATTAACCGAATCCGGTCTATCAAAGCGCTACCCTGCGTTGCATTCAGCCCCTCGTGCCGGTGAGTCAGGAACAGGGCAGGGCAGTCAGTTGGAAAGAGTCGAGCGGTATCGTCCACGAAGGTGTAATGCTGTAGGCCGAACCGTTTAACGACCGCCATGCATTCGTGATAACGCACGTGGTTATTCACCAGCCCATCCAGATCGGGATTGAGTCCAGCAATCCGATCGCGTATACCCGCAGGGAAATGACTCAGCACCATCTCCCGGGGTACGCCGGTACGCCAGTTTGTGGAAAGGATAATTCCCGTCTGCGGGCATTGCGTCAGCACGTGATCCAGCACAGGCATAAACTCCAGTGACCCGTTTTCCGCCCGGTGGAGTACACCGTCGATGTCCAGGAAAATCCAGTGACGACGGGCATCTATTTCCAGCCAGAACTCGCCCGCAGAGCGCCGGGTCGACATACAATCTATATCGTCCTGACAGGTAAACCTGACTAACCACTTCTGTAATAATCGGAACATAGAGGCCTCTCGCGGTAGTTGACTATATGCAGAACCGGCAACCATCAAAATCATACGGATTCTGTTGCCATGAAATACGGCCACACCCGGGGCAATTCCAGCGAGTCAGCCCCTTTGACTGTCGGCGATTTTGGCGTTTCAGCCAGGCAGGCATCAGCAGACCGGCCCCCTGCGTCATTTTACGGCGGTCTATCCGCTCAACACTGAAGGTAGGGCGCTTTGCAGCGTCAGGGATGTGATGGGGTAACCAGACGACATCAGGTCTATCTGCCTGTGGTGAGTCAAAAACTCTGGCAAGGGAAAAATCCGTGGTAGTACCCGCATCAGCCAGCCAGAACAGATCGTTTCCGTCCCATTGGCCATTAACGAAGCCGACATATTTGGTGGCGCTTTCGGAGAGAATGGTTTTTCCCGGTACAAACTGATGATCAACATGAAACACGAGATGGCGGTCGACTGCATCGGCATCAACCGGCAGGTCAAACTCCCGTCCCGTATTCCATGCGCGTTGTGCTTCCTCGCGGGTGTAAACCCGGGCATTACGCTGATCGGTGCTGTAACCTCTGCCGTGATGGCTATGAAAAGCGGTATTGCTACCAACGGTGTCACGCAAGCTGACCAGATAAAAACGGTCTTTCATGAAACACTCCAGAGGATGATGGCAGGAAAATAGCCCGGCGCGGCGGATACCGACACCGGGGAGGAGGGGTTAGCTTTCGATTTTGCTGACGTTTACGGTGTCATCGTCGTTACGCTTTACACCCAGCATGGTATCGCCATCGACTTCGATAATGCCGTCAAAGTAGTCGGTCATTTCGTCATAGCTGACTTCATCAAGGTCATCCAGCCGGTAGGAAGAGCCATCCGGCAGAACAAACTGACCATCCAGCGTGGCAAGGTCATACGCCAGCGGGGTAACCGTGAAGTAATACTCATCGGTGAACCAGACCGCGCCAACCACCAGTGGGTGAGAAATGTGGAATTCGACGGTGTTATAGCCCTGCGCTGCGATTGCATCCAGCAAATCAATGAAGCCGGGCATCGTATCGCCATCCCAGCCATCAGCCGATAAGGAAGGCTTGAGGTTATCCCAGTCGCTCAGACTGAAAAACACTGTGCCCTCACCGTCATCGCTGATATGGGATGAAATGTACGTCGCGCTTGCTTTTGAAGCCATTGCAAACAGGAAGTCCTCATCGAGCACGTGTTTGAGGGAGGTTTTAAAAACCTTGTCAGTGCCTGCTGCCGGGATAATCGCTAACATGAAACACCTCAGTGGTTGTGTTGGTCTGTTTTTATTATCGAACGACTGAGTCTGCTGACGAAGGAAAAAAGGGGACAAAAAGAGGCTGTTTTCTCAATAAAATCAGAAAGATTGTGACGGCCCGAATTCAGATGAAACGGGCGCAGACGGGGGGTTATTTGCTGGCGGATTCGGCTTCGTAAATGACTTCGTCGGCCCAGTCTCGATCAAATCCCGGCATCACCGGTAATGCTGCAACGACATCGGTAGGGAGGGCATCAATATAATCGCGCATGGCTTTTGCCACTTCCAGCAGTTCATTTTGCTTCATCATTTTCTCGCTCATTATCTCTGTCAGAAACCATCCAGCAGGAAGTCCACCGCACTTTTGATAGTGTGCCGGAACGGAGATGCGTCCATGACCGCCTGACCGAGCTGCTTCACGCGGACTGAAGCCATTTCATGCGTCATCAGGATAACGTCATTCCCTTCCACCTGTATGACCGGAGTTAATCGCGCAACCGGGGCCGAGGCTCCTTTTTTAAGCCGATGAAGGGGGATCACCAGGCGGGTATTTAACTCGCCAATGATGTCGCTCTGTATATCCAGCAGGTAAGGGTATGCCTGGCTGTTGCCGGGATTGCGGTAAACGGTATATTGCATTATCAGAACGTCCTGTATTCGTCAGACAGTAACCCATGCTCTTCAGTGATGCGGTTCAACTCCTGAATACCAGCACGATTCTGTCGTTTCCATTCTTCCGCTGCACTGGCCTTCAGTTTGCTCTGAAGCGCTTCTGCCAGCGTGGCGGACAAGTTAATCCCAGCGTCTTTTGCCTGCTGTACGAGCATTGGCTCAAGGGTGACACTGACGGTTTTTTTCTGGCGAGCAGCTGTAGCCTGCATGTGTCCTCCAATAAAAAAGCACGTGTCGATTACACGTGCTTTAAGTATGCGCCCATTTTATCCCACCAGCAAATTTGTTTGCCTCCGAGAGAGTCTACTGCGTCAGTTCAGCAGGTCAGATGGCCTAGACCGCAGAGGCTACGTTTTTCCAATCATGATAAGCAACACACGCCTGTTTGGCAGGTTGGCTGCAACTTTAGCTGCTTTATCAATGCTTTGTGCTGTATACACTACCCCTCTTTCTTTCAGGTTCTCCGCGTTCTGACGCAGCGTTTCCTCTGAAAAGCTGGACGACTCATCAATGCCAACTGGGCCGGGCTTTGCACCGCGCAAACTGAATGGCACAGGGCCATGCCAATCATTCTTTACCAGTAACAGTCGGGCATCAATGATCCGTCCTGGTAGCGTTCTTTCGATGAGGTAACTTTTTCCGGTTCCAGTGCTGCCAATCAGGCAAACGGTGTAACCGAAACGCAATGCCCATCGAATGATTAGAGCCCAATACCGCGCCCGGAACGCGGAAATGACAGGCATTTCACCTGGTCTAAATACCGCTGCGAAAAGACATGAATAGCTATATTTCTCAGCGTTACAATCTTTCATAAAACTTTATCCAGTGATGTGTTTTTGGGGAATTTTCTGCCCGCCCAGCAGGTAGCTGGTGTATCTGAAGTACATAACATCTTGTAGTTGCCTCTGACTATCTCTCTGGATATAGACTTATCAAATTCATTTCTATCCATATCAAATAGCCAGTAGAACCCATCAGCATAGATAATTGTGGTTCGATTGGGATCCGAAGCTACGACGCGAGCATCCGTAATCAAATTCTCCTCATAGCGCAAAGGCGAAGCGGAGAAAAAGAATATTATTAATACGAACCAACTCCCTATGAAACACGGTAAAACATGTTTTTTGCAATCCTTTAAACCATCTTTGTTGCCTTTCATTTTGTAGTCATAAAGACCAAGCAAAAAAAGTAAGAAAGAAAAAGCAAACCCCAGAAAAACGTGAGTATAAAACTGATGGATGCCGTCACTCCATGTAATACTGATACTTCCAGCATTTGTTCTTTTTGTTGTTATTTCTAATACGGAAATGAAAATGGCTGTTAACTGACTAAAACAAAATATTTTTATGCTTAATTCAGACTTAAACGCTTTGTTATATACTAATACAATCACAAAAAGTATTACGATTACAAAAGCTGTAATCATAAACTCACTCATCATCATGAGCACACTGTTATTAATACTGTAATTTATGTTCATCATCACTCCTTAATTTCACAACTTTTCATCATTTTATTTGAGAATTGACAGGCTTATCGAGTAGGGGGTTTAGCGTCCTTGAATATGTTCGCTCGTGTGGCGCTCACTAGACACCAGATAACAGAAGAAAGCAGAGCAAGCATTGCGTAAACCATTCGGAAGTTTGAATCCCACTTCGCGGTTACTATTGATTCATCGACCGCCTCGCGAACGCAGGGAGATTCGATAAGTGTCGGGGGAGTCGTGGATTGTGGCTCTTCGGTACATACCATTAGTTTGCCGACCGGAGCACCATCAATGACAGCCCTGGCTGCACTAACCAGATGCGCTGAAGGTGAACCTGAATAGTTCATGCAGATGAACGTGATAAATAAAGCAATCGCCGGGCCGGAGACCAGAGTGAAGAATGCGAAGCTGCGGCAGGCCGTAGTATGGCGATGCAAATTAGCGAGAAATGTCATCATGATTTGTCACTCTGGGTTTTAGTCGTATCCGACTCGGTGTCACATCGCTGGAAAGCTACTTGAGGAGGAATTTGATCAACCCCGGTAAAGCAATATTTCAGGGATAGTTGCTTTTTTCCCTCATCCAGTCCAACAAAAAAGATATCGACCGGATCTTCATGAAGTAGCTCTTTTGAGAGCCGGTTGTAGGCCATCCAGCTCCCAACCATATCGACCATTGGCTTAAATTTATCAGTTGCGTTATCTGTAGGTTTAAATGGAATTACACGGAAAACATTCCATCGTGAGCAACGAACCAGCAATTGAGCATCACTCTGAAAGACGTCCAGATCAGTGTTATTTGTCAGGACTTTACACAGCGACTTGAGATCGTTACCCCTGACCTCCAGTTGGCTGAAGCTTCTATAATACTTTTCACATCCAGTTAAGTGCTGAGCGTAGCACTGCTTCAACAGTGTTGTGTCGTTACTGGCCTGCAATTGAGTATCTTTCGCCACATAGGCATCACTGATAAGAAAATCGGGATAGAGGTGTCCCTCCCATAGCAGTTTCTCGGCGATAGCGCCCCCCAGCACCACCACCAATAAGATAAAAAAAATTGGGAACGTCTTACCCAGAGGTATTTTCATAAATCTCACCAGTCGTTAATTTGAGGTAAATTTGCTTTCCAGATTCAGAATGCATTTTTCATGTGCATACATGACGGCGGAATCATGGCCGTAATAGAGTTCGCCATTTTCACGCTGCCACTCACGCGCTTTTCGGGTACGGAATGCTTCTGACATATGTTTTCCACACAACTCACATGGCCCGAAAAAGTCGCTGCTGCGGCCTGTTGATTTTGTGAGTCTGACGATATTGCCTGTAGGTCTACCCATACTGCCCCCTGTGCTGCTGGCATTGACCGGCTGTCTGCCGTGCTAAATGAGTGGTTATTTATCCGCGTCATCATCGGATTCTTTCGGCACGAGTTTTGTATAGCTAAATGTCATATCAGAGGGACGGATCCCATAGCGCCACGGCTTTCTGCGGTAGTTAACTGCCTCGCTTACCATCCAGCAGATAAGAGCGATACCCGCCACTATCAGGTAGCCTTTGAGCAACAGCGAGTCCCATTGTTTAATGGCATCATCGGCATTCACCACGTGTCGCTGGCATTCTGAGGAGCGGAACGCGGCAAACACTGCTTTCTCTTCAGGGCAAACCATGACCGAGGTGCTGGTGGCATTTCCAACCAGACTACGGGCCTGATCGAGGAAGACCTTGGATGGTGAACTGGTAAGAACTGTGCAGAACAGAATGAGCAGTAACGCAACTGCCGGAGCAGTGACAAACGAGAAAATGAATGCCTGCCCGGATTTCCATAAAACGTCGCTGATGTAAAATTTCATGTCGGTGTTTCCTCTTATCGGTATTCAGGCCCAGAGCAGCCCGGGGCTTAATTTATGCTGACTGGAGTCCGCCAGATTGTTTCTCTTCAGCGCGGGTATTCCAGCGCGTCACAGCGGCTTGTTCGGAGTCCTGAAACGCCACCGTGGCCTCACAGGAATTGCAGCAGGCGCGAAAATTATTCGAAATCTCCCGAACCCGGATAGATGAACAACCGCAGAAAGGGCAGGGCTTGACGTTATCGTGTCTCATCGTATTTCCTCGCTGGTGGGCTTTATCCACCGAAGCTATTGAGCCGAATTTCAGGTTCATCACCGAGCTCGTACATGTGTCCCATTTCGTTCATGATGGTGCTACTGCCATTGAACCAGGTAACCATGCATCGCCAGTGCTGACTGCCGTTTTCACCCCAGCGGCTCACGCCCGCAGCATCCATTTCGTCTTCAGTGATAAAGAAATCCGCGCCCGGCAGTTTCTCGGCATCAAGGCAGATCTCAGGCTCAACGACGAAGCAGATACCGTTGCTGTTCATGACGTACATACGCCGCTCAAGGGTTTCAGTACTGACAATGACCTGCTTATCAGAAGTAAGGTGTGATTTAGTGACTTCCATGCGAATCAGGTTCTTTGCATTAGCCTGTCCACTCGCAAAAACCATTGACGCATTGCGAACCATTAACTCAGCAGCTTCTTCACCGAAGCTACGAAGGCCCATCAGTGCAAGCAACTCACTACATTCGGCTTTACCGAGGTTGCCAGTAGTCAGATTAACCACGCCTTGTAGAGTGCTCAGTTCAACCGGTTGTGACCGGAGGATGTCGCGAAGCAGTGTATTACCCGCCGTGCCCGGGTCGCTCCAACTGGAGGATTCGGGACGCTGATTTTCAAGAAATAGGGCGCTTTGCAGTAAAGCCGCTGGTGGCTTTCCGGCAAAACTCAGTTTTACTCTGACCGAATCGAATGGGTGCATGACGGCGGTTTCTCCATAATATCGTGAAGCTAAAAACTGTTTTAATCCTATTATCCCACCGGTCGACAATTGACGAAGTAATCGGGTATGAAATGGACACCCCTTCGATAATTCACATATAGCGAAGCCTTTACGCCTTTGTCTTATCCGCAGGCTGGGGAATGCAATAACTTAAGATGGTGATAGTTTCCCCACGCTTTGCTTTAGGCGCGGCACTCTGGCATTCATCATAGGTTTTGTAGTCAGGTATTTTCTGAGAGGTGACACCACTTGGATTAAGACCACTTGAATAAAGCCCAATCACGAGAACTAAAGTAAACATGTTATTACTCCAGAATGTATTGATGGAAAGTAAGTGAGAATGCCATTATCCATTTCTCCTAAAATCCCGAAAAAACTTTTCAAGAAAGGTACTTTTCGGTTACTTCAGCGTAAGCATACTTAGATCGCAAAATGAGTGAATAAATAACTTTGCTCTGCAATTGTTTTTGCTGAACTTCAAATTAATCAGTCATCGATTTCATCAGGCAAGTGAAAAGCTGAGACGTAAAGCTTGCCATCATGAAAATCCAAACCATCTTGGCAGTGATAATCGGAAATTCGAGAGTGCCAATATAATAAATAATAATTATCAATCCCCCCAAGGCCAGACATCCAAGGAGACCTGCTGCTGCCTTTAGGAAATCACTGCCTTCAGGATTCTGGAATGTGAATCCAGTTATAATCAGCGAGGAAAAACAAGCGAACAAACAAGTTCTATACAAAGGCCAGTCCCCGGATATAACATTTTCTCGAATAAGCACTGCCCATATCAAAAATTCAATGCTGAAAATAATCAGCGGAACTGCGAGCACACGAAATGAAAGTTTTTCATATAAAGTGGTAATAATTGATGTCATAGCAAACCCCGCTTGCAATATTCAAATTAATTTTCGTGGTTTTTACCTGCTTTTAACAAACGCGTTATTTCATCAGTAAGGCAGAAACTTTTCCCAGATGATGGTTTCCCGATAACCACAACGTGACCAGTACTTGGAGTTCCCTCTACTTTAAAAAATGCAAGTTTTGCATCGATAATTTTATTTTTCATTGCATCGGTAACCTTGTATGACGTGGGGGTAAATTTTGTGCGTTAATGTTCAATGATAATATTAATCGCGAAATACTGTATCTATAGGGTCTGTTGATTAAGACTATCCCTCTTGAAGTAAAATACAATCATCATTCCTATCTGTATGGAATAGGAAGCCAATTCAGCATATGTTACATAATTGCTTGTGATGAAGGAAAAACCTCGCGCGATTACAAGTAGGAGTATTGATGCAATAAACACTAAAACCCAAACGGTAAGCATTCCCAGCACTGAAAGAAAGTACTCATATTCATTTGGGTCGTAAAATACAAATGCTGTTGAGAATATTGCAATAATACATAACGGAAGTGATGTAGCGAGTTCCGACCATTGAAGGTCAATTTTTCCAACCACCAGCAATGTAGAAATGACAGCGTACTGTATAGCCGATAGAACTGTTACCGGAATCGCAGCTCGAATGAACTTAAAAACAGAATGTTGTGTTTTAGCCTGGTTTTTCATGTGTTACCACCTGTCATTTGTTTCGAAACCAATCATAACCAGAGTGATAGATTTCAGAGTGAATAAACCACTACAAAACGCCCCCATTTATTGCTGGACATCATCCGCAGGAGTGGCATAAAACTCACGACCTGACGCGCCGAGTTTTTTCTGAAGCTTCTTTGTTGCTTCAGCCTGACTTCGGGCCTTGAAATAGAACGTCCTGATAAAATCCCCATTGTTGTAGTTAACGTCCTCTGGATTTGCCCATTTCTGCATAGCAACAAACCGGATAGAAGGCTTCGGGATGGTTTTCACCTCGACATACCCCCGGCCCTTGCAGCGAAAACACACACCGCCTTGAACGTGCCGGAACGCTCGGATCTCACCCTTACCACCCAGACAGCGTGGGCATTCAATTTTATGCATAGCAACCTCTCGACTGTTGATTAACGAATTTCGCGCCTGAAAGGGGGCAGGGATGCGAGGATGTCTTTCCCGTAGGCTTTTGTCTTCAGGCGTTTATCCAGGATAGTCACCGCGCCGGTATCGCTCTCTGTGCGGATAAGCCGACCAACGGACTGGGTCAGTTTGAGGCAGGCCTCCGGTATCGAGATTTCCCGGAAAGCATCACGCCCGTTTTTCTCCAGCCACTCCGTCAGGGTCTGGCCCACCGGGTCGGTCGGAACGCTAAAAGGCAGCTTGGCAATGATGACGTTGTTGCAGTACACGCCAGGCAGATCCACCCCTTCACTGAAAGAAGCCATACCAAAGATAATGCTCGGCTCACCACGGTCGATTCTGAGCTTATGGCGCAGCAGTATTTCCCGTTTTGGAAGTGCCCCCTGTATCAGCAGAAGCGGTGAAATGTGTTGAGGCATCGCCTTGCTGACTTCTTCCATCTGCCTGCGGGAGGCGAACAGCACGAGGCAACCCTGAAGCCGAAGCACCAGTTTGGGAAGGAGTTCGATGATCTCCGCCGTATGTTCTTCATGATTGGTCGGAACCGAGCGCATACGGGGGATGAACAACACGCCGTTGTTCTGGTAATCAAACGGGCTGCGGGCCAGCAGGGTAGGTGTATCGACTGGAAGACCGGCCTGCTCCAGGAATGCGTCAAACTTGCTAAGGGAGCGGATTGTTGCCGAGGTCACAATGGTGGCATAAGCCTTCGACCAGAGCTCGGATTTCAGGTGTTCGCCCGCATAGACCGGACTGCAATTAATCACCACTTCGGTGCTGCGTTTAGTACGACGGACGTTAATCCACCGGGCCATAGGCATACCAGAGACGGTTTTATTCCCGCAGTATGAGGCCAGAGCCTGATGCATACCCGCCAGGCGATTTGCCAGCTCGCCGACAGCCATCTTTTGAAGGGCCAGTTCTTCCTCGCTGATATCCCGCCCGGCCTCATCTACAATCGCCGTCATTTTCACAACGATATTCTGCATCTCGTTTACTGTCTTTAACCCAGGCTTAAACAGGGCCGCAATATCTTCAGGAACGAAACCTTCCGGGAAGCGATAGATGTCCGATTCCGTGCCATTTGGCATTTCGTGATCGTTTCGCCAGTTCAGGGAGCGTAAAAGTGTCCCCCGCAGCTCACCGAGCTCATCACCGGCATGGCCCGCAAGCTCCACCAGCTGCTGCACGTGCTTTTCCATAGTCCCGCCGTAGGACTCTGGCATGGTCATTACCATGTCGAAGATTTCGCTCATGAAATGCCTGCTGGCATCGAGAGAGGCGGAGGTCGCAAAGTGGTTAATTGCTTTCTGCGGAACGTGGTGACCTTCGTCGAACACATAAATGGACTCTTCCTGCGGGGGAAGGATAATACCGCCTCCCAGTGACAGGTCAGACAATACGATGTCATGGTTGGCGATAACCACATCCACCGACTCCAGCAGGGCGCGGGCGAGGAAGAACGGACAACGGTGATAATGTGGGCAACGCTTTTTAGGGCACTGACTGCCAATAGCATTGACCCGACCCCATACCGCCTCATTGATCTCATCAGGATAGGAATCACGCTCTCCTGTCCAGTGACCACCAGCAAAGGCCTTGCTGATATCCTCCACATCATCGCGGATGTAGCCATAGGCATTCATCTCGCTTTCCATATGAACGTCACAGCGCATCTGGCAGAAGTAACGGCTACGGCCCTTCGCCATCGCATAGGAGAAGCTCAGGCCCGCTCTCGCCTGTATTTCTGGCAGATCCTTGGAGATGATTTGTTCCTGAAGCGCAACGGTTGCCGTGGAGATGATCAGCGTCTTATGCTTTTCCATCGCCAGGGGGATCAGCGGCAGACAATACCCGAGTGTTTTCCCTGTCCCCGTACCGGCCTCAATAACCCCGACGCGATACTGCTCCTCAGCGGGGGTAGCGTTAACGACTGCGCTGCAAAACGCCATCATGTCTACCTGCCCGGCACGAGGGGACAGACCCTTTGCGTCCAGGAAGAAGTGATAGGCTCGCTCAGTCATTTCAGCGGCAGTCATCCGGGGTTTATTGTCTGGCATATCCGTACCTTGTCCTCTGCTGCTCAGGAGGCACAGCCCGGCAGCGGCTATCGAAGTCAGGTACATCCTCATGCTGGTGGATGTACCGGGTTCATCAGTCTTCCAGTGAATGGCCTTTAAAGCGTCTCACATAGCGTTTAATTTCAGTTTCGGCCTGTTCCAGTACAGCTCGGTTGCAGTGCTCAAGAACACAGTAAGGCCCATGTGCTGGCCCGCCATCGCTGGTTTCGCAGGCATCAAGCTTGAGCCGAACGGAGGCATCGAAGATAAATTGGGTGATTTTCGCAATGGAGATCTGGTCTTTGTCTTCCTGCTCTTTGGTGTCGATGACATCGCCGTTATACACGTCGAAATCGAGCCGCAGGCGGTAAACTGTGTCGATTGCCATAATCGGATCCCTTCAGAGGATGTCGTAGATGACTGGGACGCGGCCACGTTCTACCTGTTGATTCAGGGTGCGGAAACCACCGTGATCAACGATGTAGAATTCACCCGCCACGGCGGAGCGATGGAAGTCGGCGAGCTCTTCAGTGCCAAAGACGAAAACCGGGGTTCCAGAGGGGACGGTCATGCAGGCAGTTTTTCCGCCATAGCCGCGAACCGTAAAGGTGATTACCCCATCCGCGCTGGTGGGCAGGAAATCGGCGAAAATCGAATGAAAGGCTTTATTCGCCTTATCGCTGAATACGTCGGTCAGTGTCTGCATGATGCGCCCCGTGATCTCGTTTTATGTTGTACTGATACCAGTACAACACGGGCCCGGCAGGTGACGAAGGCGATACGTCGGGTATTATCAGAATGAATATGTCGGTCTGAAATGGTTTATCAGTGAGCCATCAGCTCCGGCCCCGGGACGCGAATCAACGGTCGTTATGCTGTAGCACCTCCACGAACTGTCCGCAGCTGTCGCAGCAGTACTCATTGGCGAACCTGCCATCGTCTTTCCAGTTGTTTGCCCCGCAGCGGCAGAGCAGTACACGTACCTGAGAAGGGCGGATGCGAGCTTGACCGAATTTGGTTGTCCACTGAGGCTCGCCATCAAAGCGAAAAGAGTCAATGCGAAACCTGCTTTCGCGTTCGTAGGTGTTGAGGTATTTGAAGTACAGCTCTTCAGAGAGAATGGCATCGGTCATCGTGTATTCCCTGTCTGGCCCCGTGGAGGGTGATTTGCGGCAGAGTGTTGCGTTGCGAAAACTGCCAGGTTGTCGGAGCCATTACACCACGGGTCATACAGGTCACGAAGGGGGTTACTTACCAGCCAGCGCTTTCTCTTCCCTGGTAGCCAGGCGCATTTGCCCGAAACCTTCACGGATCAGCAACGGCTTTTCTTTCTTCCAGCCCTTAACGACGGACTCACCGAAACGACGCGGGGCGTTACCATTCCAGGTGGCTATGACGTGGTTATCATGGACTTCGACAATCACGACCGGGTGGACGACAACTGTTTTAAGTGTGGTGTTGCCCATATTTACCCGGCTAACCGACCAGACACTCATCCCGACTTCCAGCTGGCTTATTTTCATCTTCATTTCCTTCTAAACGAACGTAGTGCGCCACGGCGTAATGTCGTGACGCACATTACCATGCCCGGGGCTTATCAGAACATAAGCCAGGTGGCGTTACCGGCAGTATTTCTGGACTGGTAGGCTTTTGCCTGCGCGTGAAGCAGCTTCCACAGCTGACGAAGTGTAGCAGCATGATTTTCACCACCAGCATTAACCCGCAGTTCGCCGATCTCGCGGGTAACAGTGAAACAATTCCGGCTCTCATCCCAGCCTGAATGTTCACGCGCTTCCACCACCAGATCATTAGACGTATCAGGGCCGGTCTTTGCTGCATTCAGCACGAACTCCGTTTTAACAGTAATACGGCTGGCGTTATCCGGCGCATCCAGAAAGACGGTGAACCCCTCAGTTCGGCGGTCAGTTATACGACGGCTCCCCCAGGAGGTGCTCCCCCTCTGGACACGCATCATTGAAAGAGCGTGGGACTCGGTTGCCTGCACTGTGCGATACAGGTCGGTCAGGGAAGAAAGGCTGAAGCTTTCAGGGGCAGTCTGGATAGCGTCGGTCATGGTAGATCCTCGGTTATATGGTGTGTTTTCTGGCTTCAGTAGCTGTCGTTTGCCACGTAATAGGACGTGCCTGGATAGAAGTAGCGGTAATCCGGCTGCATGTCATTGGTGATGACGGATGCTTCTTCCCAGACCCCGCTGGTGGACATAAACTCATCTGTCGTTTCATTCTCCAGCCGCATATAGCGTTCAGGAGCGCATTCCGCCCAGGCGCGTTTCACCGTATCCCAGTTAGCGTACTGGCTGATTTCAATATTCAGGGGCGCATTCTTCTCAGGCTGGTTACGGCGGGAACTCAGCACGAAATTCAGCTTCAGGACGATACGACTGTCGTTGTCAGGAGTATCCATCCAGATCTGGTATTCAGCCGTAGGCCGGGATGACTGGTTTTTGCGGCCCCACGAGGTGACACCGGTTTTAACCTGGACTATCGAGACTTTATGCGCATCAGTCTTGCCAACGCTGGTCATCAATTCAGACAGACTTTTAAACATGGTGCATCCCCAGTGATTATTGGTATGTTCGTTTTGTTTACTTATTAAATCACTGGTTACCCGGGTGACGAAGTCAGAGCCGGGTAAAAAAAGGACAAAATTTGCGGATTAGTGGCTGGTGGTGGTATTGGCCTGCGGGACAGGGCCATCGAACAATTTGTCAAAAAATTCCACGCCACGCTGGTACACATCGCGCAGCTCCATATCTTCACGCTCGGTCAGGCCCATCTTATTGAGCACGGCAAGGCCGGTACGAAGGCGAGGAATCAATACGGTTTCCAGATAGATCCTGCGGCCCGCAATAATTTCCGGGGATGCTTCATTGATGTAAAAATCAACGGTTTTCGTGATGCTGAAGTGCTTTACTTCGCTCATCGTCTGGTACTCCTCAGAATGATGTCATGATACTCGGTTTGATTCAGGGGAGGGGAGCAACCCGGGCAAACAAGCCCGGGCGCAGGCAGCAGTTATTCGAGACCCAGTGCAACGTGATCGCCATCATCAGAAAGGCGAATGAATAGCATCTGCGTACCGCCGCTCAAGCCGAACTGGAGATCCCAGCCTGGGACAGAAGATGTCTCGCATTCACGCACATCGATGACCTGGTCACGGTAGAGCAAGAAGCGTGTATCAGACTTGTCATCTTCAGCGACGTGGGCCATCTGATCAGCAAATTTGTCTTCGAGGTCGAACCAGCTTTCCAGCCAGACCTTATCAGAGACCAGGCTGATACCGCAGGCGGATTCCGCCGTGCCGGTCACAGCCTCAGCGACTGGTTCTACAGAAGTCATATTAAATACCGCATCAACTACCAGTGCCTGCTCTGAGGTCGCCGGGTAGATACCTTGCAGATAAACGCTATTGCCGTTCACTTCGAAGCCGTCTTCAAGACTGATGTCGTCATGATCAACGTCATAAACATCCGCGAGGTTGCGAAGACAGATCAGGTTGGCTTCATCTTCGTTCTCCGCTTCAATGCGCATCAGTGGCAGTTCGCCACCACTGGAGTCGGATTCATAGTAGTGAACGTAGAATACATTTTTCTCTTTGCTGGTGGTCATGGCGTTGCCCCGTGTTGTTCGTTTTGTTTACTTATAGTCTCACGGGGTATTCAGGTGACGAAGGAAATCGGGCATAAAAAAGCGGGGATTTAACCCCGCCAGTTTTGATATTTATAATTATGCCAACATGTAGTTCCAGCGCAGTTATTACTTAGGCCTTGGGCCTTTTCGTGTATTACTTTTTTCTGGCTCTTCCACCGACTCTTCTGCTGGTTTTTCCACCGACTCTTGTGTTGGCGTTGTAGTGGCTGCGGCTGCTGCTGCGGCAGTAGCGGTTGAATCGTCATAATCAGTGGTAGCAGTAACATCACCCGATTCAGTCATATGGAGAGTGACAGTGACAGGTTTGCCATCAACAGCAAAATTGAGACTAACTGAACCTTTCATCTTCAGTAAGAGTGCGGCCCGGGTATATCCATCGGAAAGTTTTAAACCAACAGAAGCTAAAGCATCAGCAATTTTGTTATGAATATCGTTGCTCATTTTCATTCCTTAATGTGTGTGTATTAGCGGAATATCAAATCATAAGACTTCAACTGAAAAAGGGTCAGAAGTGAAAAGTTATTTTCTATACGTATGATGGCACAGGAAGGTGGGGTGACGAAGAAGAATAAGCAAAAAAAAAGCGGGGTATTATCCCCGCAAAACTACACACAGCAATTCAATAAAACAACTTCCAGGGGGGCGATGCACACATCACAACTTCGGTCTGTCAGACGGGAACCGGCCTTGGGCGCTTGTATCCCATTTGACGAAAATTTGGTTTTAAAACCGGTAAATCGTTACTCTTTCTTCCTGCTACCCCGGTCTATCACCGGGGTAGCGGAGTCCGCCATTCTCGGCAGCGCCAGCTGATCAGATTACATAGACTCAGATTTAAAGTTACGCGTTCGCATATAACCTCCTTAGTGTGGGCCGGTTCACTGGATTGTGAATTGTCAGTAACGCTAAATTTGTAGACTTCAGGTCTACAGCCTGGCTTATATAGGCAGGCGCGGCAGTTTTTTAAGAGTTTGAACGTAACGAGAGCATTTACATAAATCCTCCTTTCTGTAGCTGACCAGATTTAACGTCTTTGTCTATTCAGTGAACCATACCCTATTCATGTGACGAAGGTTTCTGAGTGTAAAAATACGTAATAAGCAACGCTATTATCGCTAATTCTAAAAATAGGGCGAATTAAAATACCGGCAAAACGCGGACGTTTATACCGGTATTATTTCTGAGCTGCTGGTGCAATATCGCGAGGTAAGCTGTAGTCAGTGCGGCAGGTACTTAACGGCTAGGCTTGCTGGTGGTTAAGGCCTCATCCTGCGCCAGCAACGTGATCACATCCCCGGCAATCTCCGGGCGGATACCAGGCGATTTATGCGCGGCATGGGCCGCGACAGCCAGCGGTCTCCAGTTGAGTGATGCTGCAATACGTCTGATCTCTTCAATAACCCGGAATGTATCGCTCTCCAGCGCCAGACCCGCACGGGCGGTATCGAAAGATACGCGCTGCGCCGAAGTGAGCGGCGAGTGCTTCTTCAGTTCTGCGGTGATGATACGCTGCGCTTCAGCACCGATTGACGCGCCACCTTCGACGACCCCGGTTAAACCGACGAGCTTACCTCCATCACTGCGGCTATTATCGTCTTTAACCCTGGGTGGCGGGGCCAGGGCGGTCAGATCCACGTCCTGCTGTAAGAGCTCCAGCAGGTCAGCCAGCATATCGGGTTTAATCACACCTTTTAAACCCGCTGCGCGTTTCGCTAGGCTGACAGGAGAACGGCCCAGGCGGGCGGACATCGCAATAAGGCAATTAGCCAGAACAAAGAGGTCATCAACCCCAATCAGTGGCGCACACTCTTGCCTGAACGTCTGATCATCCCGGAATGCAGGAGCTGGTGGGGCCGGTTTAGGCGTTTTGGCCTTTGCCTGCGGCTTGTCATAACCACGTAGGGCTTTTTCTGCACTGTCTGAAACCTTACGGATGCTTTGCGCCAGATCATCACCACCTGCCAGGCCTGCGGTCAACTGAAGCATATAATCGAGCCTGCCGAGCATGTCAGGGGAAGCAAGCCCGGTCGCTATCTTCTGGCTGATGTCGTTAAGGTTGCTGAGTATACCACCGGCGATTTTAGACGGAGGAGTAACAACCGCCTGGACATTATGGCTGGTATGAATTTCCCGCGACACCAGGG
The DNA here is from genome assembly GCF_030334295.1 of Citrobacter sp. Cf088. Lineage (NCBI taxonomy): Bacteria > Pseudomonadati > Pseudomonadota > Gammaproteobacteria > Enterobacterales > Enterobacteriaceae > Citrobacter > Citrobacter sp. Cf088. The sequence continues at coordinate 66,119 of NZ_JAOWEE010000032.1, forward strand.
TGAGGACTTTGCGCCAGTCAGGTTGTACACCAGCATCAAGCGTCTCAAGGTGGCTTATTGCATTTCTCAGGCTATCCCATCTGGATAGCTGTAGAGGGTCACCGTTCTGCTTTCCTGATTTCAGCCACTGAACGAGGTAGACGAAGTCAGATGTAGCTGAGGCCACCAGCCCGGCAATAACGCGCTCTCTTGCTTGAGGCGTTGTAGGGTTAGATCTTCGCACCGGCAGACGGTCATTTTTATGTGCCGTTGGTCTTTTCATTTCGAATATCTCAACTTGGTTCCATCAACGATAACTCCGCGCCCGGGAGCCAGACAGCATGAAACAATGTATTTACCATGTTTGATAAAAGCGCAACCGGCAGCGCCGTCAAAAAAATGCTATATGACAGCGCTGGTTAGAGCAGAAAGATTCAGGGAGGTTTTACATCTACTCTCGATCATCTGTGAGGAAGAGATGCAGTTGAGTCACAAAGGCATCGAGATAAGGGGTATTTCTGGCATTGTCTGCAAAGTTCATTTTGGCATTGGTGTCGTCGTATACATGCATCCAGCCGCTGTTTCTGGCAATACGACGTACATCAGTATTTGCCGGGTAGAGTTTCCCAATAGCTTCACGCAGACCTTCAATTTCTGAGATCAACTGCCGGGCATTCGCAGCAGGCTCAGGAGCCGATGGGACGAGAACCCGGAATTCAGCGGTTTCCGGCTGCATCTTAATCACTTCAATGACTTTGTCCCGGGCAACGGAATTCCATTCAGTAGTCATGCCGTTGTACTGGTTTCGGATGCGGAACTGGTAAACCGGCTGCTGTTCGTTAACAAGCAACCAGGCATCGGCAAGTGCAAGATAGAACGAGACAGGCCGGTTTATCATCTGGTGGGTAATGACTCCAACTTATTGATAGTGTTTTATGTTCAGATAATGCCCGATGACTTTGTCATGCAGCTCCACCGATTTTGAGAACGACAGCGACTTCCGTCCCAGCCGTGCCAGGTGCTGCCTCAGATTCAGGTTATGCCGCTCAATTCGCTGCGTATATCGCTTGCTGATTACGTGCAGCTTTCCCTTCAGGCGGGATTCATACAGCGGCCAGCCATCCGTCATCCATATCACCACGTCAAAGGGTGACAGCAGGCTCATAAGACGCCCCAGCGTCGCCATAGTGCGTTCACCGAATACGTGCGCAACAACCGTCTTCCGGAGCCTGTCATACGCGTAAAACAGCCAGCGCTGGCGCGATTTAGCCCCGACGTATCCCCACTGTTC
>NZ_JAOWEE010000033.1:0-151695 GCF_030334295.1 Citrobacter sp. Cf088
GATTCGAACCCCGGATACGTTGCCGTATACACACTTTCCAGGCGTGCTCCTTCAGCCACTCGGACACCTCACCATATTGTTGTTCCTGTGCTACCGGAACGGGCGCTAATGTAGGGGAAACACCGCCCCGTCGTCAATCAACTTTTTGAAAAAAATGTGCATTTACACAAACTTCAAGCAACATGGAGCATAAATAAGCGGGAATTGTTTTTTTTGCCAGCATCCTAAAATTTGCTACTCTGATGTTCCCTCGGAAAATGATGATAATAAGTGCGAGAAAGTTCCGCACAACAATGTTCAGGAGACAATGTGGATATAATTTTCTATCACCCAACATTCGATACGACCTGGTGGATTAATGCGTTGGCAAAGGCAATACCTGGTGCAAACGTACGTGAGTGGAAAGCGGGTGATAATGCACATGCTGACTATGCGCTGGTCTGGCATCCGCCGGTTGAAATGCTCGCAGGACGAAAATTAAAAGCCGTATTTGCGCTAGGCGCGGGCGTCGATTCTATTCTCAGTAAACTCAATGCTCATCCGGAAATGTTGGATGCGTCGATCCCGCTTTTCCGTCTGGAAGATACGGGTATGGGCCTGCAAATGCAGGAATATGCGGTTAGTCAGGTGCTGCACTGGTTTCGTCGCTTTGATGATTATCAGGCATTGAAAAATCAGGCGAAATGGCAACCGTTGCAGGAATATACTCGTGAGGATTTTACCGTCGGGATCATGGGGGCAGGTGTATTGGGCGCAAAAGTTGCCGAAAGCCTGCAAGCATGGGGATTCCCACTGCGCTGCTGGAGCCGTTCGCGTAAATCCTGGTCTGGCGTGGAAAGCTTCGCCGGTACTGAGGAACTGGGCGCGTTTTTGAGCCAAACTCGTGTGCTTATCAACCTCCTGCCTAATACGGCAGAAACCATAGGTATTATTAACGCTGATTTACTTAGCCAATTGCTGGATGGCGCCTACGTACTGAACCTGGCGCGTGGCGTTCATCTCAATGAAGACGATCTTCTGGCATCGCTGGACAGCGGCAAGGTGAAAGGTGCCATGCTGGATGTCTATAGCCGTGAACCGCTGCCGGAAACCAGTCCTCTGTGGAAACATCCGCGTGTGGCAATGACGCCGCATATTGCCGCGGTAACGCGCCCGGCGGAGGCGGTGAACTATATCTCCCGCACGATTTTGGATCTTGAGAGCGGGAAATCCGTTACGGGTCAGGTCGATCGCGTTCGGGGATACTAATGCTAACCCGGCGGATGCCGGGTTTCAGCTAATAAATAGCGGCGATACCTGCTATCCTTGACGAAAAATGACTACAGGAGAGAGTTATGTATCCCGTTGACCTGCATATGCATACCGTCGCCAGCACCCACGCCTACAGCACCTTAAGTGATTACATCGCTGAAGCCCGTCGCAAAGGCATCAAGCTGTTTGCTATTACCGATCATGGACCGGACATGGCGGACGCGCCTCACCACTGGCACTTTATCAATATGCGTATTTGGCCACGTGTTGTAGATGGCGTAGGGATCCTGCGCGGCATTGAGGCGAATATTAAGAATATTGAAGGCGAAATTGACTGTTCAGGTCCGATGTTTACCTCTCTGGACCTCATTATTGCGGGCTTCCATGAGCCAGTTTTTGCACCTCACGATAAAGAAACCAATACCCAGGCAATGATAGCCACGATGGCCAGCGGTAATGTGCACATCATTAGCCATCCGGGAAATCCCAAGTATCCGGTTGATATTACTGCAATTGCCCAAGCGGCGGCAAAGTACCAGGTTGCACTGGAAATCAATAACTCTTCGTTTTTGCATTCGCGTAAGGGCAGTGAGGATAATTGTCGTGCGGTTGCTGCGGCTGTGCGCGATGCTGGCGGCTGGGTGGCGTTAGGGTCGGATTCACATACTGCTTTCACGCTGGGAGAATTTGGCGAATGCCGTAAAATCCTGGATGATGTTAATTTCCCTGAAGACAGAATTTTAAACGTCACACCTAAACGCCTGTTGGCGTTTCTGGAATCGCGAGGCATGGAGCCGATCGCGGAATTTGCTGAACTGTAATTGTTACTAACTGGAATATATCAATGAACGAGTTTTCTATCCTGTGTCGTGTACTGGGCTCGCTGTTTTATCGCCAACCGCAGGACCCTTTACTGGTTCCCCTGTTTACCTTAATTAGTGAAGGTAAACTGTCCGCCAACTGGCCGCTGGAACAGGACGAACTGCTCACTCGTCTGCAGAAGAGCTGCGATATGCCCCAATTGGCTGCAGATTACAACGCGCTGTTTGTCGGTGAAGAGTGTGCTGTGCCGCCTTATCGTAGCGCCTGGGTAGAAGGGGCGAAAGAATCGGATGTTCGTGCATTTCTTTCTGCCCGCGGCATGCCGCTGGCAGATACGCCGGCAGATCACATTGGTACGCTGTTGCTGGCGGCTTCATGGCTTGAAGACCAGTCTGCGGAAGATGAAAGTGAGGCGCTTGAAACCTTGTTTGTAGACTACCTGCTGCCCTGGTGTGGTACGTTCCTTGGCAAAGTTGAGGCGCACGCAAACACGCCGTTCTGGCGTACCATGGCGCCGCTAACACGTGATGCTATTAGTGCAATGTGGGACGAATTGCAGGAAGATACTGACGAGTAAATGTGATTTAAATCACTTTAAACTGCAACGCAAATTACATGCTTGCATAAATTGTGTGCACGATCTCATTCCTATGTCGTTTTTCTGCTAAGATACGCGGCATGAACATACTTCTCTCAATTGCAATCACAACGGGCATTCTCTCTGGGATCTGGGGATGGGTGGCCGTTTCTCTTGGCTTACTCAGTTGGGCTGGCTTTCTGGGTTGCACGGCCTATTTCGCCTGCCCGCAAGGTGGGCTAAAAGGACTGTGGATCTCGGCGTGTACGCTGCTAAGCGGTGTGGTGTGGGCGTTGGTGATTATTAACGGTAGCGCGCTTGCCCCGCATATGGACATTATTGGTTATGTCATGACGGGAATTGTCGCGTTTCTGATGTGTATCCAGGCAAAGCAATGGTTGCTTTCATTTGTACCGGGCACGTTTATTGGCGCATGTGCAACATTTGCAGGGCAGGGCGACTGGCGACTGGTTGTACCGTCACTGGTACTGGGCCTGGTATTCGGCTATGCGATGAAAAACAGTGGTCTGTGGCTGGCATCTCGCCGTGAAAATCGAATATCGCCGACGCTGACCAGTAAATAAAAAAGCGTGAGGGTTTTCCTCACGCTTTTTATGCAGTAAAGATCCATCAGGATTCTGGCGGTACCGACATATGGCGGTATTTAACCAGAATGTCATTATCAACTTGTTTCTTATCCTGCAAATCCCACAATCCGCGATCGATGCCGTCATTAATTAAGAAGATAACGCCTGTTTCAATCGCTGACATCAGACAAAGCATAACCGGTTCGTTAGAGGTGTAGCCAATTTCACCTTCCAACAGACGCTGGTAGTCAATAAAGCGGAACACTCCAGCCTGTACTTCATAAGACAAAATGGTTTTACTGGTGTTCACTGACGACAGGATCTCACCGGTGCTGACGTTAACTACGCGCAGGTTTACCGCTATCTGGTCGAGCTGGTATTGCGTATCGGCGCCAATACCGAAATAACGCGCACCGACACCACCCGATTTAACGTTGCTTTCATAACCGATAATTGACCCTTCCACCATGACGTTTGCCGCGGTCAGGGACTGTAGCGGGATCCGGTTATTAATCGCAACCGTACCGTTTTCCTGAGCCGCACGAATGATTTTACGTTCGTTCAGCAAGTTCTGTAGCCCCTGACGTTCCAGAGGGACGAACCAACGAGAATCTTTCAATGCGGTGACAAGCATAGCCGTGGCGCTTTGCGGGACGGCGGTAGAGAAGTTACTTGCCGGGTAAGGTTTAAATTGGCCAGTCTCATCCTGAATGTTGTATACCGACACAAAGATCTTACCTGTAGGCATAGGCAGATGCGTCAAATCTTTATAGCTTTGGGCCCGGGGCATTAATGTCGGCTTAGCGGCTTCTTGAGGCGGAGCTGTTAAACATCCGCTGAGTAAAATTACTGCCACCATGATAAGTAAGCGCTGCATGATTTTTTCCTTTCGTGGCTATAATTTAGAAATCGGTCGACTGATTTTGTAAACCCGACACTTCAATAGTCGACGTTCTCCCCGTTTTCCTGTCCGTGACATTCAGTTGCAGTTGCCCATCCCGGTTGGCGATATCAACGATAAAATCGCTGGTTACCATCCTCCCCGGTTTACCGGTATTGATATTGGTGAGCAAGCCACCGAGTATTTGCGACTGTATTGCCTGGGTAAAGTTATCCAGTGCTGATGGGGTTTCAATCCCGTAATCGCCAGCACTCGGATCCTTATACGAGTTTTGCGCCTGAGCGCTGTTCAGTAAAAAAGAGCCGTTATTTGGGTTGCCACCAAAGTTAGGGTTGCGGAACTGGAACGTCATATTTCCGGCCCAACTTAATGGTGAAATCAGCATGAGCAAAACCACTGCATGTTTGACACGCATGAAAGCCTCCGGACAAAATCATGTTTTAGAATTCATCGCGCGCTAAATCGCTCGTACTTAATAGCGTTTGATCTATTTGCCGACGATTTAATGCTTCCTCAGTTTCTGCCAATGCGAAGACCACAATTTTGTCGAAGTCTCTTTTCGTCGGGAATAAAAAAGTCTGGAAGATAACGTCCTGATTGACAGTTATGGTGATCCAACTTCCCCAACGTGCACTGGGCCTTTCATTAATGGTTAAGTTTCCTGTGTACTTACTTTCCCACTTGTCACTAAAGGCACGATAAAAATCATGGCCAATAGAAGAGACAGTGTGGTCAGTCAACAGTCCGGGAACCTCCACCTCTACAGCAGCGTGTAGATTCCCGGCAGCAAGGAACAAATTTGCTGCCACAATCCAGGACAAATAGCTTTTCATGGCTTTATCGCCTGAGGTTATCATTGGCCCACGAGACCGCCTGCGTACGATTTTTGACAGCTATCTTTTTGAAAAGATTATAAAGATGTGTTTTAACCGTATTTTCACTAATAAATAGTGAACGCGCGATTTCAATATTTGAGGCGCCAATACGCAGTTTATTAAGGATTTCTTTTTCACGGTGCGTAAGTAATGCCGACTCCGTGCTGTTATAGCGGTAGTTCCCGGAATGCGTGATCAGGTAGCTGGCAAGTTTTTGTGAAAAGTAGCATTCGCCACGCAACACACCTTGCAATCCGCTGACGACACGCTGCTCATCTTCCGTTGCGTAGAATACGCCATTGATATGCGGCCAGTTTTCAATATCCCGATAAGGATAATCATCTGGGGTATTCAACAATAACGTCTTTATATTGTTGTTTTTTCTGCTCAAATTATCTTGCCAGTAATGGATCAGTTTTTTGTCTGCCTCCATCATGTCCAGTAGAACAATGCAGCTGGAGGAAATATCATCCAGAGAACGTTGAATATTATGTAGTTTTCCGGTTAACGCCAGCGATTGTTTTAAATGCTGTAATAACGCAGTTGCCTGCAGGGATGGTTTAGTGATCAACAATAATGTATGACCATGAATACTATGGACTTCATTAAACATGATGAAACTCCACTTTTTTAGTCGCACACCTGACAGCTGTCTCTACTAAAATAGAGGCACCAGAAGTACTGACAGATGTTGCACTGCTGTGTAGAAATAAAATATCGACCCAACGGGGTGAAAATATTAAAACAAATGGACTTCAACTGATTTCAATCTAGCTATTACAAATCTTAAAGCAAGTGTTAAACATGTTACATAATGTAAATTTATATATTAAAATGTGATTTTTGGGTTTTTTAGAAGTTTAGATTTGATAGTAAAGTTGTACATTTTGGCGATACTGCATAGATTTAAAAAATCATACAAATTATAATATAGTATTGATTTTAAAGGATTAAATTTATGCTTAGATGGTTTTTGATTTCTAATAAATTCCGATCTTTTCGTCTTACTTTAAGTTGGACAATTTTAGATAGAAAAAAATGACGCTTGTCACGACTTGTACTGCTAACTATCGAAGTACCTCGCTACGAGGCCCAGAAAACGCGGAAAACGCGTTTTTTTTGTTACTGCATAGAAATTCATTCACCGGGTTAAAAAAGAAATGAAATCCAGAGCTGTAACGGTATTGTTCGCTGTTAATTAGTACTTTGGGGTGAATCTGAATATAAAAATACAACTGGCGGGTGAGTTATTTAAAATGTTTCCGCAGACATACTCTTCATCGTAACGTGGCATTAACAAATGTAAGTCATGTTAACAACAATTTGAGTGGTAATTAATTTAACTTCATGTACGACCAGGTCCAGGGTGACAACATGAAAAACAAGTTGTTATTTATGATGTTTACAATGCTGGGTGTGCCTGGGATTGCAGCCGCGACTACAAGTTATGATTTAGCTAATTCAGAATATAACTTTGCGGTAAATGAATTAAGTAAGTCTTCATTTAATCAGGCAGCCATTATTGGTCAGGTTGGCACTGCGAACAGTGCAAATACCCGCCAGGGGGGCTCGAAGTTATTGTCAGTCATTTCGCAAGAAGGTTCTGGTAATCGAGCGAAAACAGACCAGACGGGATCATATAACTTTGCATATATTGATCAAACGGGTAGTTCCAATGATGCGAGTATTAAACAAGGTTCATACGGTAATACGGCGGTAATTATCCAGAAAGGCTCTGGTAATAAAGCCAATATTACCCAGTACGGTACACAAAAAACAGCAGTTGTGGTGCAGAGACAGTCGCAAATGGCAATTCGCGTGACTCAACGCTAATCCATTAACGACGTTTAAATCAATCCGATGGGGGTTTACCATGAAACTTTTAAAAGTGGCAGCATTCGCAGCAATCGTAGTTTCTGGCAGTGCTCTGGCTGGTGTTGTTCCGCAATGGGGCGGCAATCATCATGGTGGTGGCAGTAATTATGGCCCAGACTCTTCACTGAGTATCTACCAATATGGGTCAAACAACTCTGCAAGTGCTCTGCAAAGTGATGCGCGTAAATCAGATGTCACCATCACACAACACGGGCGTGGCAACGGAGCTGTTGTTGGTCAGGGTGCTGATGACAGTACCATTAGCCTGAAACAGACCGGCTTCCAGAACAGTGCCACTATCGATCAGTGGAATGCAAAAAATGCTGATATTAGCGTGACCCAGTTCGGTGGCCGTAACGGTGCGTTGGTTAATCAGACAGCCTCTGACTCCAATGTGCTGATTCAGCAGGTTGGCTTTGGTAACAACGCTACAGCTAACCAACACTAATTCAGTTTTCTGACTGATAATAAACAGGGCGTGAGCCCTGTTTTTTTTTCGGGAGAATATTATGCATACGCTATTACTCATTGCCGCGCTGGCAAATCAAATAACATTCAATACAACTCAGCAAGGTGATATGTACACCATTATTCCTCAGGTGACGTTAACTCAACCGTGCGTATGTGAGGTACAAGTCCTTGCCATACGTAAAGGGTCCGGGGGACAAAGCCAATCGCAGCAGAAAACAAGCCTTTCGGTCCCCGCTAATCGGCCGATTGAATTAACTAAACTGAGTTTTAATATTTCACCTGAGGATTCGGTCAAAATTATCGTTACCGTTTCGGATGGGCAGTCTCTGCATCTGTCTCAGCAATGGCCAGATTCAAACGGTCACCCGTGATTTTTTGATGTATTTGCATTAAGGGTGTGGCTGGGAATGCACTGCTGTTCTATGAATATAGAGACGTTTGAACGTTTTAATTTGATCGTTAATCACAGCGGCGAAGGATCATTTCGATCCCTCAAGGATGGCTAATCATTGAGGAACCCTTATGTGTACATTATTAAAGCGTTTTTTAAGTATCAGCTTGTGCAGCATTTCTCTTTTTACCCTCCCCGCAATGGCGCAACAAATCTCAACCGGCGGGGTTATTCATTTTCGCGGTGCAATAGTTGAATCACCTTGCGATGTTAACGCTCGGCAGCAGCAAATTGAATTGTCATGTATGCGCGACGGCACCACCCGTAATAGTCTCTACAGTCAGCAACAGGTCGCGACTGCCCCTCAAAATGTGCAGCAAATTGCCACAGTCAAAATGCACTATCTCAATGAACAGAAAAACATGGCAATTCTTAACATTGAATATAAATGAATCATTCCGGCGTACATATGCACACGTTTGGTTAAAAAGTGAGATTTCCGGGAAAACCCTGCTGTACACTTAACAAATAGTGTTTGGTCAGGGGAAACTTATGCAATCACGTGTTCATGTGTTACATGGCGATATTACGACGATCGCTGTTGATGTGATTGTCAACGCGGCGAATCCATCGCTATTGGGCGGAGGTGGCGTCGATGGAGCGATTCATCGCGCTGCAGGGCCTGCGTTGCTGGCGGCCTGCAAACAGGTTATCCAGCAACAGGGCGAATGCCCAACCGGTCATGCGGTTATCACCCTGGCGGGAAACTTGCCCGCCAGGGCGGTGATCCACAGCGTGGGGCCCGTATGGCAGGGTGGCGATCATCATGAAGCTGAACGCCTCGAAGAGGCTTACTTTAATAGCTTGCAACTGGCCTTAGCCAATGGCTATCAGTCCATTGCTTTTCCGGCGATTAGCACCGGGGCTTATGGTTATCCCCGCGCTGCAGCGGCAGAGATCGCGGTTAAAACGGTGTTGAAATTTATCACCCGACGTGCGCTTCCCGATCAAATATACTTCGTGTGCTTTGATGAAGAAAACGCTCGGCTATACAAGAGATTACTTACCCAGCAAGGCGATGAACGCACGGACTGATATGACGCGACTTGAGCGTGCCATCACGCCACTTTGTGAAAACCACCCGGGAGAATGCGGCATTCTGACGTTGGATGACAGCCTGGATGCATTTGCTGCTCGCTATCGGTTGACGGAAATGGCGGAACGTACCCTGGATGTTCAGTATTACATCTGGGAAAGCGACATGTCCGGGCTATTACTATTTTCCGTTTTGCTGGCCGCGGCGAAGCGGGGCGTCCGGGTGCGTTTGTTGCTGGATGATAACAACACGCCAGGTCTGGATGACACGCTGCGTTTGCTGGACAATCACCCTAATATAGAAATCCGTCTGTTTAATCCCTTTTCCTTTCGTATCCTGCGTGCACTAGGCTATTTAACCGATTTTGCCCGGTTGAATCGACGTATGCACAATAAAAGTTATACCGCTGACGGCGTCGTAACTCTCGTGGGCGGGCGAAATATCGGCGATGCCTATTTTGGCACAGGCGAACAACCGCTGTTTTCCGATCTGGATGTTATGGCTATCGGGCCGGTGGTCCAGGATGTTGCTGACGACTTTGAGCGTTACTGGCACTGCCGCTCGGTTTCAACATTGCAAAATGTACTTGAGGTGGCTGAGCCAGCTTCAACGCAAAAAATCGAACTTCCAGAATCCTGGTATAACGATGACATCACGCGTCGCTATCTACATAAGCTGGAAACCAGCCAGTTTATGACCCACCTCGATCAGAGGTCGCTACCGCTGATTTGGGCGAGAACGCGCTTGCTGAGTGATGATCCCGCAAAAGGAGAGGGGAAAGCGCCGCGCCACTCACTATTACCGCAGCGTTTGTTTGACGTGATGGGATCTCCCACCGAGCGTATTGATATTATTTCCGCCTACTTTGTACCAACTCGCGCCGGTGTGGCGCAGCTCCTGAGACTGGTGAGAAAAGGCGTTAAGATCGCGATTTTAACTAATTCTCTGGCGGCGAATGATGTCGCAGTCGTTCACGCAGGCTATGCACGCTGGCGAAAAAAGCTCTTGCGCTACGGTGTGGAGTTATACGAGCTCAAACCAACTCGCGATCGCGTTTCAGCAGTACATGACCGGGGATTAACCGGTAATTCAGGCTCCAGCCTGCATGCGAAAACCTTCAGCATTGACGGTTGTAAAGTGTTTATCGGCTCGCTTAATTTTGATCCCCGTTCAACGCTGCTCAATACGGAAATGGGGTTTGTGATTGAGAGTGAAGTACTGGCCGAGTTGATTCATAAACGTTTTATGCAAAGCCAGCGTGAAATGGCCTGGCAACTACGTCTTGATCGGTGGGGAAGAATCAATTGGGTCGACAGACTTTCTGGCAGTGAACAGGTACTGAAAAAAGAACCCGCCACAGGATTCTGGAAGCGGGTTCTGGTAAAGCTGGCGTCCGTGTTACCCATTGAGTGGTTGCTCTGAACCACACAATGATTGACGGAAAACTAACCGGCCACGGCCTTGTTTTTATCCTGCCTGACGGGTGGTTTACCCGAAAAGAGAAACTTCAGCACCGGGATCCGTAAATGGATTTCGTACAGTATTACCGCAATCCCGACTACAAACAGTAGACCGCAGAGAAAGCCCAGCAAATTCGACTTGATATGCGGTGTGATGTAAGCGCCAAAAAACAGCGTTAACGGATGATGCACCAGATAGATAAACAGAGATGCGTTGACAAAATAGGTTACGCGGGCTGACTGGAAATTCAGCAAACGGTGACCAAGTGAAAAGACGACGTTCACCATCCACAGGCCCATGACCATGGTAATAACATATTCGGTTTCATACATCCAGGCATCGCCGTTGCCGTAACGTTGATTGAGCAGGTATGCGACAAATGCGCATGCGGCGCCCAGCGTGCAGCCGCGCGATGGCGTGGTAAACAGCGCTTTCAGATTAGGATTGATAAACGCCAGCGCACCGAGCATAAAGAAAGGCACATAAAACAACGTTTGCATAACGATAAAATTAAACATGCCATCGCTGAGAATCGAAGGGTAGAGGATGAAAATCGTCCTTCTGACGGCGGCATAACCGAAACCCAGCACTGCAAAAATCAGCGTTAACTTCGTCATTGACACCGCAGGCGCGCTGCCGACGTCTCTTTGCGTCAATCTGTGTTTCATCTGGGTAAACACCCACATGCTCAGGGTCGTTAACACCACGAGAACCAGTAAAAACCACAGATGGGAAATCAGCTCCCAGGCCAGCGCGTTGTATTTATCGTAGCCGCTGAGGGTATGCCAGCTGTCTGCTTTCCCTTTCACGTATTGCAGCATGATAAATTGCGGCAGCGTAAGCAGTGGAATCGCAGTCAGCATAGGGATCCCCACGCGTTCTACACGCACTTTCCACCAGCGCTTTAACGGATAGCGTAGAAATAGCATGTAGGAAAAATAACCCGAAATGACAAAGAAGACTTGCATGCGAAAAGCATGGATAAAGTCATTGAACAAGGTCAACCACCACGATGGTTCTGCGCTGTTCACGTGCCATGTGTGGGTGGAGTAGATCAATGAAATATGAAACGGGATCCCTAACAACATTAGCCAGGCACGGATGGAGTCAAGAAAATATTCGCGTGGTGGTGATACAGAGCTCATAGACAGTTATGTATTCTCAGACTTTTCGTCTTATCCCTAAGACGAATAATGGTTACATTCGAGGGCAACCCTACACGAAGTCTAACAACCTGTCTCCAGGATAAGCACGCAAAGTGAAAACAGGCAGACGAACCTGCTTAAACCATGAGCCAGCGCGCGAACAATACAGGGATTCAGTTGTCGGAATACCCGATTATCCATTAAAATGGATCGGATCAATATAAGCACACAAAGGGGGAAGTGCTTACTAATTATGAAACATAAACTACAAATGATGAAAATGCGTTGGTTGGGTGCAGCAGTCATGTTAACGCTGTACACATCATCAAGCTGGGCATTCAGCATTGATGATGTTGCAAAACAAGCTCAATCCTTAGCCGATAAAGGCTATGAGGCGCCAAAAAGTAACTTGCCCTCCGTTTTCCGCGACATGAAATATGCGGATTATCAGCAGATCCAGTTTAATCGCGATAAAGCCTACTGGAGCAATCTCAAGACCCCATTTAAGCTCGAGTTCTACCACCAGGGTATGTACTTCGACACGCCGGTCAAAATCAACGAAGTGACCGCTACTGCGGTGAAAAGAATCAAATACAGCCCGGATTACTTTAATTTCGGCGATGTTCAGCATGATAAAGACACGGTAAAAGATCTCGGTTTCGCCGGGTTCAAAGTGCTGTATCCGATCAACAGCAAAGATAAAAACGACGAAATCGTCAGCATGCTCGGTGCCAGCTATTTCCGTGTTCTGGGTGCAGGCCAGGTCTACGGCCTTTCTGCGCGCGGTCTCGCGATTGATACCGCTCTGCCTTCTGGTGAAGAATTTCCCCGCTTTCGTGAGTTTTGGATCGAGCGTCCGAAACCAACTGATAAACGTTTAACCATTTATGCCTTACTGGATTCTCCGCGTGCTACCGGAGCGTATCGCTTTGTCATCATTCCTGGTCGTGACACGGTAGTCGATGTTCAGTCCAAAGTTTATCTGCGCGACAAAGTGGGCAAACTTGGCGTGGCACCGTTAACCAGTATGTTCCTGTATGGACCTAACCAGCCTTCTCCGACGACTAACTATCGTCCAGAACTGCATGACTCTAACGGTTTGTCCATCCACGCTGGCAACGGCGAATGGATTTGGCGTCCGCTGAATAACCCGAAACATCTCGCGGTGAGCAGCTTTGCTATGGAAAATCCGCAAGGTTTCGGTCTGTTGCAGCGTGGCCGTCAGTTCTCGCGTTTTGAAGACATCGACGATCGTTACGATCTGCGCCCGAGCGCCTGGATCACGCCAAAAGGCGATTGGGGCAAAGGTAAGATTGAGTTAGTTGAAATTCCAACTAACGATGAAACGAACGATAACATCGTTGCGTACTGGACTCCGGATCAACTGCCTGAAGCCGGTAAAGAAATGAACTTTAAATATACCCTGACGTTCACGCGTGATGAAGACAAGCTTCATGCGCCTGATAACGCCTGGGTACAGCAGACACGTCGTTCTACCGGTGATGTTAAACAGTCCAATCTCATTCGTCAGCCTGACGGTACCATCGCGTTTGTGGTGGACTTTTCCGGCACCGATATGAAAAAGCTGCCGCAGGATACGCCGGTTACCGCACAAACCAGTATTGGTGACAACGGTGAAATCGTTGAAAACACCGTGCGCTACAACCCGGTCACTAAAGGTTGGCGTTTGGTATTGCGCGTGAAAGTGAAAGACGTGAAGAAAACCACTGAAATGCGTGCTGCCCTGGTCAATGCCGATCAGACGCTGAGTGAAACCTGGAGCTACCAGTTACCTGCCAATGAATAAGACAACTGAGTATATTGACGCAATGCCGCTTTCGGATATCGAAAAAGCGGCACTGCCGAAAACTGACATCCGCGCTGTTCATCAGGCGCTGGATGCTGAGCATCGTACGTACTCGCGCGAAGATGATTCACCGCAGGGTTCTGTAAAAGCTCGTCTTGAGCAAGCATGGCCGGATTCTCTGGCTAAAGAGCAGTTGGTTAAGGACGATGAGGGGCGCGATCAGCTACAGGCGATGCCAAAAGCAACGCGTACCTCTATGTTCCCCGATCCCTGGCGTACCAACCCGGTTGGCCGTTTTTGGGATCGTCTGCGTGGGCGCGATGTGACTCCGCGTTATCTTTCGCGTTTGACCAAAGAAGAACAAGAGAGCGAGCAAAAATGGCGTACCGTAGGCACCATCCGCCGCTATACGTTGTTGATCTTAACGCTGGCGCAAACGGTCGTTGCAACCTGGTATATGAAGACGATCCTTCCTTATCAGGGGTGGGCATTCATTAATCCTGCAGACATGATGGGGCAGGATTTGTGGGTCTCCTTTATGCAACTGCTGCCCTACATGCTCCAGACCGGCATTCTTATTTTGTTTGCCGTACTTTTCTGTTGGGTATCAGCGGGGTTCTGGACCGCGCTGATGGGCTTCCTGCAATTGCTGATTGGACGGGATAAGTACAGTATCTCGGCCTCAACGGTCGGGGATGAACCGTTGAATCCTGAACACCGTACGGCGTTGATTATGCCTATCTGTAACGAGGACGTTGATCGCGTATTCGCGGGACTTCGCGCCACGTGGGAGTCGGTCAAAGCAACGGGCAACGCTGAGCATTTCGATGTTTACATTCTGAGCGACAGCTACAATCCAGATATCTGCGTGGCAGAACAAAAAGCGTGGATGGAGCTGATTGCCGAAGTGCAGGGCGAAGGACAGATTTTCTACCGCCGTCGCCGTCGTCGCGTGAAGCGTAAAAGCGGCAACATTGATGACTTCTGCCGTCGCTGGGGAAATCAGTACAGCTACATGGTTGTGCTGGATGCGGACTCAGTGATGAGCGGTGACTGTCTGAGCGGCCTGGTGCGCCTGATGGAAGCGAATCCGAATGCCGGGATTATCCAGTCTTCACCGAAGGCTTCCGGTATGGATACGCTGTATGCGCGCTGCCAACAGTTTGCGACCCGTGTTTATGGGCCGCTGTTTACCGCCGGGCTTCACTTCTGGCAGTTAGGCGAATCGCACTACTGGGGCCACAACGCAATTATCCGCGTGAAGCCGTTTATCGAGCACTGTGCGCTCGCGCCGTTACCGGGCGAAGGTTCGTTTGCGGGATCGATTCTCTCCCATGACTTCGTGGAAGCGGCCTTGATGCGTCGCGCTGGCTGGGGCGTGTGGATTGCCTACGATCTACCGGGCTCTTATGAAGAGCTACCGCCGAACCTGCTGGATGAACTCAAGCGTGACCGTCGCTGGTGCCACGGCAACTTGATGAACTTCCGTCTGTTCCTGGTTAAGGGGATGCACCCGGTTCACCGCGCGGTGTTCCTGACTGGTGTGATGTCCTATCTGTCCGCGCCGCTGTGGTTTATGTTCCTCGCGCTCTCTACCGCATTGCAGGTGGTGCATGCGTTGACGGAACCGCAGTACTTCCTGCAACCGCGTCAGCTATTCCCGGTATGGCCGCAATGGCGACCTGAACTGGCGATCGCGCTGTTTGCTTCAACGATGGTGCTGTTGTTCCTGCCGAAGTTGCTGAGTATTTTGCTCATCTGGTGTAAAGGGACGAAAGAGTACGGCGGGTTTATCCGCGTTACGCTGTCGCTGCTGCTGGAGGTTCTGTTCTCCGTGCTGCTGGCACCGGTGCGCATGCTGTTCCATACCGTCTTCGTCGTGAGCGCTTTCCTCGGTTGGGAAGTGGTGTGGAATTCGCCGCAGCGCGATGACGATTCCACCCCATGGGGTGAAGCGTTTATGCGTCACGGTTCTCAGTTACTGTTGGGGCTGGTGTGGGCTGTGGGTATGGCCTGGCTGGATCTGCGTTTCCTGTTCTGGCTGGCACCGATTGTCTTCTCGCTGATCCTGTCGCCGTTTGTTTCAGTGATTTCCAGCCGTTCCACGGTGGGGTTACGTACCAAGCGCTGGAAGCTGTTCCTGATCCCGGAAGAGTATTCCCCGCCGCAGGTGCTGGTGGATACCGATACTTATCTGGTGATGAACCGTAAACGTACGCTGGACGATGGCTTTATGCATGCGGTGTTTAACCCGTCGTTTAACGCACTGGCCACGGCCATGGCGACTGCACGCCACCGCGCCAGCAACGTGCTGGAGATTGCACGCGATCGTCATGTGGAACAGGCGCTGAACGAAACGCCGGAGAAACTGAATCGCGATCGCCGCCTTGTATTGTTGAGCGATCCGGTGACCATGGCACGTTTACATTATCGCGTCTGGAATTCACCTGATAAGTATTCTTCGTGGGTGAACTACTATCAGGGGTTGACTCTGAACCCGTTGGCGCTCAGGAAAAAATAAGCGTTCTGTTACGTGAAAATACCGGCCTGGTGCCGGTATTTTTTTATATTGAATAGAATGAGACGTGAGGTAGCAGGTGCGAATATTGGCTGTAGGAATAATGATCTTCTTCCTGAGCGGATGCGGCAGCATTATTAGTCGTACCATCCCAGGGCAAGGACACGGAAATCAATACTATCCTGGCGTGCAATGGGATGTTCGGGACTCCGCATGGCGCTACGTCACTATCCTCGATCTGCCTTTTTCGCTGGTGTTTGATACGTTGCTGCTACCGCTCGACATACATCATGGACCTTACGAGTAATTATCGCTCATCCCATTCATCGGCTGCGGTATGCCCCTCTTCGGTATCAAGGGGAGGTTCCAGCTGGAATTCACCTTCATCCCATTCGTGAAGCGTATTTTCTTCCTGCCACTCCTGGCGAATTTCAATTTCATCATAGTCGCCATCAAAAACGCTCTGAGCCGCTTCTCCGCTCAGTATTGGTAGACATTCACCATCTACATCATCCTCGTCAGCAAAGAATTCCGCCTGCCACATAATGTCGCCATCCTGTAGCACGTATTTTTGGATGCTTAGCTGTTGAACGCTGGCGTCGTCTGACTCAAGGTCAGGGTTATCAGCCAGAAACACTTCACGAGCCGCATCAATAGCCTCTTCCAACGTGGCATAAAAATTCATGTCATTCTTTGCCATATTTCTTCTCCTAAGGCGAACAATAAAGGGGGATGATTCAATCTATAGACGGCGATCCGCAGAGCGTCAAACCCGTTAGCTGCATGGCTAACTCAATCAGATGATTACTGCCTGCAATGCCAACGAGAGCAGGTGAAAGTAACCTCGATAGTTTATGAAAAAATTTACATAGGCAGATACTGAAGCCGACGTAATATCAGGAAAAAAATTCAAGAAAAAAGAGTAATGTATGTGGTTTGCAATGCAGTAATGAAAATCAAATAAATAAAAGTTGGCGTTATATTAGAAAATCTTCAGTTTTAAACACCAATTTTTATGTGTTTTAGAGGGGGAATGCGAACGTTTATGAATTAATATTACATAACTCAATCAAAATAAAGGAGAAAATTAATGCCCAATACGGAAGTGTTGCAGAGGTAATCAATGAAAGTGGCTAAACTTAGTGGTGTCTCTGGAAGTGACAAAGTGTCTTTTGCGTATAGGGGTTGTGAATGGTGCGAGTGATACTGGAATAGTATACATAATAAAAGATTATTAATGACAAAGGTTATAAATCTATAAGAAACCATTAAATAAGAAATGAATTAATGTTATTGAAATTGTGCGGGTATAATAGTTTGCAAAATCTTATGCTTTATTATATAAAATGCAAAATTAAGAATTACCTTAAGGTTGTTATGGATAACTATAATTCAAATAATGGAAGGTTAATGGCTTTCTATATAATCTGTTTGGCTAGCTATGTTCTTGGCGGTTTGTGTCTTACACAATTTAAATTAACGATGCAAAGTGTCCCGCAAACAGTATATCTGATTATAATTGTAGGGTTGTTCTTTTTATATGGAATAATTTTCCTGTTTATGTTATTTCAGTATCTTTGTAGAAAAGATCTCACCTGCCTCATGATATTAGGCATGGCGTTTCTTGGCAATAACATATTTTTCGTCGAGACTATCTACATCGTTCAGGACTTGATTAATGATCATGCATCAATCGAAAAAAGAACTAACGATATAGCTATATTTTATTACTTTCGGCAGATTAGTTTCATCGCTCTGCTATTTGTTTCATTGAAATCTTATAAAATATCCTCGACAGTTATTGAAACCAAAGAAAGAGAACCTTGCTATATCGTTCTGTCTTTTTTAATCATGCTTGTTATCGCGGTGATGGCGCACACTCTGGCCAGTTACAACCCTAATTTTACACTCGAGATAACAAGCCTGAAGCCTGATAATGTCACGGTGCACTGGCATATTGGGTACATTTATTCGCTTATTATATCCTGGGGGCTGGTCCTGTTGTATTTAATCATAAAAACCAGAACGCACAACATCTTGTGGAAAAGTATAGGGCTACTGTGTTGCTCAGCAATATTGACCAATGTACTACTTCTGAGCCTGGATGAATATAGCATGTATATTTGGTATGTTAGCCGGGGAATTGAGGTGATAAGTGCCCTGTGTATAATCTCAATACTGATGTACAACACCTTCATCATCTTAAAAAAAGAAACGGATTCAGCTATTAAAGACGCAATGACTAAAATATATAATCGTAAACTATTCTATAAGTCATTAAAATCATCATTAGCAAAAGGTGCAGTGTGTGTAATGGTTCTGGATATTGATAAATTCAAACGGATTAACGATACCTACGGTCATCAGGAAGGTGACAGAGTAATAATCAGCATTGTCGATATTATCAATAAATCAATCAGAGATACGGATATTTTTGCCAGAGTAGGAGGCGAAGAATTTGCGATCCTTCTTAAGTGTAACGATAAAGATGAGGCAATTGTTGTTGCAGAACGAATTAGGCGAAATGTGGAGAATGGTACGACAATACCAAATTCATATGATTTAAAAGAAAAAATGACGATAAGTATCGGTGTATATTGCAGTAAAATTGATGATGAATCAGCGGATAAAGTTGTTTCATATGCTGATGCCGCTTTGTATGAAGCCAAAAACTCTGGCAGAAATAAGGTGTGTTACTATTATCATTAAGACTGAAATATATGTCATGTGAGATAATTTTTATTCTGAACCTAAGAATATAAATATATAAATCATCCCACGACCTCTGTACTCCGACGACGGCGCAGGCTATTCCACGAGTACAGGGCGTTGAACAGTACGACTCCTGCGGTCACACAGAATACAGCACGAAAACCGTAGTTGGCGGATATCGCTGCCCCCATTAGAGGTCCTGTTACGTTACCAATGTCGCGAAATGACTGGTTATAACTGAAAATACGTCCAGCTATTTGATTAGTCGAGTTATAGACCAGCAGCGTTTGTACCGCCGGGAGCAGAGCGCCGTCGGCCGCCCCCAATAAAAAGCGCAGAATACCAAGCTGCCAGGGCGTCTGGACAAATGACATTGGAATTAGCAGTAACACGGAAACGATCAGCGCGACGATCAGGATCTTCTCCGGGCCAATCCGATCGCCTAATTTGCCAAGTTTAGGGGCGCTGATTAATGCCGCAACGCCGGGGACAGAGGCTATCATCCCACTGATAAACGCAATATTGCTGACGTTGCCAGCCAACTCTCGAACGTACAGTGTCAGTATTGGCGCGATAGAACCGGTGGCTACCTGAATGATCAAAGTGGTGACAAACAGGCTCAGCACCAGTTTGGGGTTCCTTAAAGAGGCCACGACTTCACGAATGTGCAGCATTTCCTTCTTGCTCACCGGATGGAAACGCTCGCGGATAAAAAATAGCGTCAGGATGAAGCAGACCAACAGCACGCTGGCGGTGATGAAAAATACGGGACGCAGTCCGTACTGATCCGCGAGGAGGCCGCCCGCTAGCGGCCCGAGCAGTGCGCCACTAACGCCACCGGTGGAAAGCGTTCCCAGTGCCCAGCCGCTTTTATTGCGTGGAACCTGGGTGGCGATCAGTGCATTCGCATTGGGGATGAATCCACCAAGCAGCCCCAACAAGGCGCGCAGGATCAAGAACTGCCAGATATTTTGCGCCAGTCCCATCAGCAGCATCACAACAGCCATACCCAACGCAGAGCGTAGCAGCATGATTTTTCGCCCCTTGCGATCGGCAAGGCCGCCCCAGAAAGGAGAGGCGATAGCGGAAAAAAGAAAGGTGATGCTGAAGACCAGGCCTGACCACATATTCAGTGCGCTATGTCCCGTGACGCCGAGACTTTCGACATAAAGCGGCAAAAAGGGCATGACCAGGCTAAATGCTGCGCCGGTTAAAAAACAGCCTAACCAGGCAACAGTGAGGTTGCGTTTCCAGTTTATGGGAGCATCTGAGGGTGACATAGCGTTCCGCAGTGTGGCGCGCTGTTTGCGCTATCGATTGAATATAAGTAAGCAGGCTAATTATGCGCTTGGTAGATAATTGCTGCAATGCGGATAGCAGTTAAACCTAAAGCAGGCAGGGAAGGTGTTGCAGCCCACAGGGCTGCAACAGTGTTTTAGTACAGGGAAGGAGAACCTTCAGGGCGCGTCTTGAAGCGACGATGCAGCCACATATACTGCTCTGGCGCCATCATGATGCATTGCTCAACAATTTTGTTCATCCACGCGGCAGTGGTCTCTGCGTCGTCCAAAGGCGGTGAACACTCCGGAGGCAGCATAATCAATTGATACCCTTTACCGTCAGGTTTGCGGCGAGGAACAAACGGTACCAGGCAGGCATTGGACATGCGCGAAAGCATCCAGGTCCCAGAGGTTGTTGCGGCTTGTTCAACGGCAAAAAGTGGTACAAACACACTGGCACGAGGGCCGTAATCGTGATCCGGCGCGTACCAGACCACTTCGCCCTTTTTCAACGCTTTAATCATCCCTTTCAGGTCTTTACGATCGAGCATTGATTTATTCGAGCGCATACGGCCCCAGGTTTGTAGCCAGTCGAGAAGCGGGTTGTCGTTAGGGCGATACACACCAATACCCGGTTCCTGCAAACCAAACTGACGCGCACCCAGTTCCAGAGTCAGAAAGTGCAGACCCACTAACAAGATCCCGCGTTTTTGCGCCTGAACGTCACGGATATGTTCCATCCCGATCACTTCAGTCCAGCGTGAAATACGCTTATCGGACCAAAACCAGGCCATTCCGGTTTCCATTACGCCCATGCCCACGGATTCGAAGTTCTTGACGACCATCTGCTGGCGTTCCTGCTCACTCATCTGCGGGAAGCACAGTTCCAGATTTCGGGAAACAATTTTTGCCCGACGTTTCATCAAACGTAGCGCCAGTCGACCTAATGCACAGCCCAACTTAAAGAGGATGGGGTAGGGTAACTGCACGATTAACCAAAGGATGCCAATACCCAGCCAGGTTAACCAATAACGTGGATGCAGTAATGCAGCCGAAAACTTGGGTAAATTCGTCATGTCTATCCTGTTTTCAAACGACCAATTCCCTGTATTGTCGCATTTTTTCGCGCGTATCAAAAATTTGTGACGGGAGAACGGTGATTAATTCCGCAATTGTTGTTGCAACTTTATAGTGAAGTATGAAATGTAGCGTAAAATGTGTGGATGTAAATTGGCGATGTTTGCTTTATTATGCCGCCGATTTTCATTTATTCCCTATTTGCAGGATACGTACACCATGCCAGTGTTACACAACCGCATTTCGAACGACGCCCTCAAAGCCAAAATGCTGGCCGAGACCGAGCCGCGTACGACGATCTCATTCTATAAATATTTCACCATTGCCAATCCTCAGCACACGCGTGATGCACTGTACCAGATGTTCACCGCATTGAACGTCTTCGGGCGAGTATATCTTGCCCATGAAGGAATTAATGCGCAAATCAGCGTACCGCAAAGCAACGTCGAGGCATTTCGCCAGCAACTCTATGTGTTTGATCCTGCATTGAACGATTTACGTCTGAATATTGCGCTGGATGATGACGGTAAATCGTTCTGGGTACTGCGTATGAAAGTCCGTGAACGTATCGTGGCGGATGGTATCGACGATCCAGACTTTGACGCCAGCAATGTGGGGGATTATCTCAAGGCAGCAGAGGTGAATGCCATGCTTGACGATCCTGAAGCGGTATTCATTGATATGCGCAACCATTATGAATATGAGGTGGGTCACTTCGAGAATGCGCTGGAGATCCCGGCAGACACATTCCGCGATCAGCTGCCGAAAGCGGTTGAAATGATGCAGGCGCATAAAGATAAAAAAATCGTGATGTACTGCACGGGTGGGATCCGCTGTGAGAAAGCTAGCGCCTGGATGAAACACAATGGATTTAGCAAAGTCTGGCACATTGAGGGCGGTATTATTGAGTATGCCCGCAAGGCGCGTGAGCAGGGACTTCCGGTGCGTTTTGTCGGTAAAAACTTTGTCTTTGATGAGCGCATGGGCGAAAGGATCTCTGAAGATATTATCGCACATTGTCATCAGTGCGGCACGGCGTGCGATAGCCATACTAATTGCAAAAATGATGGCTGCCATCTGTTGTTTATTCAGTGCCCGGCTTGTGCGCAGAAATATAAAGGCTGCTGTAGCGAGCTGTGTAGCGAAGAGAGTGAGTTGCCGGAAGAGGAACAACGGCGTCGTCGCGCTGGGCGTGAAAATGGCAATAAAATCTTTAATAAATCACGTGGTCAACTGAATACCAAACTGGGTATTCCAGACCCTGCGCAATAACATGATTCCGGATGAGGGGCAGAACCTCATCCGGCAATTCATGCGTTACTTCTGTTGAACACCTTCCACTGAGATGATTAAATCGACTTCCTGTGACGCCGGACCGAGATCGGTGGTGATGTTGAAATCCTTCAGCTTAATCTTACCTTGCGCTTCAAAACCAGCGCGCGTACCGCCCCAAGGATCGCCGCCCTGACCGATGAGCTTCGCATCCAGCGTAACCGGTTTGGTAACGCCGTTCAGGGTCAAATTACCGGTGATATCCAGGTCATTACCTTCTTTCTTCACGCTGGTGGAGCTGAAGGTCGCCTGCGGGAATTTCGCTACGTTAAGGAAATCTGCGCTGCGCAGATGCTTGTCACGTTCGGCGTGATTAGTGTCAACGCTGTTGGTGTTGATGGTTACGTTAACCTTATCGGCTGCGGGATTTTTCTCATCAAAGGTAAACGTACCGTCGAAATCTTTAAATGTGCCATACAGCCAGCTGTAACCCAGATGCTGAATACGGAAATTAACAAAGGCATGCTGTCCTTCCTTGTCAATTTTGTAATCTGCCGCCACGGCCGACCCGGTGGTGAATAACAGAGAGGCGAGTGTAAGTCCCAGCAGGTTTTTTTTCATTTTAAGCTCCATAGTCAGATGACGATTTTCCCAACATGCGATTGAGGGTATCGTCGTTATCAATAAAGTGATGTTTCAGGGCCATCAGTCCGTGCAGTAGGGATAAAATCACCACGGTCCACGCAAGCCACAGGTGCAAGCTACCGGCGAGGTCGGCCTGAGCACCTGCGTTGGCAACGGTGGCTGGAATGTCGAACCAACCAAAGACGCTTATCGCTTTGCCATCTGCGGTGGAAATTAGATATCCGCTAATGGCAATCGAAAAGAGCAGCAAATAAAGTGCGAGGTGACCCATTGCCGCTGCGATGCGGGTTAAACGGGAGTAGCTTGCCAACGCAGCAGGCGGAGGGGAGAACAACCGCCAGATAACGCGGATAACCAGTCCCATCATGAGTAGGATGCCGATGCTTTTATGCAGTTCAGGGGCCTGGTGATACCAGCCGTCATAGTAGCTAAGCGTGACCATCCATAAGCCCAAGGCGAACATGCCATATACAGCAATTGCAACCAGCCAATGTAATGTGGCTGACACTACGCCATAGCGCTGTGGACTATTTTTGAATTGCATAAGCACACCGATTTATATTTCAGAAGTGAACGAAAATGGCGTGTAAAAGACATTAATGCAACTAATAAATAACAATGATGATGATATTTGTTTTTTGTTCAGTAAAGTTGACTGATTATTGAATTAATCATCAAGGGATTAGTGTGAGAATAGGTGGGAGTGCTTGGTTTATGGGTGGTTATGATTTTTATTATTATTCAGTTTATTGCAATGAAATTAAGCTAATTTAAATTTTTGTCAATTATTGTCAGCGCACAGGAATCAGAAAAACATAATATATATTACATCCATAATGGCCAGCAGCGACCATAAAATAATGTAGAGCATAAGATGCTCGCGAATATTATTAACCAGATAGTGAAAGATACGGCGCATTGACGTTATTCCTGTCATTAAAAATGGCCTCACCGTCGAGGCCATTCATTTATTATCACTTAAAACGGCTTAGCCTGAAGGGGGTCAGGTCAAAGTCAGACGGTTTGTCCTGAGCGAAGTTTGCCGCAATCTCTCCCAGAACAGAGGCAAACTTAAAGCCATGTCCGCTCAGCCCGGTAATGATTAGCGTGTTGTCGTGCGCTGGCAGAGTATCGATAATAAAGTCTTCATCCGGTGAATTATCGTAAGTGCAGGACGCGCCGTGCAGGCAGCAGCCAACGCCCGGCAGAATTGTGCGCAGGAATGGGAAGGCTTCAGAACCATCGCTGGCTACAGCGGCAAATGGCTTACGCTCATCAGCAGAGTGAATGACTTGTCCGCCGTTGTGCTTACCAATTTTCAGCTCGTCGTTTTCTGCCGGGAAACCGTAGTATTGATCACCATTTGGCAGCTCGCCGGTGAAGGCTGGGAAGTTATTTTTAACGCTGTAGCGCCCATCGGCCTGATACCAGGCGAACACTTTGCGCACCGGTTGTATCGGTAGTTCAGGGACTAAAGCCTGCACCCAGGTACCGGCGCTGATCACTGCTTTTTTCGCGTGGTAGTCACCGTCAGCCGTTTCTACCGTGATGCCATCATCACCGTGATGAATTGCGCTGACCGGGCATTTAAACAGTTGCGCACAGCCTGCTTCTTCCGCCAGACGGATCCAGGTTTTAATTGCTAACTCACTGCGTAAAAAACCGGACTCCGCTTCAAACAGACCGATATAGTTGTCAGGTACACGAATCTCTGGCCAGCGCGCCATGATGGCTGCCGCATCCAGTTGTTCAACGTTGAGTTGCCACTGTTTGGCGCTTTGCGCTGCAGTCGCTAAGAAGGTGGACTCTGCCGGACCGAGGTTGATAACACCGGAGCGAACAAAAATCGGTTCTTCATTATGGGTGGATAGTTCATCCCACAATGTTTGCGCACGTAGCACTAGCGGAACGTATTTTTCACCTTCGCCATAAGCATGACGAATTAATCGAGTGTCGCCGTGGTGGCTGCCCTGCTGATGCGGAGGCATATGTGCATCGATCATCAGAACCTTCAGACCGGCACGAGTGGCATAGTATCCAGCTGCGGCGCCTACTGAACCGCTGCCAATAATGATTAAGTCGTATTTCATCCGCTTCTCTCTGCAATCGCGATAGTAGCAGGTTAAATAACTGACCCGGAATATTCAACCTGGAAATAAGAAAGGCACCGTTAAGGTGCCTTTTGATGGTTGGATGTATCAGGTTCAATGTCGCTGATACTCATTTACCTGGTAATCGCCAGATTCAATTTTGGCGATTCCTGCTTCTAATATCGAAATAAATTGCCTGGCAACATCAGTGGTTAACCAGAGCGTTTGACCAACTTCAGTCCCATCCGGGTCAGGGCGATTCGGGGTCTGGTAGTGCAAACGCAGCATCAGCGCATCGTAGCTATCAACAGTGCTGATGTCCCACCCTACAAGCGGATGAGTCTGAATGACTTCATTATTCTTTTCCATCATGCCCCCTAATTCGTGTTACTAGACAACGGTTTTCGAGGTTCAATGCGTTTTTTTCTGAAGCAACTTCAGTATATCAATAAATAAGGGTATTCATTGAAAATTTAAAGAGGGAAGGGCATAAATTTTTTGTTTTCAGCGTTATCTGACTAAGAAACCAACATGTTATTCATTTTTTTTTAGTATGTTGCACAATTATTTTGTTGTTTTGGTTAAAAGATAATCGGTGGGTTAATATTAAATTAAATACTCGTCAGAAGAAATGCGCGATTGATTACAGGATAGTGTGTATAAAAAAGCCGGGGCGACCCGGCAAACAAACATCACTGCATATCATTATTTATTCGTTGATGAACCAGTCATCCGCGCTTTCCCAGGTTTCCTGTAGGATCTCGCTGATGCGTTCTTTGTCCTCTTTAGTCGCGCCAATAACCGACAAATTGTTTGCGCCGGCATAACGGACGGTAACGTTACCTTCGTTATCCGGAAAATGGTGCTGAATACGGCGGGAGAGTTCACCTGCCAGTGCGTCAATTGCACCGGCAGGTAAAGGTGAAGTTTTGGCAATAGTGACTTCAATACGCATAGTAGCCCCCTGTGGAATATACTGTTTATTTATACAGTTATTCGCATCGATTGGCTACACTTTTTTTAGCTTTTTA
Organism: Citrobacter sp. Cf088; assembly: GCF_030334295.1. Lineage (NCBI taxonomy): Bacteria > Pseudomonadati > Pseudomonadota > Gammaproteobacteria > Enterobacterales > Enterobacteriaceae > Citrobacter > Citrobacter sp. Cf088. The sequence continues at coordinate 25,885 of NZ_JAOWEE010000033.1, forward strand.
CTGACCAGCGTACCGTTTCGCCACCCAGGAAAGGCACCAGCGTATCGTCTTCCAGTGCAATGCTCTCAGGAACCAGGTGCTCCATGCGTTCCAGCTCAATAAAGGTCTCATTTACCGGCAAGCCATAGAACTGTGGGCCGTTGAGTGAGCAGAAGGCTTCGAAATGGTCCAGCGCATTCATCTCTTCAAACACGGTGGCATAGCTGCCCAGCGCGGTCGGTGCATTAAAACAGCCCGCACAGCCACAGCTTGACTCTTTGCGATGACGCGCGTGCGGCGCTGAGTCGGTACCGAGGAATGCGCGCTTAAACCCGCTGGCAACCAGTTCACGCAGCGCCTGTTGGTGGACGTTACGTTTGAGGATTGGCAGGCAATACAGGTGAGGGCGAATCCCGCCAACCAGCATGTGGTTGCGGTTAAACATCAGGTGCTGTGGCGTAATGGTCGCAGCCAAAAGTTCGTTACCATCACGCACGTATTCGGCAGCATCTTTGGTGGTGATATGCTCGAACACCACTTTCAGCGAGGTCAAACGCTGACGCAGAGGTTCCATCACCGTTTCAATAAAGCGCGCTTCGCGATCGAAAATATCGATATCTGCATGCGTGACTTCGCCGTGCACCAGCAGTGGCATACCCAATTTTTCCATCCGCTCCAGCACCGGCATGATGGCGTCAATAGAGGTTACGCCATGCGTCGAGTTGGTGGTGGCATTGGCTGGATAGAGTTTTGCCGCGGTGAATACGCCTTCGTTGAATCCACGTTCCAGCTCGTTGGGATCCAGCGTATCCGTTAAGTAGCAGGTCATTAATGGCGTGAAGTCGTGTCCGGCAGGTACCGCGTCAAGAATGCGCTGGCGATAAGCGATAGCCGCGTCAACCGTGGTGACGGGCGGTGCCAGGTTCGGCATGACAATGGCGCGGCCATAAACTTCACTGGTATAGGGCACGACAGTTTTTAACATGTCGCCATCGCGAAAGTGAAGATGCCAGTCGTCTGGGCGGCGGATCTTTAAAACCTGGGATGGTGCAGTCATCAATATGCTCCGGCTGAGGATAGTCTTTTTTGCCGGAAACAAAGGATAAGCGGAAACGTTTTCGTTTGCACGAAAAAAAAGGGCGCATCAGCGCCCTCAGTTTTATTAGTCGGTGAACGGGATGATGATTTCACCCGGTTTCACCTCAATACCTTTCGCCAGTTTTTTCGCCAGCGCTTCACCCTGGCTGCTGTCATCCTTCAGAATGTACGCTGGTTGCTGGTTGAAATAATTACGCAGCGATTGATTTAAATACGGCATCAGCGTTTGCAGTACTGACTGCATTTTTTCTGGCGTGACGGTGGCGTCGACGACTTCCATCTCTTGCAGATAAATCGCGCCTTTTTCTTTATTGAAAACCGGTAAGGCTTTCAGCTTCAGCTTCATGGTCGCTTTCTGACTGCCAAACAGGGAGTTCATGTCCAGGTTGGCATCGCCGGTCAGGGTTACTTTGTTTGGCTCTTCACGACCAATCTGGCTGGCGAGATTATTCAGTACGATATGTGCTTCAGCAACGCCGGGCAAACCGATGTCTTTTGAAAAGTTATTATGCTTTGCCAGGGCTTGATTAATTTCTTGCTCGCTAACCGTGTATTGCGTGAGTTGATTACAACCAACCAACAGGCCGCTGACAATCAGTGCAGCGGCAAAAAAAAACTTTTTCATGGGGTTCCTCAACATGATGCATGTGGTGTAATCGTGACACAAAGCATCATCGAGTACCAGCGCCCCGGACGCCAGCAGAAAAAACTGAAAAGTGCCCGGACGCAGGTTCGGCTATCAGGCGTCTGGCTCCAGCATACCTCGCGTTGGGCGTTTGAGACTGAATTGCCAGCCCAGCGCCAGGAAGGTGATGAAGCCAATAATACCGAGCATCATCCAGGGCAGCTCAGGCTGTGCCAGGGCCTTGCCCATGTCAAACAGCCAGCCGCCGCCGACATAGCCAATTGCGCCGCCGATGGCGAGTCCCAGTCGGCTGAAGCCCATATAGCTTCCTCTGGCCCGCGCATTCGCCAGCGAGGCGCTCAGAGTTTCACGCGCCGGTTCGGCGATGATCGAGCCAATATAGAACGTGCAGATCAGGGTGAACAACTGCTGTAAATTCCCGACCAGGCCAATGGGCATCATACTTAGAGACATCACCAGCAGGCCCGCCATCAGACGATGTTCAAGGCGAAAGCGTTTTTCACTCCAGCGGGCAATCGGGTACAGCAGCGTTAAAGAGAGACATGCCTCAATGGCATACATCCATTTCACGGCGGCTGGTGAGCCAGCGATGTCGTTCACCATGATGGGCAGCATCAGCATCACCTGTACCGCCAGCATGTAATAGCCCGCCAGCGTCAGCACATAGGTGACAAAGCGCTTGTCATGCATCACGTGGCTCATCCCTTCGCGCACCGGAATTTTCACCGTCGACAGCTTCCATGCCGGGAGCAGCCAGGCGTTAAACGCCGCGCACAGAACGAACAAAATTGCGCCGGTGGCACATACCAGACGGAAATCGTATTGCAATAACCAACTGCCGAGTAACGCGCCGACCACGGCCCCGGCGCTATCCTGCATCATCAGAATAGAGAAAAAACGCCCGCGCTTTTCCGGGCGGATCAGCTTGACTACCAGCGCCGAACGGGGAGGGTCGAACAGCGTGCCACCCAGCCCGGAAAGAAAGCAGGAAAACCACAGCAGCCACGGTTCATGCGCAATGCCCATGGTGGCGAACCCGGCTGCGCGCATCAGCATGCCGGTGACGATCATCGGTTTGGCGCCGAAACGGTCAGCAATAGCACCGCCGAAAATACCCAACCCCTGCTGGATAAATTGACGTAATCCAAGCGCGATACCGACCATCACGGCGGCCCAGCCCATTTGGTCGACGAAACGAATTGAGATCAGCGGGAAAACGACGAAGAAACCCAGCACGACCAGCATATTATCGATGAGAAGGAAGTATTTACCCAGGTTCCTTGCCTGCGAGACTTGCGACATTTCCCCTCCAGGGAAAAACTCGTCACTCTGGATAGAGTTTAAAAGATAAGCACCTCCTATTCTGCGGTGTCGTCATCGCTTTTCCCACCCTTCGCGGGACAATATTTTTTTATCAAAAGTCCGTCTTGATAGAGAGTTTTCATCAAAATGTGTGAATAATTCAAAAAATGGCATTTTGCTCTTTTCACAGGGTGTATTCGCACAGGTATAGTAATGCGAATAGCGTATTGAAGACGTTACGGGAAGGAGTAGGTATAGAATGTTTGGCTATCGCAGTAACGTGCCAAAAGTGCGCTTAACCACGGACCGCCTGGTCGTGCGTTTAGTGCATGAGCGTGATGCCTGGCGTCTGGCAGATTATTACGCAGAAAATCGTCATTTCTTAAAACCCTGGGAACCTATTCGCGATGAAAGCCACTGCTATCCGTCCGGCTGGCAGGCGCGTCTCGGCATGATCTCTGAGTTTCATAAACAGGGCACCGCTTATTATTTTGCGCTGCTCGATCCGGACGAAAAAGAGATTATCGGCGTTGCGAACTTCTCAAACGTGGTGCGGGGATCCTTCCATGCCTGTTATCTCGGCTACTCCATTGCGCAGAAATGGCAGGGGCAGGGGCTAATGTATGAAGCCTTAACTTCGGCCATCCGTTATATGCAGCGCACTCAGCATATTCACCGCATTATGGCTAACTACATGCCACATAATAAGCGCAGCGGTGACCTGTTGGCGCGACTGGGTTTTGAAAAAGAAGGGTATGCCAAAGACTACCTGCTGATTGACGGGCAGTGGCGCGATCACGTGCTGACGGCGTTGACCACATCAGAATGGACCCCCGGCCGCTAAGTTTCAGATGCAGCCATGATTAATGGAGAAGACGATGAAATACGAATTAACCGCCACCGAAGCACGAGTGATTGGCTGTTTATTAGAAAAACAAGTGACAACGCCGGAACAGTACCCACTCTCCGTTAATGGAGTCGTAACAGCCTGCAATCAAAAAACGAATCGTGAACCGGTGATGAACCTGTCGGAATCGGACGTGCAGGAGCAGTTGGATAACCTGGTTAAGCGACATTTTCTGCGCACGGTGAGCGGCTTTGGCAATCGCGTCACGAAATATGAGCAGCGTTTCTGCAACTCTGAATTTGGCAATCTGAAGCTTAGTGCCGCAGAGGTGGCCGTAATCACTACACTGCTGCTGAGGGGCGCTCAGACGCCTGGTGAATTGCGTAGTCGCGCATCCCGTATGTACGAATTCAGCGATATGGCCGAAGTGGAATCGACACTGGAAAATCTGGCAACCCGGGAAGATGGGCCTTATGTGATCCGCCTGGCGCGCGAGCCGGGCAAACGTGAAAGTCGCTATATGCACCTGTTTTGCGGTGAGGTTGATGAAGCCATTGCCGCGGCAGATCAACTCCCTGCAGCCTCCGGTGATCTGCAGGCACGCGTGGAAGTGCTGGAAACGGAAGTCGCAGAACTTAAGCAGCGACTTGATTCATTGCTGGCGCACCTGGGAGACTAACGTGAATAAATTACGTATCGGCGTAGTCGGCCTTGGCGGTATTGCACAAAAGGCCTGGCTACCCGTGCTGGGCACCTCCGCGGACTGGACGCTGCAAGGCGCCTTTTCACCTTCGCGCGATAAAGCACAGCGTATCTGTGATACCTGGCGGATACCCTACGTGGATTCACTGATGAATCTGGCGCAAACCTGCGACGCGGTTTTCGTCCATTCCAGCACCGCGACGCACTATGCGGTCGTCAGTGAATTGCTGAATGCCGGAGTTCACGTGTGTGTGGATAAGCCGCTGGCGGAAAACCTGCGTGAGGCTGAGCAACTGGTGGAACTGGCCGCGCGGAAAAAACTCACGCTGATGGTCGGGTTTAACCGCCGGTTTGCACCGCTGTACCAGGATCTCAAAACCCAGTTGAGCACCGCAGCGTCTGTACGTATGGATAAGCACCGTACGGATAGCGTTGGGCCGCACGATCTGCGTTTCACTTTGCTGGACGACTATCTGCACGTAGTCGATACCGCATTGTGGCTGGCGGGAGGGCAGGCGCAGTTAAATAACGGCACGCTTCTGACCAATGAATCTGGTGCGATGCTTTACGCCGAGCACCATTTTTCTACCGGTCAAATGCAGATAACGACCAGTATGCATCGCCGTGCCGGTAGCCAGCGTGAGAGCGTGCAGGCGGTGACGGACGGTGGCCTGATTGACGTAATTGATATGCGGGAATGGCGGGAAGAGCGTGGGCAAGGTGTTGTTCATAAGCCGATAGCGGGCTGGCAAACGACCTTAGAACAGCGTGGTTTTGCCGGATGTGCGCGTCATTTCATTGAGTGCGTGCAAAATCAGACGGTTCCCCAGACGGCAGGCGAGCAGGCGCTACTGGCCCAGCGTGTTGTTGAAAAGCTGTGGCGGGAGGCGATGGCTGAATAACCCCCTGTAACATCTGGCGGTAGTAATTCATTGTAATCCAGGTACTATATGCCCACTCAAAATAACACCTCTTTTCAACCATAGGCTGATTTGTCGGCCTGATAAGGCGCTACGGTGTCGCCATCAGGCACAGCAAAAGTGTCGGATGGCGGCGAAAATGCCTTATCCGACCTACGGGCAGGTTTGTCGGGGTTTTGCCTCAGAGTCTGGAATACAACATAGATGAATTTATTAAAGTCGCTGGCAGCCGTCAGCTCGATGACGATGTTTTCACGAGTGCTGGGTTTTGCGCGTGATGCGATTGTCGCCAGAATCTTTGGTGCAGGGATGGCGACAGATGCCTTTTTTGTGGCATTCAAACTTCCTAACCTGCTACGCCGAATTTTTGCCGAAGGCGCATTTTCGCAGGCGTTTGTGCCGATTCTTGCTGAGTACAAAAGCAAGCAGGGGGAAGATGCTACCCGCGTGTTTGTTGCCTACGTTTCCGGACTGTTGACGCTGGCGCTGGCTGTGGTGACGGTAGCCGGGATGTTGGCTGCGCCATGGGTGATTTTAGTTACCGCGCCGGGGTTTGCCGACACAGCGGATAAATTTGCGCTGACCACTCAACTGCTGCGGATCACTTTTCCCTATATTCTACTGATTTCACTGGCCTCACTGGTTGGTGCGATCCTTAACACCTGGAACCGCTTTTCTATTCCTGCGTTTGCCCCGACTTTTCTGAATATCAGCATGATCGGTTTCGCGCTGTTTGCGGCCCCTTATTTTCATCCGCCAGTGCTGGCGCTGGCGTGGGCCGTTACCGTGGGTGGCGTGCTACAGCTGATTTACCAGCTTCCGCATCTGAAGAAAATTGGCATGCTGGTACTGCCGCGTGTGAACTTCCGCGATGCGGGGGCGATGCGCGTCGTCAAGCAGATGGGCCCGGCGATCCTTGGGGTATCAGTCAGCCAGATTTCACTGATCATCAATACGATTTTCGCCTCGTTTCTGGCCTCTGGCTCAGTTTCGTGGATGTACTATGCCGACCGTCTGATGGAGTTTCCGTCCGGTGTGCTTGGCGTAGCGCTGGGGACTATCCTGCTGCCATCGCTGTCAAAAAGCTTTTCCAGCGGTAATCATGATGAGTATTGTCGCCTGATGGACTGGGGCCTGCGCTTGTGTTTCCTGTTGGCATTACCGAGTGCCGTAGCGTTGGGTATTCTGGCCAAACCGCTGACGGTGTCTCTGTTCCAGTACGGTAAATTTACTGCCTTTGATGCTGCGATGACCCAGCGTGCGCTGGTGGCGTATTCGGTAGGTTTGATTGGCTTGATCGTGGTGAAAGTGTTGGCTCCGGGCTTTTACTCGCGCCAGGATATAAAAACGCCAGTGAAGATTGCCATTGTGACGCTGATTATGACCCAGGTGATGAACCTGGCCTTTATCGGGCCGTTAAAGCATGCCGGGCTGTCGCTGTCGATTGGTCTTGCCGCGTGTCTGAACGCTTCACTGCTGTACTGGCAGTTGCGTAAGCAGAAAATCTTCACCCCGCAACCGGGCTGGACCTGGTTCCTGGCGCGACTGGTGATTTCCGTGTTGGTGATGTCGGCGGTGCTGGTTGGGATGCTCTACATCATGCCAGATTGGTCACAGGGAACGATGTTGTGGCGCCTACTGCGTCTGATGGCGGTCGTGGTGGCAGGTATTGCTGCTTACTTTGCAGCACTCGCTGTACTGGGCTTTAAAGTAAAAGAGTTTGTGCGTCGGACGGCGTAAAGAATCAATGCCGGATGGCGGCATAACGCCGTATCCGGCCTACAAAAAGCGTAGGCCTGATAAGCAAAACGTTATCAGGCTTGCATCAGATAGAGAATTTTTTCCCGCCGCGGTGCGCAGCAGAAGTTTGACCGTTTGCGCCATATAACGCCGGTTCCTGGTGCGGTTTCAGCACTTGTATTGCTTGTTGATTACGCTCGATCTGCCCTTCCAGCAGCCAACCGTTGTGCTGGTTGAGGTCGCGTAAGTGCTGCGTTTTCTTGGTGATAGTCTGCCAGCGTTCAGCAATCTCATCATTGGCGCTGCGCGTGGCGTCATGCTCCAGGCGGCGCTGTTGCTCAAGATAATCAAGGGTTGCCAGCAGCGAGCTTTTTTCTTCTGTAATACGCTGTAGCTGGCTGCCATTGATATGCCCTGCGGAAAGCTGCTGCTGTTCAGCATCCATTACCGTTTTCAGGTCATTGAGGACAGTCGTCATCTGGTCAAGTATTTCTGACAAACGAGTCATACTTTATTTACTCTGTAGGTAGCTCTGCGCCTCGCGAATCAGCGAGTCGGCAATTTTTCCGGTATCCATTTTCAATTCACCGTTACGGATTGCGGTTTTCAGTGCTTCCACGCGTTCCATATTGATGTCATTGGTGCCGGGCTGCATCAGTTTGGCCTGGGCGTCGCTCAGCATGACGCTGGTGCTGGTGGTCGCGGTGGTTTTTTCCTTCTGCGCTTTTTGTACCGGCGCATCGCTGGTTTCACGCGGCTGAACGGTGCTTACTGGCTTCAATGGTGAGGTACGATCAATGCTCATTTTATTTTTCCTCATCGAGGGGTTACGCTATAGCGGCCCGCTGTAATCATTGGTTGTTTATCTATCGGCACACGCTAAAAAATCTTTAACCTATTATAGGTTAATAAGAATATTCCCATCAGAATCGACGACGCCGCTCACCACCTGGCCTGAAATCATCCGCACTCGCGCATTCTGTGCGACAGCGGCGTTGTTCAGCGCTTTACCTTCGGCGTTAACCCGAAAGCCATCTCCGTTGGCAATAACCAGCACGCGCTGACCGGCCTTGATCCGCCATGCCTGGCGCAACATCGAAAGCTGTATCGGTTGGCCCGGGACCAGATCGCGCAGGCTCACAGCATCCTGCACCTGACTCATATCCAGCACCGCGCGCGGCGGTAGTTGGTCCAGCCGACCACGTTTCAGCGTTACGCTGGCTGGGGTCAGGGTGCTACCTCGCGCTACAGGCGCGGCGGCTACTACGTAGTTTCCCGTCGCCTGCACGTTCACCTGCAGATAACGTTTTTCGTTGGCGCAGCGAGCCAGCACATTCACATTACCCCACAGTTTCGCGCTACCTGACACGCTTAATGCCGGTTGCTCACAGCTCGGCAATAAGTTTGGTGACGTTCGGATAGTGACCACCACCTCATCGCTAAATCCGGCCAGGCGCTGGGAAAACCATGCCGTTAGCTGCGAATTCAGGTCTTGCGCCAGCGTCATAGGGCTGAACAGCAGTGCTGCCACGACTATTCCACGTTTAAACGTTTGCATCAAAACCTCGCGTTTTTTCAGGTAGTGGCAGGATTTTACCTGTGTGACGCAGTCATCAACGCAACAAATAGCGACGCATTTTGCGTTTATTCCGGCGATAACGCGCGCGTAATGGGATTTAAGCTGTCGGCTGAATTTTGTCATTTGCGGAGGAGATATGCTCGATAAGCTCGACGCCGCCTTACGTTTTCAACAGGAAGCGCTGAATTTGCGCGCCCAACGCCAGGAAATATTGGCGGCCAACATTGCCAATGCCGACACGCCGGGGTACCAGGCGCGCGACCTGGATTTCGCCAGTGAATTAAAAAAAGTCATGGTGCGAGGACGGGAAGAAACCGGCGGCGTTTCGTTGACGCTGACCTCTGCACAACACATTCCGGCCCAGACCGTTTCTTCGCCGTCTACGGAGCTGCTCTACCGTATTCCTGACCAGCCATCTCTTGATGGCAACACGGTGGATATGGACCGGGAGCGCACGCAATTTGCAGACAACAGCCTCAAGTATCAAATGGGGCTGACCGCGCTGGGTGGGCAAATCAAAGGCATGATGAACGTGCTGCAAGGAGGGAACTAATTCGTGGCGCTGTTAAATATTTTTGATATCGCAGGTTCTGCGCTGACGGCTCAGTCTAAACGCCTGAACGTCGCGGCCAGTAACATGGCGAATGCGGATAGCGTCAGCGGGCCCGACGGTCAGCCGTATCGCGCGAAACAGGTTGTTTTTCAGGTAGATGCTGCGCCAGGTGCGGCAACTGGTGGCGTAAAAGTTGCTGACGTCATTGAAAGTCAGGCACCGGATAAGCTGGTTTATGAACCCGGTAATCCGCTGGCCGATGCGAATGGCTACGTAAAAATGCCGAATGTGGACGTTGTTGGCGAGATGGTCAACACCATGTCTGCCTCACGTAGCTACCAGGCAAACGTCGAAGTGCTCAACACCGTAAAAAGCTTGATGCTCAAAACGCTTACGTTAGGCCAGTAAAGGAGGCGCATATGTCTATTGCTGTAACCATGAATGACCCGAGCAATGCAGGCGTTAAAGCTGCCACCGGGAATAGCTCCCTGACGGGCAGCAATGCCGCTGACCTGCAAAGCAGTTTTCTGACGTTGCTGGTCGCACAACTGAAAAACCAGGACCCAACCAATCCGCTGCAAAACAATGAACTGACTACCCAACTGGCGCAAATCAGTACCGTGAGCGGGATTGAGAAACTGAACACCACGTTAGGGTCGATCTCCGGGCAGATCGACAACAGTCAGTCGCTGCAGGCCAGTACGCTGATTGGCCACGGGGTCATGATTCCGGGTACCACCATCCTGACCGGTAAGGGGACGGAAGAGGGTGCCAAAACCACGACAACACCATTTGGCGTTGAGCTGCAGCAACCGGCAGATAAGGTTACCGCAACCATTACCGATAAAGACGGCAAAGTGGTACGCACCATTGACATTGGCGGATTGAAAGCAGGCGTTCATACCTTTACCTGGGACGGCACCATGACCGATGGCACGGATGCACCAAGCGGTTCTTACAACGTGTCAATTGCTGCCAGCAATGGCGGAACGCAACTGGTGGCACAGCCGCTTCAGTTTGCGCTGGTGCAGGGCGTTATTCGCAGTAACGGCGGTAATACGCTGGATCTTGGCACCTATGGAACCACCACCCTCGACGAAGTACGGCAGATAATTTAAGCCTTCACACTTATCAGGAGTAAGTCATGGCCTTTTCTCAAGCGGTCAGCGGTCTGAACGCTGCAGCGACCAACCTCGATGTCATTGGTAACAACATCGCCAACTCCGCCACCTACGGTTTTAAATCCGGTACGGCATCTTTTGCCGATATGTTTGCCGGTTCGAAAGTCGGTTTGGGCGTTAAAGTTGCGGGTATTACTCAGGACTTTACCGACGGTACTACCACCAACACCGGACGTGGTCTGGATGTTGCTATCAGCCAGAACGGTTTTTTCCGTATGGTAGACAGCAACGGTTCCGTTTTCTACAGCCGTAACGGTCAGTTCAAGCTCGATGAAAATCGCAATATCGTTAACATGCAGGGGCTGCAGCTGACGGGCTATCCGGCTACCGGTACCCCACCGACAGTTCAGCAGGGTGCAAACCCGGCACCGATCACTATCCCGAATACGCTGATGGCGGCAAAATCAACCACCACTGCGTCAATGCAGGTCAACCTGAACTCCACTGACAAGGTCCCTACCAAAACCCCGTTTAACCCAAGCGATGCCGATTCCTACAACAAAAAAGGCAGTGTTACCGTTTTCGATAGCCAGGGTAACGCTCATGACATGAACATTTTTTATGTCAAAAATGCGCAGAGCAACACTTGGGAAGTTTTCACTCAAGATGCTTCTACTGGGGATGCTGAGAAATCGGCAGGGTTTATGCGTTTTGATAATAATGGTTTGTTTTTAGGTATTAGTGCCACGGCAGCCGAGTTACCACCGACGGCTCCAGCCGTCTGGCCAAAGGATATCAAAATTACAACCGGTACGATCAATGGCGCAGTTCCGGCGAACTTCTCTCTGAGCTTCCTGAACTCCATGCAGCAAAACACCGGCGCCAACAACATCGTCGCCACGAATCAGAACGGCTACAAGCCGGGCGATCTGGTGAGCTACCAGATTAACAATGACGGTACGGTGGTCGGTAACTACTCCAACGAACAGCAACAGGTTCTCGGGCAGATCGTGCTGGCAAACTTTGCCAATAACGAAGGTCTGGCGTCTCAGGGCGATAACGTCTGGGCCGCGACTCAGGCCTCCGGCGTGGCGCTGCTGGGTACCGCAGGCGAAGGTAACTTTGGCAAACTGACCAACGGCGCGCTGGAAGCGTCAAACGTGGATTTGAGTAAAGAACTGGTGAATATGATTGTCGCCCAGCGTAACTATCAGTCGAACGCGCAGACCATCAAAACCCAGGATCAGATCCTCAACACGCTGGTCAACCTGCGCTAAGCGCCTGACGGGATGGCTTAATGGATCACGCAATTTATACCGCCATGGGCGCGGCCAGTCAGACGCTGAATCAACAGGCGGTGACGGCCAGCAACCTGGCAAACGCCTCCACGCCAGGGTTTCGTGCGCAGCTCAATGCACTGCGCGCGGTTCCTGTAGAAGGATTGTCTTTACCGACACGTACGCTGGTCGTGGCCTCCACGCCGGGGGCCGATATGACGCCGGGTCAGATGGACTATACCTCCCGCCCGCTGGATGTGGCGCTGCAACAGGATGGCTGGTTAGCTGTGCAGACCGCAGATGGTAGCGAAGGATATACCCGTAACGGCGCTATTCAGGTAAGCCCAACGGGTGAACTGACTATTCAGGGACACCCGGTAATTGGCGAAGCCGGACCGATAGCCGTACCAGAAGGTTCAGAAGTCACCATTGCGGCGGACGGGACAATTTCTGCACTTAACCCTGGCGATCCGGCTAATACGGTCGCGCCAGTGGGGCGGTTGAAGCTGGTGAAGGCAACAGGGATCGAAGTGCAACGTGGCGATGACGGTATGTTCCGTCTGACCCAGGCCGCACAGGCTACCCGTGGTGCGACGTTACAGGCCGACCCCAGCATCCGTGTGATGTCGGGCGTGCTGGAAGGCAGTAACGTTAAACCGGTTGCTGCGATGAGCGACATGATCGCCAACGCCCGCCGCTTTGAAATGCAGATGAAAATTATCAGTAGCGTGGATGATAACGCGGGCCGCGCCAACCAACTGCTGTCGATGAGTTAATACAGGACATTTTATGATCAGTTCATTATGGATCGCCAAAACCGGCCTGGATGCGCAGCAAACCAACATGGATGTGATTGCCAACAACCTGGCAAACGTCAGCACCAATGGATTTAAGCGCCAACGTGCCGTGTTTGAAGATCTGTTGTACCAGACGATTCGTCAGCCTGGCGCACAGTCTTCTGAGCAGACCACATTGCCGTCTGGTTTGCAGATTGGTACCGGCGTACGTCCGGTTGCGACCGAGCGTTTACACAGCCAGGGTAACCTGTCGCAGACCAACAACAGTAAAGATGTGGCGATTAAAGGCCAGGGCTTTTTCCAGGTCATGTTGCCCGATGGTACGTCCGCTTATACCCGCGACGGTTCTTTCCAGGTGGATCAGAACGGTCAGTTGGTGACGGCGGGTGGTTTTCAGGTTCAGCCTGCCATCACCATTCCGGCCAACTCGCTCAGTATCACCATTGGACGCGACGGGATTGTCAGCGTGACCCAACAGGGACAGGCGGCGCCTGTTCAGGTCGGGCAGCTTAACCTGACAACTTTCATGAACGATACCGGTCTGGAAAGCATTGGTGAGAATCTGTACACCGAAACGCAGTCATCCGGTGCGCCGAACGAGAGCACGCCGGGGCTGAACGGCGCGGGTCTGCTGTATCAGGGCTATGTTGAAACCTCTAACGTCAACGTGGCGGAAGAGCTGGTAAACATGATCCAGGTTCAGCGCGCTTACGAAATCAACAGTAAAGCGGTATCGACCACCGATCAGATGCTGCAAAAACTGACGCAACTCTAAAGTGGAGTCCGGTGGGGTGAAAACCTCACCGGCACACTGATTTTGAAGATGACCGCAATGCGAAAATACGCGCTTCACCCATACCCTATTTTAGCCCTGCTGGTGGTTTCACTAACAGGATGTGCCTGGATCCCGGCTACTCCCCTCGTGCAGGGCGCGACGACTGCCCAGCCCGTTCCAGGTCCAACGCCGGTGGCGAATGGCTCAATCTTCCAGTCGGCACAACCGATTAACTATGGTTATCAGCCACTCTTTGAAGACCGTCGTCCACGCAATATTGGCGATACGCTGACCATCGTATTGCAGGAAAACGTCAGCGCGAGCAAAAGCTCTTCGGCGAATGCCAGTCGCGACGGCAAGACAAACTTTGGCTTTGATACCGTACCGCGCTATCTGCAAGGTCTGTTCGGTAACGAACGTGCCGACGTAGAAGCCTCAGGCGGTAACTCCTTTAACGGTAAAGGCGGCGCGAACGCCAGAAATACCTTCAGCGGTACGCTGACCGTAACGGTCGATCAGGTACTGGTGAATGGCAACTTACATGTCGTGGGTGAAAAACAGATCGCCATAAATCAGGGCACTGAATTCATTCGCTTCTCCGGGGTCGTTAACCCGCGCACCATCAGTGGCAGCAACTCCGTACCGTCAACCCAGGTTGCGGACGCGCGTATTGAGTACGTCGGCAACGGCTACATCAATGAAGCGCAAAATATGGGCTGGTTGCAGCGTTTCTTCCTTAACTTGTCGCCGATGTAAGCGAGGTACCCCGTGTTTAAATTTTTTGTTGGAATGGCACTGGTGCTGGTAACCGCCTTCGCGCATGCCGACCGTATTCGTGACCTGACCAGCGTGCAGGGCGTGCGGGAAAACTCGCTGATTGGTTATGGGTTGGTGGTGGGTCTGGATGGTACAGGTGACCAGACCACCCAGACGCCGTTTACCACGCAAACGCTCAACAACATGCTGTCGCAGTTGGGGATCACCGTGCCCACCGGCACCAATATGCAGTTGAAAAACGTGGCAGCGGTAATGGTCACCGCGCAGTTCCCGGCCTTTGGTCGTCAGGGGCAAACTATTGACGTTGTGGTCTCTTCCATGGGTAATGCTAAAAGTCTGCGCGGCGGAACGCTGCTGATGACCCCGCTGAAAGGGGTCGATAGCCAGGTATATGCGTTGGCGCAGGGGAATATTCTGGTTGGCGGTGCGGGCGCGGCTGCGGGTGGCAGCAGCGTGCAGGTAAACCAGCTCAATGGCGGACGCATTACCAACGGCGCGACCATCGAACGTGAATTACCCAGCCAGTTCGGCGGCGGTAACACCATTAATCTGCAACTGAATAATGAAGATTTCACGATGGCGCAGCAGATTACCGACACCATTAACCGCTCGCGTGGCTTTGGCAGCGCAACGGCGTTGGACGCCCGCACTATTCAGGTGCGCGTGCCAAGCGGCAACAGCTCGCAGGTGCGTTTCCTTGCTGATATCCAGAATATGGAGGTGAACGTCACGCCGCAGGATGCGAAAGTGATTATCAACTCACGCACCGGATCTGTCGTCATGAACCGCGAAGTAACGCTGGATAGCTGTGCCGTGGCACAAGGCAACTTGTCGATCACGGTGAACCGCCAGGCGAACGTCAGCCAGCCGGACACACCGTTTGGCGGTGGACAAACCGTAGTGACGCCACAAACCCAGATTGACCTGCGCCAAAGCGGTGGTTCGCTGCAAAGCGTACGTTCCAGCGCCAACCTGAACAACGTTGTGCGTGCGCTGAATGCGCTGGGAGCGACGCCGATGGATCTGATGTCCATTCTGCAATCGATGCAGAGCGCGGGTTGCTTACGCGCCAAACTGGAAATCATCTAATGATTGGTGACAGCAAACTGCTGACCAGTGCCGCCTGGGATGCGCAATCTCTGAACGAACTGAAAGCGAAAGCGGGTCAGGACCCGGCGGCGAATATCCGCCCGGTCGCCCGTCAGGTTGAAGGGATGTTCGTGCAAATGATGTTGAAAAGCATGCGTGAAGCGCTGCCGAAAGATGGCGTGTTTAGCAGCGATTCAACGCGCTTGTATACCAGCATGTATGACCAACAAATTGCGCAGCAGATGACCGCAGGCAAAGGTCTGGGGCTGGCTGAAATGATGGTCAAGCAGATGACTGAAGGGCAAGCGCAACCTGCGGATGACGCGCCGCAGGTGCCGATGAAGTTTTCACTGGAAACGGTGACCAGCTATCAAAATCAGGCACTGACGCAACTGGTCCGCAAAGCCATCCCCCGGGCGACAGAAAGCAATGATGAGCCGCTGTCAGGTGACAGCAAAGACTTCCTCGCCCAGCTGTCACTGCCGGCTAAGCTGGCCAGTCAGCAGAGCGGGGTCCCGCATCATCTGATTTTGGCGCAGGCGGCGCTGGAGTCCGGATGGGGGCAGCGACAAATTCGTCGCGAGAATGGCGAACCGAGTTTCAACATTTTTGGTGTGAAGGCTTCGGGAAGCTGGAAAGGTCCAACCACTGAAATCACCACCACTGAATATGAGAACGGTGAGGCGAAAAAGGTGAAAGCCAGATTCCGCGTCTATAGCTCTTACCTTGAGGCGTTGTCGGATTATGTCGGTCTGATATCCCGTAACCCGCGCTATGCGGCGGTGACCGCTGCTGCGACCGCCGAACAGGGGGCGCAGGCATTGCAAAATGCGGGCTACGCCACAGACCCTAACTATGCACGTAAATTAACCAGCATGATCCAGCAGTTGAAATCGATGAGCGAAAAGGTGAGTAAAACCTACAGCACGAATCTCGATAATCTCTTTTAAATAGCTCAAGTCTACCGACCTGCTGCCGATAATAACGAGTATTGAAGGATTACAAGGAACCTCCATGTCCAGCTTGATTAATAACGCGATGAGTGGACTCAGCGCAGCGCAGGCCGCGTTGAATACTGCCAGTAATAACATCTCCAGCTATAACGTTGCCGGATATACCCGACAAACAACAATTATGGCGCAAGCGAACAGCACGCTGGGTGCGGGGGGCTGGGTAGGCAATGGCGTCTATGTTTCTGGTGTACAACGTGAATATGACTCCTTTATCACTAACCAGTTGCGAGCAGCGCAGAACCAGAGCAGCGGTCTGACGACGCGTTATGAGCAAATGTCAAAGATAGACAATTTGCTCTCCAGCAAAACCAGTTCTATTTCGACCTCAATGCAGGGTTTTTTTACCAGCCTGCAGACGCTGGTCAGTAACGCCGAAGATCCGGCGGCACGCCAGGCGCTGATCGGTAAAGCTGATGGATTGGTAAATCAGTTTAAAACGACCGACCAGTATCTGCGCGATCAAGATAAGCAGGTTAATACCGCGATTAAAGCCAGCGTCGATCAGATCAACAACTATTCGAAACAAATTGCCAGCCTCAACGACCAGATTTCTCGTATGACAGGCGTCGGCGCAGGTGCATCTCCTAACGACCTGCTTGACCAACGCGATCAGCTGGTCAGTGAACTGAATCAGATTGTCGGTGTTGAAGTCAGCGTTCAGGATGGTGGCACCTACAACCTGACAATGGCCAACGGCTATTCGCTGGTGCAGGGCAGCAATGCACGTCAACTGGCGGCAGTGCCTTCCAGCGATGATCCTAATCGTACAACGGTGGCCTACGTTGATGGCGTTGCCGGAGCTGTTGAAATTCCTGAGAAACTGTTGAATACCGGTTCACTGGGCGGACTGCTCACCTTCCGTTCTCAGGAGCTGGATCAGACGCGTAATACCCTAGGCCAACTGGCGCTTGCATTTGCCAGTGCATTTAACGCCCAGCATAAAGAAGGTTTTGATGCCAACGGCGATAAGGGTGAGAATTTCTTCGATATCGGCAGCCCGTCTGTACTGAGTAATGCTAAAAATACTGGCAAAGCGGAATTAACTGCAGAAGTTGGTGACAGTTCGAAAGTACAGGCTACCGACTATAAGGTTGTGTTCAGTGGCGGTAAGTGGCAGGTGACGCGTCTGGCAGATAACACAACGTTTGAAGCTACACCAGGTGCGGACGGAAAACTGGATATTGATGGTCTGAAAGTGACAGTGACTATTAATCCCCCCAACCCCGGGCCTCAAGAGAATGACAGTTTTATTCTGAAACCGGTAGAGAACGTCATCGTTGACATGAAAGTCAAGGTGACCGACGAATCGAAAATCGCCATGGCGTCAGAGAAAAACACTGATCCTGCTGCGGATACAGGTGCAAGTGATAACCGTAACGGTCAGAAACTGCTGGATCTGCAAACCAAAGCGACTGTCGGCAATAAGACCTTCAACGATGCATATGCCACGCTGGTAAGCGATGTCGGGAACAAAACCGCTACGCTGAAAACCAGCGCCACCACCCAGAACAACGTGGTGACACAGCTTTACCGGCAGCAACAGTCTATTTCCGGCGTTAACCTCGACGAAGAGTACGGTAATTTACAGCGTTTTCAGCAGTATTACCTGGCTAATGCTCAAGTGTTGCAGACCGCGAATGCGTTGTTTGATGCACTGATTAATATCCGCTAAGGGAGAGGGACACAATGCGTATCAGCACCCAGATGATGTACCAGCAGAATATGCGTGGCATCACTAACTCTCAGGCTGAATGGATGAAGTTCGGCGAGCAAATGTCAACGGGTAAACGCGTGATCAACCCATCAGACGATCCGATTGCCGCCTCGCAGGCCGTGGTACTTTCTCAGGCTCAGGCGCAGAACAGCCAATATACGCTGGCACGCTCGTTCGCGACGCAAAAGGTGTCGCTGGAAGAGAACGTTCTGAGCCAGGTGACGACGGCGATCCAGACCGCGCAGGAAAAAATCGTTAGCGCGGGCAACGGTACGTTAAGTGATGATGACCGTGCATCGTTAGCCACCGACCTGCAGGGGATCCGCGATCAGCTGATGAACCTGGCGAACAGCACCGACGGTAATGGGCGCTATATTTTCGGTGGATATAAAACAGAATCCGCACCGTTTGCGCAGGCTGATGGTTCCTACAGTGGCGGTGCCACAAATGTGACCCAGCAGGTTGATGCTTCCCGTACCATGGTCATTGGCCATACGGGCGATAAAATCTTCGCCAGCCTGACCAGCAACGCCGTACCGGAACCACCGGGTAGCACTCAGGAAAAGAACCTGTTCAAAATGCTGGATAGCGCGATTGATGCGCTTAACACACCGATTGCGGGCAATGATGCGGCAAAAGATATCGCCGCAGCAGCTATCGATAAAACCAATCGTGGTCTGAAAAACTCACTGAATAACGTGCTTTCCGTTCGTGCAGAATTAGGTACGCAACTGAGTGAATTAAGCTCGCTGGATTCACTGGGCGCCGATCGTGCATTAGGGCAAACCCAACAGATGAGTAACCTGGTGGATGTCGACTGGAACGCCGCGATTTCGTCCTACGTGATGCAGCAGGCCGCACTACAGGCATCTTACAAAGCGTTTACCGATATGCAGGGCATGTCGCTGTTCCAGCTTAACCGGTAACGACTGATTTTGAACATATCATGAAACTGGATATGTTTGTCTGCCCGCTCCCTTAACACCCGGAGCGGGCATTTTTTTAGGCAACCGACGCCTTACTAAGCGACGGGTTCCCCGTCAGTCTTATGACCAACGCGATCGCACTGCTGAAGGTTGCCAGCGTCACCACACCTTCCCAGTTGGCAAGCGCATAGACCTGACTCCCGAGAACGGAACCCAGCGCCATACCGATAAACACCATGGTAAACAGCAGAGCGTTCAATCGTCCTCGTGCCTGAGGCTCCAGGCTATAGACCAGGTTTTGGTGGGCAACCAGGCTGGATTGCAATCCGAGATCAAAACCTACCGCCGAAAGGGCGATAAGCAGCCACTGCCCCTGAACGGGCAGGGCGGGTAACAAAAACATCAGTGCGAAAGATACCGTTACCAGCAAAGCACCCAATTGCGTCACTTTTGCTGCACCCACTTTATCGGCAAGATGGCCCGCCATGGGTGCAGCAAGGGCTCCGGCTGCTCCCGCGATACCAAAAGCACCCGCTATAGCGCTACCCAGGTGGTAATGCTCAGATAACATCACTGCCAGCGTAGACCAGAAGGCGCTAAAAGCAATGGACAGAAAGCCTTGTGCCAGTGCTGCGCGGCGCAAGGTGGAATATCGTTGCCAAAGTTGCACCATCGAGAGCATTAATGATGGATAGCTCAACGTGGAATGGACCGTAAAACGAGGCAGTGCTTTCCACAAAATCGCGGTAATTACGGCAATACTGACGGCAGCAAGTTGGTACATCTCACGCCAGCCAAACGCCTCACCGACCAGTCCACTGACGGTACGTGAGAGCAAAATTCCCAGCAGAAGGCCCGTCATTACGGTGCCCACCGTTTTTCCCTGTTTGCCTTCGGGCGCCAGTATTGCCGCCGCAGGCACAATATCTTGTGCCATGGTTGCCGCCATGCCCATCAACAGGCTCACTATTAACAGTGAATGCAACTGCCCGGTAAAGCTGCATGCCAGAAGCAGCACAGCAAGAGAGATACTTTTCAGCAGGATTAATGTCCTGCGGTCATAACGATCGCCCAATGGCAATAAAAACAAAATACCCAGCGCGTATCCCGCCTGGGTCAGCGTCGGGACCAACCCCATGCCGGTAATACTTAAGTTCAGATCCTGACCCATTAAAGGCAGAAGGGGCTGGGCATAGTAGATAGCAGCGACACTGAATCCGGCACCTACTGCCAGAACGAAAGTGACCCAACGGGAAAGTGCGGTATATGTGTTCACAAATGATTCCTCAATCACTGGATGTGCGGCTATTTTTATCCTTCAGCGAGTGGCGTGGTAGCGAGTGCAGTGGTAAAACAGTTATACGTCAGACGTATGATGAAACAGAAAATGATAAAAAATGAGCGTATAGACAGGGTGGAGCTGATGCGTACGTTTGTACGTATTGTCGAAGCAGGATCGCTTTCGGCAGCGGCAAAACAGATGGGGACAACGCAAGCGACCGTAAGCCGACGGTTGCAATCCCTGGAAACTCTGCTGGGTGTGAAACTGATCATGCGTACCACGCATGCGATGAAATTGACCGACGACGGCGAAAGAGGTTACCAGCATGCCAAGAAGATTATTGATGCCTGGCTGGCGCTGGAAGATGGACTTAATGTCACGGAAGATGAACCGGTGGGGACGTTGCGAGTCCGTGCACCGCATGCGTTCGGGCAACAACAACTGCTTGAGCCGCTTTTGCAGTTTCTTTCGCGCTATCCCCAGGTGGCAGTAGAGTGGATGCTCAACGATAAAACCGTTGATTTTCTGAGCGATAATATTGATTGCGCTATCAGGGTTGGTGCCGAGGTGGATCCGGCCACGGTTTCCGTTTTACTGGCTGAAGTTCCCCGTAGTATGGTGGCGAGCCCTGGGCTGCTGGAGCAATACGGCGAGCTTTCTCATCCTGAGCAGTTATCAGCACTGCCCTGGATTGCCGTGAATACGTTTTATCAACATAGCGTTTCGTTGTTGCACCAATTGCGTAATGAGCCAGTCACGTTGAATATTTCACCCAGATTAAGTACCGACAGTATTTATGTCGCAAGGAATGCCGCGCTGGCGGGGTTGGGAGTGACTATTGTTTCAAGTTGGATGGTGGCGGAGGATATTGCCAACGGACGTCTGGTTGCGTTGCTACCTGAGTGGCATGCGGCGCCGTTGCCTGTACATTTGGTTTATCCGTGGGCGCGTTACTATCCGACTCGCTTACGCAAGTTTCTGGCCTTAATGAAGGAGGTTATGCCGCAGCTGACGGGGATGAAAGGTGTAGATCAGATATAAAAAAGCCGACCCGAAGGCCGGCTTTGATATTGATTATGGCTTACTCGACAGGCTGAGGACGTGTTGCTGGCGCAGTCGCTTGATGCGTTGCGCTGTGTCCACCTGCGGCACCTTTGCCTTCAAAGGCGAATGCCGGACGCTGCCAGTCGCTATGACGCGGCGCTTCTGGCACATATTCCGGTGCCGGGGCGCGGGTCATCGGTGCGGTCGCATGGCTGTGAAGGTGTTCAGCGTCAACACTGGCTGCGACAACTTCAGGCTTAACGACAGTCGCTTCTACAATTGGCGCTGCAACAACTTCCTGCGGTGCAGCAACTTCTTCAACAACTGGCGCTGTTTCCACAACTTCGGCAATCTCTTCAACCACTTCTGGCTGGGAAATAACAACCTCTGCAGGCTCTTCGACAACCGGCGCAGTCACAACGTCAGCCACAGGTTCGGCTTCAGCGGCGATTTCTTCTGCAACGGGCGCATCAGATGCAGCGATAATTTGTGGTTGTTCCTCGACCGGGGTCGCAATGACTTCCGGATGCGTGGTTTCAACCTGTGTGGTTTCAACAACGGGGGCCTGAGGCTCAGCTACGACAATCTCTGGCTGCACGGCTTCAACTGGCGCAGGGGCATCCACAATGTGTTCCACGGCAGCTGCAGCAACCTGAGGCTCTACAGCGACAGGTGCGGCTTGCTGCTGGACCATTTCTTGTTCGCGCTGTTCTTCAACCTGCTGATCCTGAGGACGTGCGACAGGGTAGCGGATCCAAACTTTACCGGACGCTAATTCAGGAGATGCACAGGCGACCGTTAACGGCATCGGTGACTGAACCGGATAACGCTCGTCACGGTAACGACGACGACGCTGTCCACTGACGCGCAGATGGCGAGGGGAGCGACGGGAGCGACGCGGCATACCATTGGAGTCACGCGCGTCGCTGTTGTCTTCCTGCTCAGTCGCAACGACGGCTGGCAGATCAACTTTCGCCAGTTCGGTGCGTTGTGCTGGTGCAGGCTGTTCTGTTGGCTGAGCGGCAGCGGTTTCAGCGACTACTGCGGCAGTTGCCACTTCGGTTTCAACCGCCGGGCTGTCAGTGAAACGAACTTTCTGAGTCAATTGACGCTGTTTACGGCGAGTCTGAGGCTGACGTACGCGCTCTTCCTGCTCGGCATCCTGCACAGGTTGTTCAGCCTGGGTCAGCTCTTTAACTTCCTGCTGAGCCTGACGCTTGTCATCGTTACGACGGCGGTTGCGTTCGCGACGCGGAGCCTGCTGCTCATCGCCAGATTTCGCTTTGTCTGCAACGTCAGTAGTTTGCTGGCGGTTATCGCGAGCTTCCGCATTTTGCTGCTGTGACTGACGACGGTTACGGCGGTTATCTTCACGGTTTTCGCCGTTTTCTGAACGTTCGTTACGGTTGTCACGGTCGCCGCGATTATCACGGTTATCACGACGATCGTTACGGTCGCGACGATTGTTCTGACGCGGTTTACGACGATCCTGCTGGCGTTCGGTTTTCTCTTCAGCTTTCGGTGCAGGCTGTTCAACCGGTTTCACTTCTTCGCTACCACCGAAGATGGACTTCAGTGCGCCAAAGAAACGGCTAATCAAACCGGGCTGTGCGGCAACGGCTGCGGTCGCTGCCGCAGCTTTAGGCGCGGCGGCTTTCGCGGCAGGTTCCTGCAGAGCAGGGGCTGGCGGAACGTCTGGCATGGCGAAGGTGGCCAGCGCCGGTTGCTCAGGCTGTTTACGCTCGACGTACTCTTCTTCCGTCGGCAATGCCATTGCCTCTTCATGTAGTTTCGGCAGTAGATAGCTCAGGGTCGGCGTTTCTTCCCCTTTACGTACGCGCAGCACAGAATAGTGCGGGGTTTCCATCTGATCGTTTGGCACGATCACACAGCGCACGCCATTCTGACGCGTCTCGATTGCATTTACCGCGGTACGCTTTTCGTTGAGCAGATAGGAAGCGATAGGCACAGGAACAATAGCGTGTACTTCCTGCGTATTTTCTTTCAGTGCTTCTTCTTCGATCAGACGCAGAATAGACAGCGACAGTGATTCGTTATCACGTACAGTACCGGTACCGGAGCAGCGCGGGCACACGTGATGGCTGGATTCACCCAGTGACGGGCTCAGACGCTGACGGGACATTTCCAGCAGACCGAAGCGAGAAATATGGCTGATCTGAATACGCGCTCTGTCCTGGCGTACGGCCTCGCGCAGACGGTTTTCAACCGCGCGCTGGTGACGAACCGGCGTCATATCAATGAAGTCGATTACAATCAGACCGCCGAGGTCGCGCAGACGCAGCTGACGCGCAATTTCATCGGCTGCTTCAAGGTTGGTGTTGAACGCTGTTTCTTCGATGTCGCCGCCGCGGGTTGCGCGTGCGGAGTTGATATCGATAGCGGTCAGTGCTTCAGTGCTGTCGATAACGATTGAGCCGCCGGACGGCAGACGCACTTCGCGCTGGAACGCGGACTCAATCTGAGACTCGATCTGATAGTGGCTGAACAGCGGGATTTCGCCGGTGTACAGTTTGATTTTGCTGCTGAAATCCGGACGACCCAGCGCCGCGATGTGCTGACGCGCCATCTCCATGACTTTTGGGTTGTCGATGAGGATTTCGCCGATGTCCTGGCGCAGATAGTCGCGGAAGGCACGCACGATAACGTTGCTTTCCTGATGGATCAGGAACGGAGCAGGGCGGCTGTCAGCGGCTTTTTGAATCGCTTCCCAGTGCTTCAGGCGGAAGCTCAGGTCCCACTGCAGCGCTTCGGCGGATTTGCCTACCCCTGCGGTACGCACGATAAGCCCCATGCCATCAGGCAGTTCCAGGCTTGCCAGCGCTTCTTTTAATTCGGTACGGTCGTCGCCTTCAATGCGACGGGAGATGCCGCCCGCGCGCGGGTTGTTCGGCATCAGAACCAGATAACTACCCGCCAGGCTGATAAAGGTAGTCAGCGCAGCGCCTTTGTTGCCGCGTTCTTCTTTATCGATCTGAACGATGACTTCCTGACCTTCACGCAACACGTCTTTAATGTTGGGGCGACCATGGGAGTTGTAGTTAGCGGGAAAGTATTCGCGGGCAATTTCTTTTAACGGGAGGAAACCGTGACGTTCAGCGCCGTAATCAACAAAAGCAGCTTCCAGACTCGGTTCAATACGGGTAATTTTGCCTTTATAGATGTTGGCTTTTTTCTGTTCGTGTCCAGGACTTTCGATATCCAGATCGTACAGACGTTGCCCATCTACAAGGGCGACACGCAACTCTTCCTGCTGAGTCGCGTTAATTAACATTCTTTTCATCGTAACTTACTCATTATTCTTACATTGACGACTAAGCTGCGGGCAGAGTAATGCCTTTCCGGGTGTGAACCGATGGCCTCGTGTCTATTCGCGTCGCCAACCTCACGGTTATCGTCAGCTCAAAGAGGCGCAGAGTGTCGGTTGCCTGTATTTCATACGGAAACACAGCGCAATTATCAGGGGAACAGTCTGGGTGTTACTCTCCAGAGAAGCTTCCATTGTGCTTGTCGTCTTTCACGCTGTCGGTGCGTTGGCTTTATCTTCTCACCCTGGTCACTTACAGGAGTAAGAACCTGGGGGTATCCAGACTTGCCGCCTTCCTACAATGTGAAATCCATAGAGCACTTACCGGTAAGGACTGCAACCCGCAGCCCGCTAACTGCCTGAAAGATCAATACGTCTTACGCCATTGCTGCGTTGATGATCGGTCGGGCAAAATTGGGTCATTCCGGAAAAGTTCTTGTTTTAACAAGATTCAACACGGAAACAACCGCATTATTCCACTGCTAACCTTGTTATAGCAAGATGACTTTTGCCATTTATCACCCGGTTACTCACAGTTTTTTCACTTCCGCGTAGTGATTGCTTTAATAACCACCAAATCGGCTATGTCAAACTTAAGTAATAAGGTATAGCAGTTAATATAAGCATAGAAAAATGTGTGGCGCGAATCTTGATGGCTATTTAAAATCGGCCCCCATGAAAACAGAGACTCCAGCCGTAAAAACAGTTGCCATTACTGCCGACGAAGCAGGGCAACGCATCGACAACTTTTTGCGCACCCAGCTTAAGGGCGTGCCGAAAAGTATGATTTATCGCATTTTGCGTAAAGGCGAAGTGCGGGTGAATAAAAAACGCATTAAACCCGAGTACAAACTCGAAGATGGGGATATTGTGCGTATTCCACCTGTGCGTGTCGCTGAACGTGAAGAAGAGGCCATTTCGCCAAACCTGCAGAAGGTTGCGGCGCTGACCGATGTCATTTTATATGAAGATGACCACATTCTGGTGCTTAACAAACCTTCAGGTACGGCCGTGCATGGCGGAAGCGGGTTAAGCTTTGGCGTCATTGAAGGATTACGTGCGTTGCGTCCGGAAGCGCGTTTCCTTGAGCTGGTGCATCGCCTCGACCGGGATACCTCTGGTGTGCTGCTGGTTGCCAAAAAACGCTCAGCCTTGCGTTCATTGCATGAACAACTGCGTGAAAAAGGCATGCAGAAAGATTACCTCGCGCTGGTTCGAGGCCAATGGCAGTCGCATGTCAAAACCGTGCAGGCGCCGCTGTTAAAGAACATTCTGCAAAGCGGTGAGCGTATCGTGCGGGTGAATCAGGAAGGCAAACCGTCAGAAACACGTTTTAAAGTGGAAGAGCGCTATGCGTTTGCCACGCTTGTGCGCTGTAGCCCGGTGACCGGACGTACGCACCAGATCCGTGTGCATACCCAGTATGCCGGTCATCCAATTGCTTTTGACGATCGCTACGGTGACCGTGAATTCGATAAGCAACTGGCGGATACGGGGTTGAACCGACTTTTCCTGCATGCCGCAGCGTTGAAGTTTACTCATCCGGGTACGGGAGAATTGATGCGTATTGAAGCGCCAATGGATAAGCAGTTGAAGCGCTGCCTCGAGGTATTACGCAGCAAAGCCTGATGCGCGTTGCTTATCAGGCCTACAATCGTGTGATGGACCGTAGGCCTGATAAGACGCATCGCGTCGACATCAGGCAGATTAATCAGGCGTTCAACGGGTTCATTTCCTCCCGCCGCAGCATTTGACACAACGCGATCAGCGGCAAACCTACCAAGGTATTTGGGTCACGGCCCTCCAGGCGTTCAAAGAGTGCAATACCTAACCCTTCACTTTTGAAACTACCTGCACAATGGAGCGGACGCTCTTTGCGCAGATAATCATCAATTTCCGCCTCGCTTAAATGACGGAAATGGACGTCAAAAGGTTCTACTTCAGTTTGTAAATGTCCGGTCGCAGAATTATACAGCGCCAGTCCGGTGTAAAACGTCACAATATTACCACGGGCTTTGAGTAACTGTTGGCGCGCATTTTCTTCTGTTAATGGTTTGCCGGTTATTTCACCATCAAGAACACAAATTTGATCGGAGCCAATAATCAGATGCGAGGGATAACGGTGGGCGAGTGATTGTGCTTTTTGCTGAGCCAGTCGCAACACCAGATGACGCGGCGCCTCGCCTGGTAATGGTGTTTCATCAACCTCTGGTGCTGCGCATTCGAACGGAATTGCCAGTTTTTCGAGTAAAGCGCGACGCCAGGGAGAGGTGGAAGCAAGAATAAGTTGAGGCATATTTTTTCCCTCGCATATAGCGTATTGATGAGAGCCATTTTAAACTATGGACTTCGACCTACAAGCTGGCTGTAGTGGCTTGTCTTGAGCGATTTTAAGTCGATGACCCGCAATGTGTGCGAATTATTGGCAAAAGGCAACCACAGGCTGCCTTTTTCTTTGACTATATGACGTTACAAAGTTAATATGCGCGCCCTATGCAAAAGGTAAAATTACCCCTGACTCTTGATCCGGTTCGTACGGCTCAGAAACGCCTCGATTATGAAGGTATCTATACTTCTGATCTGGTTGAGCGCGTCGCCGATTCTGTAGTCAGTGTGGACAGTGATGTGGAATGCTCCATGTCGTTCGCTATCGATAACCAGCGTCTCGCCGTTATAACCGGTGATGCGAAGGTATCGGTTACGCTCGAATGTCAGCGTTGCGGGAAACCGTTCCCACTTCATGTTCACACAACATATTGTTTTAGTCCTGTCCGTTCTGACGAGCAGGCTGAAGCACTCCCGGAAGCGTATGAGCCGATTGAGGTTAACGAATTCGGTGAAATCGATCTGCTTGCAATGGTTGAAGATGAGATTATCCTCTCCTTGCCGGTAGTTCCGGTGCATGATTCTGAACACTGTGAAGTGTCCGAGGCGGACATGGTCTTTGGCGAATTGCCTGATGAAGCGCAAAAACCAAACCCATTTGCCGTATTAGCCAGCTTAAAGCGTAAGTAATTGAGGAGTAAGGTCCATGGCCGTACAACAGAATAAACCAACCCGTTCCAAACGTGGCATGCGTCGTTCTCATGACGCTCTGACCGCAGTCACCAGCCTGTCTGTAGACAAAACTTCTGGTGAACAACACCTGCGTCACCACATCACTGCCGACGGTTTCTACCGTGGCCGTAAGGTAATCGCTAAGTAATCACGCATGACTCAATGGCTTTCCCACCCCTGGTGAGAAAGACAAAGAGTGAACGCGTGATGAAGCTTAGTGAGGCTTTCCCCGGGTAACTGGGGAAACACCTAACCGGGCAGCGACGATACCTTGACACGTCTAACCCTGGCGTTAGATGTCATGGGGGGAGATTTTGGCCCTACCGTGACAGTGCCTGCAGCATTGCAGGCACTGAATTCTAATTCGCAACTCACACTTCTTTTAGTCGGGGATCCCGATACAATCACGCCATTACTTGCCAAAGCTGACTTCGAACAACGTTCGCGTCTGCAGATTATCCCTGCTCAGTCAGTTATTGCCAGTGATGCCCGGCCCTCGCAAGCTATTCGCGCCAGTCGTGGAAGCTCAATGCGTGTTGCCCTGGAGCTCGTGAAAGAAGGTCAGGCACAAGCTTGTGTCAGCGCCGGTAATACGGGCGCACTTATGGGACTTGCGAAGTTATTGCTCAAACCCCTTGAGGGGATTGAGCGTCCGGCGTTGGTGACGGTGTTACCGCATCAGCAAAAGGGCAAAACGGTGGTGCTGGATTTGGGCGCCAACGTAGATTGTGATAGCACGATGTTGGTGCAATTTGCCGTCATGGGTTCCGTGCTGGCAGAAGAGGTTGTTGGCATTGCCAATCCTCGCGTAGCGTTACTCAACATCGGCGAAGAAGAAACGAAAGGTCTCGACAGTATTCGAGATGCTTCAGCTGTGCTAAAAACAATCCCTTCCATTAATTATATCGGCTATCTTGAAGCCAATGAGTTACTGACTGGCAAAACCGATGTGTTGGTCTGTGACGGCTTTACAGGTAATGTCACATTAAAGACGATGGAAGGTGTTGTCAGAATGTTCCTTTCACTGCTGAAATCTCAGGGTGAGGGCAAAAAACGGTCGTGGTGGCTTCTGTTATTAAAACGTTGGTTACAAAAAAGCCTGACAAGGCGATTTAGTCACCTCAACCCCGACCAGTATAATGGCGCCTGTCTGTTAGGATTGCGCGGCACGGTGATTAAGAGTCATGGTGCGGCCAATCAGCGAGCATTTGAAGTCGCGATTGAACAGGCAGTGCAGGCGGTGCAGCGACAAGTTCCTCAGCGAATTGCCGCTCGCCTGGAATCTGTATACCCAGCTGGATTCGAACTGCTGGACGGTGGCGAAAGCGCAACCTCACGAGCACACAGATAACGGTGCGTTTGTGAATGTGGCCAACGTATCAGCGATTTGCTCGTGGCGGTATATAACCAAAAAGTGACTGAGCGTACATGTATACGAAGATTATTGGTACTGGCAGCTATCTGCCTGAACAAGTGCGTACTAACGCCGATTTGGAAAAAATGGTTGAGACATCTGATGAGTGGATCGTCACTCGTACAGGTATCCGTGAACGCCATATTGCAGCGCCAAATGAAACAGTTGCGACGATGGGCTTTGCCGCCGCAAACCGTGCGATTGAAATGGCGGGCATCGACAAAGAGCAAATTGGTCTGATTGTGGTTGCTACCACATCATCCACTCACGCATTTCCAAGCGCGGCGTGCCAGATCCAAAGTATGCTAGGGATCAAAGGCTGTCCGGCGTTTGACGTTGCAGCCGCTTGCGCTGGTTTCACTTACGCCCTGAGCGTTGCCGACCAGTATGTTAAATCTGGCGCAGTTAAGCATGCTCTGGTCGTTGGCTCTGATGTTCTGGCGCGCACCTGTGATCCAACCGATCGCGGAACGATCATCATTTTCGGTGATGGGGCGGGCGCGGTTGTACTGAGCGCATCAGAAGAGCCAGGCATTCTCTCCACGCATCTGCACGCTGACGGTCGCTATGGCGAACTGTTGACGCTGCCTAACGCCGATCGCGTGAACCCAGAAAACCCGATTCATCTGACGATGGCGGGTAACGAAGTATTTAAAGTCGCGGTGACCGAGCTTGCGCACATCGTTGATGAAACGCTGGAAGCCAATAATCTCGACCGTTCTGCGCTGGACTGGCTGGTACCGCATCAGGCTAACCTGCGCATTATCAGCGCGACAGCTAAAAAGCTGGGTATGTCGATGGATAATGTTGTCGTGACGCTCGACAGACATGGTAATACCTCTGCTGCCTCCGTACCGTGCGCGCTGGACGAAGCCGTCCGCGACGGGCGTATTAAAGCTGGGCAGTTGATATTGCTTGAAGCCTTCGGGGGTGGATTCACCTGGGGCTCCGCGCTGGTTCGTTTCTAGTATAAGGATTTAAACATGACGCAATTTGCATTTGTGTTTCCGGGGCAGGGTTCCCAGACCGTTGGGATGTTGTCTGAAATGGCAGCAAGCTACCCAATTGTTGAAGAAACATTTGCTGAAGCATCAGCTGCGCTGGGCTATGATCTGTGGGCGTTGACTCAGCAGGGTCCGGCCGAAGAACTGAATAAAACCTGGCAGACGCAGCCAGCGCTGTTGACCGCATCTGTCGCGCTTTATCGCGTATGGCAGCAGCAGGGTGGTAAAACACCTGCGCTGATGGCGGGTCACAGCCTGGGCGAATATTCTGCGCTGGTCTGCGCAGGCGTGATCGCATTTGCTGATGCCGTACGTCTGGTAGAACTGCGCGGTAAGTTCATGCAGGAAGCTGTACCAGAAGGCACAGGCGGTATGTCTGCGATTATCGGTCTTGATGATGCGTCTATCGCTAAAGCATGTGAAGAGTCAGCAGAAGGTCAGGTTGTTTCTCCGGTTAACTTCAACTCGCCAGGCCAGGTGGTTATCGCGGGTCATAAAGAAGCGGTTGAACGTGCGGGCGCTGCCTGTAAAGCTGCGGGTGCGAAACGTGCTCTGCCACTGCCAGTTAGCGTGCCGTCTCACTGTGCGCTGATGAAGCCTGCTGCTGAGAAACTGGCCGTTGAGCTGCAGAAAATCACCTTTAACGCACCGACAGTTCCGGTCGTGAACAACGTCGATGTGAAGTGTGAAACCACGGCAGACGCAATTCGTGATGCGCTGGTTCGTCAGCTGTATAGCCCGGTTCAGTGGACTAAAACCGTTGAATTTATGGCATCCCAGGGCGTAGAGCACCTGTATGAAGTTGGTCCGGGTAAAGTTCTGACCGGTTTGACGAAACGTATTGTTGACACCCTGACTGCTTCGGCACTGAATGAGCCGGCGGCACTGTCTGCGGCGCTAGAGCAATAAAAGAGGAAGACCATGAGTTTTGAAGGAAAAATCGCGCTGGTTACCGGTGCAAGCCGTGGCATTGGCCGCGCAATTGCTGAGACACTCGTTGCCCGTGGCGCGAAAGTTATCGGTACTGCTACCAGCGAAAGCGGCGCGCAGGCCATTAGCGATTATTTAGGTGCAAATGGTAAAGGTCTGATGTTGAATGTGACCGATCCTGCATCTATCGAATCTGTTCTGGAAAATATTCGCGCAGAATTTGGTGAAGTCGATATCCTGGTCAATAATGCCGGGATTACTCGTGATAACCTGTTAATGCGCATGAAAGATGACGAGTGGAACGATATCATCGAAACCAACCTGTCATCTGTTTTCCGTCTGTCAAAAGCGGTAATGCGAGCTATGATGAAAAAGCGTCATGGGCGTATTATCACTATCGGTTCTGTGGTTGGTACCATGGGAAATGCGGGTCAGGCTAACTACGCTGCGGCGAAAGCGGGTCTGATCGGCTTCAGTAAATCACTGGCGCGCGAAGTTGCGTCTCGTGGCATTACTGTAAACGTTGTTGCTCCGGGCTTTATTGAAACGGACATGACGCGTGCGCTGTCTGATGATCAGCGTGCGGGTATTCTGGCGCAGGTTCCTGCGGGTCGCCTTGGCGGCGCTCAGGAAATCGCCAGTGCGGTTGCATTTTTAGCTTCTGACGAAGCAAGTTACATCACAGGTGAGACTTTGCACGTCAACGGCGGGATGTACATGGTTTAACCACGATTGAAAAATATTTGCGTTATTAGGGTGAATGGCCTCAAAATAGCGCAAAATCGTGGTAAGACCTGCCGGGATTTAGTTGCAAATTTTTCAACATTTTATACACTACGAAAACCATCGCGAAAGCGAGTTTTGATAGGAAATTTAAGAGTATGAGCACTATCGAAGAACGCGTTAAGAAAATTATCGGCGAACAGCTGGGCGTTAAGCAGGAAGAAGTAACCAACAATGCTTCCTTCGTTGAAGACCTGGGCGCAGATTCTCTTGACACCGTTGAGCTGGTAATGGCTCTGGAAGAAGAGTTTGATACTGAGATTCCGGACGAAGAAGCTGAGAAAATCACTACCGTTCAGGCTGCCATTGATTACATCAACGGCCACCAGGCGTAAGTGAACATCTCCAGGCGGTCATTCGACCGCCTGAGTTTTATCTTTTTATCCCACTTGAATTATTTTCCCTCCCTGGAGGACAACCGTGTCTAAGCGTCGTGTAGTTGTGACCGGACTGGGCATGTTGTCTCCTGTCGGCAATACCGTAGAGTCTACCTGGAAAGCTCTCCTTGCCGGTCAGAGTGGCATCAGCCTGATCGACCATTTCGATACTAGCGCCTATGCAACGAAATTTGCTGGCTTAGTAAAGGATTTTAACTGTGAAGACATTATCTCGCGCAAAGAACAGCGCAAGATGGATGCTTTCATTCAATATGGAATTGTCGCTGGCGTTCAGGCCATGCAGGATTCTGGCCTCGAAATAACGGAAGAGAACGCCCACCGTATTGGCGCCGCTATCGGCTCTGGTATTGGCGGTCTCGGTCTTATCGAAGAAAACCATACCTCTCTGGTCAATGGTGGACCGCGTAAGATCAGCCCGTTCTTCGTTCCGTCGACGATTGTTAACATGGTGGCAGGTCACCTGACCATCATGTACGGCCTGCAAGGGCCAAGCATCTCCATCGCGACCGCCTGTACTTCAGGCGTGCATAACATCGGTCATGCCGCACGTATCATTGCATACGGGGATGCGGACGCGATGGTTGCGGGTGGTGCAGAAAAAGCCAGTACGCCGCTGGGCGTGGGTGGTTTTGGCGCGGCACGTGCGCTGTCTACACGTAATGATAACCCGCAAGCGGCAAGCCGTCCGTGGGACAAAGAACGTGATGGCTTTGTGCTGGGCGACGGCGCAGGCATGGTTGTACTGGAAGAGTACGAACATGCGAAAGCGCGCGGTGCAAAAATCTATGCTGAAGTCGTTGGCTTCGGTATGAGCAGTGATGCTTACCACATGACGTCACCACCGGAAAACGGTGCAGGCGCTGCGCTGGCAATGGTCAACGCGCTGCGTGATGCGGCTATCGAAGCGGGTCAGATTGGCTATGTCAACGCGCATGGTACGTCTACGCCTGCAGGCGATAAAGCTGAAACCCAGGCAGTGAAATCTGTCTTTGGTGATGCGGCAAGCCGTGTAATGGTAAGCTCCACCAAATCTATGACCGGACACCTGTTGGGTGCGGCGGGCGCGGTAGAGTCTATTTTCTCTATCCTGGCGCTGCGCGATCAGGCTATTCCGCCAACCATCAACCTGGATAACCCGGATGAAGGTTGTGATCTGGACTTCGTACCTCACGAAGCGCGTCAGGTTAGTGGTCTGGAGTATGCGCTGTGTAACTCCTTTGGCTTCGGTGGTACCAACGGCTCTTTGATCTTTAAAAAGATTTAAGCCCGTTAGGTGATGCGCTAGCATCGATAGCAAATTGAAAAGGTCCGCTTGTCGGGCCTTTTTTTATTCGGTTTTCCGCCCTTGTCCTGTGTTACTCATCCTGCCAAACTAGCGGACCAGAAATAAGGAGCCACCATGTTCTTAATTAATGGCTGCGAGCAGAATATGCTGGCAGCAAGCGATCGAGCGACCCAATTTGGTGATGGCTGTTTTACCACTGCCTGTATTATCGACGGCGAAATCCCTCTCTTTGCAGCGCATCTTGAGCGTTTACAAGACGCTTGCCAAAAACTGCTGATCTCTTTTGAAAATTGGTCCGAGCTGCAAAATGAAATGAAAATGCTGGCGAAAGGGCACGTACGCGGGGTGTTGAAAGTGATTATCAGCCGTGGCAGTGGAGGCCGGGGCTACAGTGGCAAAAATTGTCACAGCGCCACACGCATCCTCTCCGTTTCAGCCAGGCCCGATCATTACGATCGTTGGCGGCAAGATGGCATTATGCTGGCGCTAAGCCCTGTGCGACTGGGGCGTAATCCACTGCTTGCCGGACTTAAGCATCTGAATCGACTGGAGCAGGTGTTGATTCGCTCTCATCTTGAACAGATGGACGCAGATGAAGCACTGGTTCTTGACAGCGAGGGATGGGTTACGGAATGCTGTGCGGCTAATTTGTTCTGGCGTAAAGGTGATGTGGTTTACACGCCTCGCCTGGATCAGGCCGGAGTTAACGGCATTATGCGACAATTCTGTATCCGGATGCTGGCACAATCACCGTTCAGTATTGTCGAAGTGTATGCCGGGTTGGAGGAGGTTATGCAGGCTGATGAAATCGTCGTCTGTAACGCGTTAATGCCCATTATTCCCGTGCGTACCTGTGGCGACACATTGCTGTCTTCACGTTTGTTATTCGATTTTTTAGCCCCACTTTGTGAGCACCCGAATTAGTCATGAAAAAACTGTTACTCGTTGTCCTGTTATTGCTGGTTGTGCTGGGCATTGCCGCGGGAGTGGGAATGTGGAAAGTTCGCCATCTGGCGGACAGTAAATTATTGATTAAAGAAGAGACGATTTTTACGCTGAAAGCGGGGACGGGCCGCCTGGCCCTGGGCGAACAGCTGTATGCGGACAAGGTTATTAACCGTCCGCGCGTGTTCCAATGGCTGCTGCGTGTGGAACCCGAACTGTCGCATTTTAAGGCCGGAACCTACCGTTTTACACCCGACATGACGGTTCGGGATATGCTGCAACTGCTGGAAAGCGGCAAAGAGGCGCAGTTCCCGTTACGTCTGGTTGAAGGGATGCGCCTAAGCGATTACCTGAAACAGCTGCGCGATGCCCCGTATATCAAACATACGTTAAGCGACGATAGCTATGAGACTGTGGCCCAGGCGCTGAAACTGGAAAACCCGCAATGGGTGGAAGGTTGGTTCTGGCCAGATACCTGGATGTATACCGCCAATACGACTGACGTAGCGTTGCTAAAACGCGCGCATCAGAAAATGGTTAAAGCGGTGGATACTGTCTGGGAAGGGCGCGCTGATGGCCTGCCTTATCAGGACAAAAATCAGCTGGTAACCATGGCTTCTATTATTGAAAAAGAGACTGCGGTTGCCAGCGAGCGTGACCAGGTGGCTTCGGTGTTTATTAACCGTTTACGTATCGGTATGCGTTTACAAACCGATCCGACGGTGATTTACGGTATGGGGTCACGGTATAATGGCAAATTGTCGCGCGTGGATTTAGACACCCCGACCGCTTATAACACCTATACCATTACAGGACTGCCACCTGGCCCGATTGCCATGCCGGGAGAGGCATCGTTGCAGGCCGCGGCACATCCGGCAAAAACGCCGTATCTTTATTTTGTGGCTGACGGTAAAGGTGGCCACACGTTTAACACCAATCTTGCCAGCCACAACCGGTCCGTGCAGGATTACCTGAAAGTGCTTAAGGAAAAAAATGGGCAGTAACTATATCGTCATCGAGGGCCTGGAAGGCGCCGGAAAGACCACCGCGCGTAACGTAGTGGTAGAGACACTTGAGCAACTCGGTATTCGTGACATGGTTTTCACCCGCGAACCTGGCGGCACGCAGCTGGCTGAGAAACTAAGAAGCCTGGTGCTGGACATTAAGTCGGTGGGTGACGAGGTTATCACTGACAAAGCCGAAGTTCTGATGTTTTACGCTGCGCGCGTACAGCTGGTCGAAACCGTTATTAAACCTGCGCTGGCGAAAGGCGCGTGGGTAATTGGCGATCGTCACGATCTGTCTACTCAGGCGTATCAGGGCGGTGGACGTGGTATCGATCAAAACATGCTGGCAACCCTGCGCGATGCAGTACTCGGCGATTTTCGCCCGGATCTGACTATCTATCTGGATGTGACGCCAGAAGTCGGGTTGAAGCGTGCCCGTGCACGCGGCGAGCTGGATCGTATTGAGCAGGAATCTTTCGATTTCTTTAATCGTACCCGCGCGCGCTATCTTGAGCTGGCTGCCAAAGACGCTAGCATTCGCACTATAGACGCTACGCAGCCGCTGGAGGCTGTGATGGCTGATATTCGCAATACCATCACCCAATGGGTGAAGGAGCAGGGTGCATGAAATGGTACCCATGGTTACGACCGGATTTTGAAAAACTGGTGGCCAGCTACCAGGCGGGTCGTGGTCACCATGCGTTACTGATTCAGGCGTTACCTGGAATGGGCGACGACGCGCTGATTTACGCCCTCAGCCGCTATTTAATGTGCCAGCAGCCGGAAGGACATAAAAGCTGCGGACAGTGCCGTGGCTGTCAGCTGATGCAGGCGGGGACACACCCTGACTACTATTCGCTGCTGCCAGAAAAAGGCAAAAGCACGCTGGGGGTTGATGCTGTACGCGAAGTCAGTGAAAAGCTGTACGAGCATTCGCGTCTCGGCGGTGCGAAGGTCGTATGGATCCCCGATGCCGCCCAGTTAACCGATGCCGCCGCCAATGCCCTGTTGAAAACGCTGGAAGAACCCCCGGCGCAGACCTGGTTTTTCCTCGCCAGCACAGAGCCAGCTCGTTTGCTGGCGACATTACGCAGCCGTTGTCGGTTACATCATCTTGCGCCACCTCCTGAGTCGTATGCTATCTCCTGGCTTGCTCGTGAAGTGACTGCGTCGTCAGAAGCGCTGCTTAGCGCGTTACGTCTAAGTGCCGGTTCGCCAGGCGCGGCACTCACGCTGTTACAGGCTGAAAGCTGGGCGCACCGTACAGATTTTTGTGCGGCACTGGTGAATACATTAAACGCCGGTGATTGGTATATCTTGCTCGCGGCGTTAAACCACGATCAGGCTGCCGCCCGTTTACACTGGCTGGCAACGTTGTTTACGGATGCGTTGAAACGCCCGTATGGGATTGCCCATTTAACCAATCCCGATGCCCTGGACCTGATATCTTCCATCGCAGAACGGTTATCCGTTGCCCAGATACAGGCGATACTCGGTGACGTTTGTCATTGCCGTCAGCAGTTGCTGAACGTGACGGGCGTAAACCGCGAGCTGGTATTAACCGATCTTATTCTTCGTATTGAGCATTACCTGCAACCAGGCACCATACTGCCTGTTCCCCATCTTTGAGAGAGACATTATGTTTTTAGTCGACTCACACTGCCATCTTGATGGCCTGGATTATCAATCTCTGCATAAGGACGTTGACGACGTGCTGGCGAAAGCGGCCGCACGCGATGTGAAATTCTGTCTTGCCGTTGCAACCACCTTGCCAGGATACTGCAGTATGCGTGAACTGGTTGGTGAGCGTGACAATGTGGTTTTTTCCTGCGGCGTGCATCCGTTAAATCAGGATGAAACCTATGATGTTGAGGAGCTGCGTCGTTTTGCCGCCGAAGAGGGGGTTGTGGCGATGGGAGAAACCGGGCTGGACTATTTTTACACGCCGGAAACAAAGGTGCGCCAGCAGGAATCTTTTATCCACCATATTCAGATTGGCCGTGAGTTACAGAAGCCAGTTATCGTGCATACCCGCGATGCGCGAGCCGACACGCTGTCTATTCTGCGCGAAGAAAAAGTGACGGATTGTGGCGGCGTACTACACTGTTTTACAGAGGACAGAGAAACGGCGGGCAAATTACTGGACCTTGGATTCTATATCTCGTTTTCCGGCATCGTCACGTTCCGAAATGCAGAGCAGCTCCGTGATGCCGCCCGCTATGTTCCTCTGGACCGGTTATTGGTCGAGACGGATTCTCCCTACCTTGCGCCTGTACCGCATCGTGGAAAAGAGAACCAGCCCGCCATGACTCGTGACGTTGCAGAGTACATGGCCGTAGTGAAAGGTGTTGCCGTTGAAGAACTGGCGCAGGCAACCACTGATAACTTTGCCCGCCTGTTTCACATCGACGCTTCTCGCCTGCAATCTGTTCGTTAACTGACTTTTTTTAAAGCTCGTAATTAATCACTAATGCGAGTAAAGTTCACCGCCACAAAATGGGCGGTGAATAACCAGCTTGACACATTCAGAAACGCATTTTATCGGAATGTGCGGATTTTGCGGCCATTCACGACTGAACTGTGATAGCCGTCAAACAAAAACAAACTGAATTATTTTACTCTGTGTAATAAATAAAGGGTACTTAGATGCCCTGTACACGGCGAGGTTCTCCCCCCTCGCTAATGCGTGAGAACGTAGAAAAGCACAAATACTCAGGAGCACTCCTAATTATGTTTAAGAATGCATTTGCTAACCTGCAAAAGGTCGGTAAATCGCTGATGCTGCCGGTATCCGTACTCCCAATTGCAGGTATCCTGCTGGGCGTCGGTTCCGCTAACTTCAGCTGGCTGCCAGCCGTTGTATCGCATGTAATGGCAGAAGCGGGCGGTTCTGTTTTTGCGAACATGCCGCTGATTTTTGCTATCGGTGTTGCGTTAGGCTTCACTAATAATGACGGTGTATCTGCACTGGCATCCGTTGTTGCTTACGGCATCATGGTTAAGACCATGGCTGTAGTTGCGCCGCTGGTTCTGCATTTACCTGCTGAAGAGATCGCAGCTAAACACCTTGCTGATACGGGTGTTCTCGGGGGGATTATCTCCGGTGCGATTGCAGCGTATATGTTCAACCGCTTCTACCGTATTAAATTGCCTGAGTATCTTGGCTTCTTTGCGGGTAAGCGCTTCGTTCCTATCATTTCTGGTCTGGCTGCTATCTTCACAGGTGTGGTTCTGTCCTTCATTTGGCCGCCAATCGGTACTGCTATTCAGACGTTCTCCCAGTGGGCTGCATACCAGAATCCGGTCGTGGCGTTCGGTATCTATGGCTTCATTGAACGCTGCCTGGTGCCGTTTGGTCTGCACCATATCTGGAACGTTCCATTCCAGATGCAGATCGGTGAATACACCAACGCTGCAGGTCAGGTGTTCCACGGCGACATCCCTCGCTATATGGCGGGTGACCCGACTGCGGGCAAACTGTCCGGTGGCTTCCTGTTCAAAATGTACGGTCTGCCGGCTGCTGCTATCGCTATCTGGCACTCTGCTAAACCAGAAAACCGCGCGAAAGTGGGCGGTATCATGATCTCCGCGGCGCTGACCTCGTTCCTGACCGGTATTACCGAGCCGATCGAGTTCTCCTTCATGTTCGTGGCGCCGATCCTGTACATCATCCACGCGATTCTGGCTGGTCTGGCATTCCCGATCTGTATCCTGCTGGGTATGCGTGACGGTACGTCGTTCTCCCACGGTCTGATCGACTTTATCGTTCTTTCCGGTAACAGCAGCAAACTGTGGCTGTTCCCGATTGTCGGTATCGGTTATGCGATTGTTTACTACACCATCTTCCGTGTGCTGATCAAAGCGCTGGACCTGAAAACTCCGGGTCGTGAAGATGCCACCGAAGACAGCAAAGCAGGTGCGTCAGGCGAAATGGCTCCGGCTCTGGTTGCGGCGTTCGGCGGTAAAGAAAACATCACTAACCTTGATGCGTGTATCACCCGTCTGCGTGTCAGCGTGGCTGACGTTGCCAAAGTGGATCAGGCTGGCCTGAAGAAACTTGGTGCGGCGGGCGTTGTGGTAGCTGGTTCCGGTGTTCAGGCGATTTTCGGTACTAAGTCCGATAACCTGAAAACTGAAATGGATGAGTACATCCGTAACAGCTAAGCAGTAAGACATTGGGGAGAACTAAGGCAGCCTACGGGCTGCCTTTTTTATTGCATTAATTAGCCTGAACGCGAATCGGCGCGGTGACGGCGAACAGCCACGGACGAGCCTCTGCATTCACGCGAGGGGATAACGTCTCTCTGACCTGCTGGTGGTAATTATCAATCCATTGCTTTTCAGCTTCACTCAACAGATGCAGTTCAACCAGATTCAAATCAATCGGCACCAGCGTCAGCGTTGAGAAACGACAGAAGCCAGGGCGGCTATTGATTATTTCCACTTGGTTCTCAATACGGATCCCATATTGCCCGGCCAGATAGTAACCCGGTTCGATAGTGATGATATTGCCCGCGACCAGAGGCCAGGGGTTTACTTTCTTGGCAATGCGATGGGGTTGTTCATGGATAAGCAACTGGTGGCCTACGCCGTGTCCTGTTCCATGATCAAAATCCAGGCCTAAATCCCACAACGCCCGACGGCTAAAGGCATCCAGTTGATGGCCCTGAGTGCCGCTGGGAAACTGCAGTGAAATAAGCGACAAAAAGCCTTTCAGCACGGCGGTGTAATGCAGACGACGTTGCGGATCCTGTGGACCAAACGCGAAGGTACGCGTCGTATCCGTCGTACCATTGTGGTACTGGCCGCCGGAATCATTCAGATACATGGCCTGCGAGGTAATTGGCGTATTGGTTTTTTCACTGGAGTGGTAATGACACATCGCCGCATTGCTGGCAGAGGCCGATATCGTGCTGAAGCTTTGCTCAATAAATCCCGGCTGCTGCTGGCGAAATTCCAGTTGCTTCGCCTGGGCTTCCAGTTCGGTGACCGGATTGCCAGCCGCTTCGCGCAAAGGGACTTCATGGGCCAGCCAGGCAAGGAAATTAACCCAGGCTGCGCCATCTTGTTCATGGCATTCCCGATAGCCCGCCAGTTCAACGTCATTTTTGTGGGCTTTCATCAAGGTGATGGGATCAGGGGCCCATAAGACGTTGCCACCGTGTTCTTCAATGGCAAAACGCAACGCAACCGGGGCGTAGTCTTTATCGACCAGGAAGCGTTTCCCACTGGCCAGTTGCTGGCAACGTACCAAGAAACTCTCTTGCGGGGCCAGCGTGAGCGTGTTCAGCAGTGATACGGGGAGTTGCTGCGTTTTGTTGCTATCCACAAACCATTCCAGCTCACCGCTGCGATGGAGCAGGGCAAACGAAAACGGTACTGGCACCATAGCCAGATCTGAACCGCGTACATTCAACAGCCAGGCAATGTTATCCGGCAGGGTAATTGCCAGTACGTCAGCCTCATGTTGAGCGAGTTGTTCCACGACGCGGGCACGCTTTTGCGTGCTGCTTTCCCCGCTGATTTCAATCGGCATTTCACGAATGATGCCGCAGGGGGCTGCCGGTCGGTCAAGCCACACCTGGTCAAAAGGATCTTGCTCAAGAGGTACCAGCTCGCAATGAGTTGCCGACAAGGCTTCAAACTGGCTGTTGACCATCAGCAGCGGTTCAAAGCCGATACGTGTACCCGCTGCAACGTGAGACTGCAAATAGTCGGC
Organism: Citrobacter sp. Cf088; assembly: GCF_030334295.1. NCBI lineage: Bacteria > Pseudomonadati > Pseudomonadota > Gammaproteobacteria > Enterobacterales > Enterobacteriaceae > Citrobacter > Citrobacter sp. Cf088. The sequence goes on from NZ_JAOWEE010000033.1 coordinate 66,933, forward strand.
CAGCGGTTCATCGTGTAAATGATGAATTTCAAAATCATCCAGCGAGACTTCATTGCGTACCTGGACCTGATAGCGTCCATCGACAAACATTAACGCACGGTCCTGAAGGACCAACGCGAGGCCGGCAGAGCCGCTAAATCCGGTCAGCCAGGCCAGTTTATTGTCATGCGGCGTACAATCTTCGCTTTGATGAGCGTCGGCGCGCGGAACAATCATGCCATCCAGCCCCTGCGCTATCAGCAGGTTGCGCAGGGCGGAAAGAGGAGTTGAGTTGTGCATAGTTAACCTTCAGGTCTTAACGGAACGGCGGTTCGTTGAATGTACGTAATTTACGGGAGTGCAGTCGGTCGCCTTCAGCACGCAGACGATCGATAGCCCGGATACCTATTTGCAGATGCTCAGAAATAGCACCTTCATAAAAACGGTTGGCCTGACCAGGTAGTTTGATCTCACCGTGCAGCGGCTTGTCGGAAACGCACAGCAGCGTGCCGTACGGAACGCGGAAACGGTATCCCTGAGCGGCGATGGTGGCGCTTTCCATATCGATAGCCACCGCGCGACTGAGGTTGAAACGCAGCGCAGAAGCGGAATAGCGTAGCTCCCAGTTACGATCGTCGGTGGTGACGACAGTACCGGTACGCAAGCGCTGTTTAACTTCTTCACCGGGCATACCGCTGACTTCTTTGGTGGCGTCATACAGGGCGCGTTGTACTTCCGCAATGCTCGGAATCGGAATATCCGGCGGTAGTACGGCATCCAGAACGTGATCGTCACGCAGATAAGCGTGGGCCAGAACATAGTCGCCAATTGCCTGGCTTTCACGCAGACCACCGCAGTGACCAATCATCAGCCAGACGTCAGGACGCAGTACGGCCAGATGATCGCAAATGGTTTTGGCGTTAGACGGGCCAACGCCGATATTGACCAGCGTGATCCCCTGACCGTCAGCCGTGATTAAATGCCAGGCGGGCATCTGGTGTTTCTTCCAGGCGAGATCGGAGATGGCTTCTTCTGGCGCTTCGGTTTCGGCGGTGATCCAGATCCCGCCCGCACAAGAAAGCGCGATATATGGGCTGTCCGGGTCGAGGATCTGGCTGCAACCCCAACGCACAAACTCATCGACGTAGCGGGTGTAGTTGGTGAACAGCACAAAAGGTTGAAAATGTTCAACCGGCGTTCCCGTGTAATGACGTAGTCGCGCCAGCGAAAAATCCACGCGTCGGGCATCGAAGTGAGACAGCGGAGAAAATTCCGCCGGATGAAAAATCCCGTCTGCCGTTTCGTCACCAATCTGCGACAATTCAGTGGTGGGGAAATGGCGCGTTAATCCGGCGCTCATCGAGCGATCCAGCGTCAGTTCTGAACCGTCAATCACATAGGGATAGGGGATTTCATGCTGCGACGGCTCGACGGAGATATGCGCATCATAATCCTGATACAGCAGCGTGAGCTGTTCTTCAAGATACGGACGAAAAAGCGACGGGCGGGTAATCGTAGTGGTGTAGCTGCCCGCATGGGTAAAACGACCATAGGCTCGGGTTTTCGGGGGATTGGTGGCGATGCCATCCCAGGTGACACACAGTGATGGGTAAACAAAAAGACCGTTATGGCGGGCGATTACATCAGGGAGCGTCCCTGTTTCAATATACTTACCAATGGCGCTACGCAGTGCTTTAACCGACTGCTCGTACAGCGCGTCCAGTTTATCCAGTGCCTGAGCCGGGGTCAGGCTGGAGCCCTTATTGTTCATGTCTGTCTCCTTGTTCCACAGATGTACTGCTCTCCCGATAGTATGTCACAGGAATGTGAAACAAAAGTCAGACGTTGAGGAAGATTGCGCGAAGACCGGACGGCCTCCGCACCCTGGCTTAACCGTGCTGCTTATCCCGCATCAGCAATGCTGTAGTCGCGGAAATAAGACAACCCGCCATCAGATAAATGGCTACACTGTGCCAGTCTCCGCCGGAGAATGTTACCAGTGCAGCAGCAATGAAGGGGGTAAAACCGCCGCCAACTACGCTTGCTACCTGATAACCAACGCCTGCGCCGCTGTAGCGATAGCTTGCGCCAAACAAACCGGTAAACATAGGCTGCTGTACGCAGACCACCATATCGTGTGCAATGTTGGCCAACATAATCGCGAAGAACACGATCCAGAAAATGGATTGTGCTTCTAACGCCATAAAGAACGGGAATGCGCTAAGCGTCCCGACCAGTGCGCCAGTAATGTAAACGCGCCGGCTACCAAAGCGGTCGGCGAGCCAGGCAAAGCAGGGGATGGTCAGACAGCTCAGTCCACCAACTAACAAGCCGATATTCAGAAACAGTTCGCGAGGTAAGCCCAGATTCTGCGTGGAGTAATTAAGGGCAAACGCGGTGACGATATACATCGTCAGCAGTTCACACAGGCGCAGAGCGATAATTTTCAAAAACGCACCTGGATGACGGATTAATGCCTCGACTACCGGTAGTCTCTTTTTCTCTGTTTGCGGTGCCTGCTGCTGCTGTTCGAATTCGGCCGATTCATCCATTCGGTTACGCATCCACAATGCGCCCAATACCAGCACGATGCTGAACAGGAATGGAATACGCCAGCCCCAACTCAGGAACTGCTCATCGGAGGTTTGCGAGCTAATCAGCGAGACCAGACCGGTAGAAAGTAACAGTCCGACGCCGTAACCAACCTGGACGCCGCTGCTGTAGAAGGCTTTTTTATTTTTCGGCGCGCTTTCGACCGAGAGCAACGCTGCGCCACCCCATTCACCGCCAACGGCGAACCCCTGAACGGCGCGCAGCGTCACCAGCAGCACAGGAGCCCACCAGCCAATGGTGTCAAAAGAGGGAATAATCCCGATCAGCGCAGTGGCAATACCCATCATCCAGACGGTAAGCATCAGCATACGTTTACGGCCCAGACGATCGCCGAAGTGACCGAAGATCACCCCGCCTAACGGACGGAACAAAAATCCGACGCCAAAGGTAGCAAATGCGGCAAGTGTCCCCATCGCTGGGCTGACCTGCGGGAAGAACTCGCGGTTAAAGACCAGTGCGGCAGTAATGCCATAAAGCAGAAAATCATACCAGTCGACCACGGCACCCGCGAAGCTGCCAAGCGCAGCGCGTCGGGCGCGGTTAAGCGAAGAGGCGTCCTGTTGGGGACCCGTGGAGGTGAGGGTGGAATCCATAGTTATCCTGTCTGTACTGTTTTTTAGTTATTAGTATTTGAGTTGGGTTACACACATTGCAGTCGCAATATTAACGACCGTTATGAGATTACCGCGACAGACGGGAAGTGAAAACGATTATCTCCCTCATCTGATGGCAACATGAAAAATAAGATGAATGAAAAATCTGAATCTGGTGGAATCGTGGCCTGTCAGGAGTGTTCTGATTTCAGGCGGAGCATTAGGAATACTGTATTTGGGGAAGCTATAAACCCACTTTCATAATGGTATACGGAGATTCAGTGAAACCACATCGCTCATAAGCACGAATCGCACGCCCGTTATCTCCGTAGACATATAAGCGAAGCTCCAGTGCCTTTTGTTCAAAGTGCGTGCGGTAGCCCAGCGCATTAAGCAACATCGCGTCGGCCGGTGTGGCCACGGATTTGTAATGTCATGAATGATTCCCATCCTGGTAATAAATTGACGATTACTGAATTATATCAAAACTGTCAGTGATACAGTGGGATGCGAATATTTCAGAGGCTTTTCAGTATGAAGATTGTTTTTATCCCTGCGTTGATCGTGGTCCTGATTGATAAAGAACAGGACATAGGACGGGAATTGACCCGCGATGAGGTTGAGTCCATTCGCGATGGCGCTACAGCCATCCGCCTGCCGGCCGAAGCAGCCGAGGATATAATCAGAGAGCGTGGCTACCGCGATATTGATCCTGAGAATGTCTGGCGCGAGTGGCAGGCGTATAAAGCTGACTGAATGTCGATGGGAACACACTGCTTTAGTGCCATATGAAAATTGTGCACTTACACGGATGCTTTTGTTCAGCAGTTGGCGTGGAGCTGAGGGGCAACTTTGAGCGAATAGTAGACTTTTGTAATAAGAACTGTATGGATGTTGCTAGCAATGCCGTATGTTAATACGCTGGTAGTAGGTAAAATTATTTATCTTCGTCATAGTAAAACCCACTAAAAATGGAGATGAAATAGTCGTATAACTAAGTATAATAATTTTCATCTATTGAGATAAAAACTCAATAAATTTAACTTAGTTCAACTCGAGGTATTCATGGGGTTTTGGGATGCAGTTGGTAAATGTGCGAAGGTAGCAGGAAAAGGAGCTATGGCTGTAGGGAATAGCTTGTTAGAGACAACTCGCGAGGCCTCTGAATTAGCTGACGCCTGGGAGGGTAAAGACAAAGCATTTATTCATAATAAATATAAAAATGGTAATGTGGTAGAAAAAATGGCAGCCACTAAAGTTGCAAAACAAAATGGCTGGAAAAAATAGAATGTAATAATACTTGATGTGAGCTGTACCCTATAAAGTTAGTGACCAAATTTTATGATACAGCTCATTCTAGAGTGGGAAGGAAGACTGTTATTGGATACGTGCTTTAAGGCATATACTTTTTTAATGATTCTACCGCAACAATTATGAAATCTGTCGATATTGAGGGTCAGCTTTTGGCACTTAGCTACCATAAGACGGTCAAGCAACTCACCGGACATTTCTGTTTCGCAATGAAGGCACCTTTCTGCATTGCGTCGACAGATACGCCATTGCCTAGCTTCTTACAGCCAGTCCCCTAGGAGTAGTGTTATTCAACAAGGCCGTACGCTACCCCACTTTTAGCATTCGCTGAAGTTCATGATCCATATATTCATCTACAGCATTGACATTAATTCCGCCTGCTTTATACCAGACATGGAGTTCTTTAATCGCCAGAGTTCCAAACCTCGCCCAGCCGATGAGGTTCGTTCTCAGGAGGAACTGAATCATTTCGCCTCCTGAACGAAGTGCTGCATCTCCTGCATCCATCAGACACAAGGTTCCATGCGCCACAAGCAACATTCGCCTGAGTTCAGGGTTGTTTGCAGAAGGAATACATTCACCCCAAGCCTTCTTATGGTAGCAACGTTGTTTAACCGTCCAGGAGATCCGCACAAGCAACTCAGTAATCATGACGGGGATCGCCATCGCTAATCCATGCCGTAAGTCGTATCCTTTCTCAAAAACTTGGACGGCGACGGTAGCGAAAGACTGGCGATGCTGACCAAATTCACCCACGTTAATAAACTGAAGTAATGAAAAGAAAGGAATAGGGATACCAGAGCCTCTCCCTGCTGCACCGGAAGAGCCCGCCATATCAGAAAAAAGGTGACCAAGCCAGTTTACGAAACCACTGAATACCTTAGAGACAACGTTATTCCCTTTAAGCTCAAAAGTCTCGGTATCTACGGAAACCAGTTTTCCATCTGCAACAAAATGTGCTGTGCTGGTAAATTGGTCAAGGATCGAGAAAAATAAACCGACTAAATCCGGGGAGTGGGCGAGACTCTTAATATGGTGATTCTTCGTGTTCATCCTGAACAGACCGTCGACATCTCCTCCGTGCCGATGGTCATAGTTGACCTTGAATTTCCCCTCAAGAAAACCGATAGCGCTTTTTGTCGGATTTTGTGCGTTTTTACCTCCCTCCCACCCTAATGCTGAGGCGAATTTCTCGACGGCATTGTCCACTGCATTATCCGCAAGCCGGGTCAATTTCCCTTCACCTGGCGCACCTACGAGAAAAATATCGATGAGTCCGCCAATAACGCCACAGGTGCCAGCGATCATGTAATCATATTTGTCGCAGCGGGCAGTCTTTAAGGTGAAGTCTTCCTGAATGCGTTTTTCCAAGGCAATTCTCTGGGTTGGAGACATCAGTGCACTAAACGGATCGACCGTTAAATCGATTTTGTGCTTATGGGCATAGTGCGAGACAGACTGAGAATAGGTTTCCCAGTCCATATTACTGGTGAACGCTATTGTTTCTATCATCGACAGTTTACTTACGCTGGACGATGAAGGGTGCAAACCGGATTCAAGGTAATCGCTGAATTCGCTGGAAACCGTTGTGTGGATATTCTCATTAAACGTGATACCTGAGTGTTCCAGAACACCGTCCATAGCCAGAATCATTTCATCTAAAGCGGCATCAGTATCAGTTTGCAAAGCGTTAAGCGCTTCCAGAGCGGCATCAAGGTCAGCCAATTGATGCTCGCTTTGTTCAAGCTGGTGTTTTTGCACCAGCAAGGCCGATACCTGAGTATCCGGTTTTTTCATTATGAGAACAGCCCAGTCAGTTTGCCTTTGATAACATCCCCCGCTCTGAAATAGCCGATGCCTTCAAAGATGGTGACAAGTTTTTCTAATTGCTGAGTGGATGCGTCTTCTTTTATCTGAAGTTTTTTTACTTCAACGCTCTTACCATCGTGTTGCTCCTCAACAATACATTCTTCATAGAATGAAAGAACAATATCATGGAATTGTTTTTTGGTGGGTTCCCGTGTCAGTGAACTGAGTTTGGCCTCATCAAGATAGACAGGACACTTAAGTTTGAGAGCACTGTTTTGCATTTTATTAGATTTCTTGTTCAATTCATCCGCCGCGCCGGTCAATGCATTCATCATCTTCTGGAGCTTTTGAATTTTTTCTCCTTGCCGATTGTGCGCATCCAGGGCGTCGTTAAATTTTCGAGAAATATAATTGAGGTCATTGATCAGGGCAGACAATGTAGATTGTGTCTGCTTGATGACTTCATTAAGCATGAGTTCCCGGCGCTTGGTTTTATCCAGCTCATTGGCACCCGTAAGATGGCGGATCCCTTTATAGGCTCCCACCCCTATTAACACCGCGACGCCGATACCCGTTGCCATACTTGAAAAACCCAACACGCCGCCAAGTCCAAGTGTTGCAAGGCCAGAAGTGATCCCTGCCGCGGACATACCGATGACAGAGCCAGACAGATAGACAGCAGCGAGGGGCACACCTACCGCACCTGCTTTTGCCGTAAGTTCTTTCATACTGCGTTTCAGCGCATCGTCGGAAAAATCTTCCCGTAATAGCTTGAAGTCTTGCTGAATAGCCATCACTGCGAGCTCTATTTCTTCGTCAGTTACGTCCAGCAGGGGCTGTACTTGTTGAAGAAAGGGAAATTTTTTATATTCGCCGTCATTAACACTCATGTAGATGCTAATCAGGTCTTTAACAAGAGAGATTTTTATTGATTTGTTATGACTTGGGATGCATTCACGGTCAATGCTCGCAATTAATTCTACAACTGGTATCTGACTGGATTCTGCACCGATATAGCTACGTAGCGTAAATCGGGATTCGGTCATTAACTCAAGTCGGGTCATCAGCGAGAGAATTTCGGCAAACTCTTTTTTATCAACCAGATCATCATCGAAGAACGCCATGTTCACAATGATTTTGACATACGCCACTTTGAGCGCTTCTGACATTTCGGCAAGTGTGATGAGCTGATCTTCTTCTTTGAACTCGTCAAAGTGACTAATGATATGCTCCAGAACGTCGCTCAGCTTTTTATAGTCGCACTCCATCAAGCCTTTGAGTTGTTTTACCTCGCCACTTTTTAGTCTGAGGGAAACAGACTCAGTTCGCTTCTCCTTGCCTTTATCATTTACCGTGACATCTTCTATATATTCTACTGCTTCAATATTGTTGTAGAACACGTCATAAGGACTTTCAAACGTTTCTTTTACGACCAGCTTTTCACCAGTAAAAACGATGCCATCTTTTGCGCTGCCAAATACAGTGTTGTCATAAATGGCTAGCACAGCATTCAAGTTATCGGCAACATTGAATGCCTTAGCAACGTTATTCAGTTTTTTTTCAGGGATGCCAGGCGCAACAAAAATATTCTTACTCACCGAAGGTAAATTTTCCTTAAGGAAGGTATTAACGTTACTCACAAATTTCTCCTTATTCGTTGCAGTGGGTCGACGAATAATTGCCCCGATTTTTCAAAGCGTGATTATCTCCACCAGGAGTGTCACATCTTGTCATTAGCACATAGGTATATGATTGAATATAAAAAGGAGTATGCCATTTAGGCAAGTAAATCATTCACGAAATACTAAAAGGATACATGAGGCTGTTCTATCTCTTGAGCGAAATAAAATATAACCATCTATTAAATAAAGAACTTAAGTAAAACACCATCAAATCATAACGAGATGTCGCGTGCTGGAAGCTGTGAATTATGTGACGATTAACGCTTAAAAAGGAACTCAACGCATCGTCCGCTGTTGGCACGAAGCTGACGTTTACTATGCTCTGCAGGATGGCTCGACACCTGGATTATTATTTCAGAGATCAGCGCTGACTTTTTTCTCGCATCCAGGCAGCAGAATGAGGCAAATTTTTAACACCCGGCCATGGCTTGCACGGCCGGGTAATGGCTAAGAATGCGCGTAAATAAAAGGTTATGCCACTTATGTGCCTAAATGTTTATTAAAGAATGGAATAATCTCCGACAGCGCTTGTGCCGTCGCTTCCGGACGATCATACAGATCATAGTGAGATACCCCTTTCACAACCTGCAGTGTCTTCTCAACGGAGCGCGCACGCTGATAAAGTTCATAACCGTCGCGATAAGAACCGAAACCGCCAGGAACATCGCCGATAACAATATGTAATGGCTGTATCAGTAGCTTTTCCGTAAAGGCAAAAGCATCCCAGTTTAAGGCCGGTGCGGTGCTGGTAAGTCGCAATTTGTTAGGCGAGCCTGGCTTTTGCCCACGCGGGGTCGTGTAGTAATCAACTGCCTCAATGATGTCGATATCGTTGATGTGCGCATTCGCCAGTGCTTCTGCATTGTCAGGAATATAACCGACAACAAGAGCAGCGGCCCCCCGAGCTTCAGCAGTGCGCTGTTTACCCAGCGCGTCAATCGTTCTGAGCGCGGCATCCGGACTGGAATCCCCCTCACGCATAATGCGCCCATAATTGGCGGCAACCACGGTGGCAACGGCTTTGAAACGGTGATCAATGGTAGCGGCGCTGACGGCATATCCACCACCACCACACACGCCTAAAACCCCAATACGATCTTCATCCACGTAGGCTAAAGTCACCAGATAGTCTATCGCGCAGCGAAAGTCTTCCACGCGGGTGGATGGGTTTTCGCTAAAACGTGGTTCACCCCCGCTTTCACCCTGGGTAGATGCATCGAAAGCAAGAGTAATAAACCCCGCTTCAGTCAGTTTCTGGCCGTAGACTACGCCGGATGTCTGTTCTTTACAACTGCTAATAGGATGGGCACAAACAATCGCCGGGTATTTCTGGCTGGCATCAAATCCCTCAGGTAAGCGGAGAGTGGCGGCAACTTGCCAGCTGTTGTGCCGGAATGAAACGACTTGTTCATGAGACATAGCAGGAGTTCCTCAAGTTAATGGCGACGTTCTGAGCATTAATGCGGGACGTTAATGTAAGGATAAACGGGTGACTTAAGCATCAACTGGCGGTCGGCATTGACGATGCCTACCGTACTGTCGCTGTCAAACAGTTGCCATGTGTATTCCGCCAGCTTTTCCGCGGTAATAAATGAGTCCTCGGCAAACAATCCATCGCCACTGATGCCACCATGGTCTGAAGAATGAGCAACGAATTCACTCTGTGTTGGACCTGGCGCGATCACTTTTGCCCGCATTATTTTGCCCTGGTCACGCAGATTCTGCGCCAACCCCTCGGTAAATGCGGCGACAAAGAACTTAGTCGCGCAGTAGGTAACGGCGATATCAAAGAGTGAATAACCGCCGACGGATGACACATTAATCAACGTCGCCTCCCGATCGGCATAATCCCGGGTATACAGAAGGGAGAGCATGGTCAGGGCCTTAACATTTAAATCCAGCATCCGGGTCGCTTTCGCTAAATCGATATCCCAGGGCATGGAGAAATCGCCAAACCCTGCATTATTGATAAGCATGACAAGCTCGAAATCAGCCAACTGGCGATACAGGTGTTCCGCCTGGCCTTCCTGCGCCAGATCGCACGGTTTTGCGATGACCTGCACCGCATACCGGCTTTCAATATCCTGTTTAAGTTTCTGCAATTCGTCCTCGCGTCGGGCGGTGATAATCAGGTTGTAGCCGCGGGAAGCGAACTGATAGCTAAGGGCTTTGCCGATGCCTGAACTGGCGCCGGTGATAAGGGTATATTTCATGATGTCGTTCTCTGGTCAGTGGTAGCCCGGTGGGCAAGGCGTAGGTCTACAGGTTTTCTGCGAAGAAAGAGACAAATTTGCCTGTCGCTTCCGACACATATTCAGGCTGGTCATACATGGCGATATGGGTAGCACCATTAACGATATGCAGGTTTTTATTCTGGCTTGCGGCTCGCTGATAAATCTCTTCCGTCATCCAGCGCGTTCCCGCCTCGCTGCCCGCAATTACCAGCATGGGCTGAGTCAGAAAAATATCGGCGAGGTTGAAGGCATCGTAGGTAACCAGCTGCGCAAGGCTGCGGGTGGTGAGCCGACTCGGCGCATTGCGATGCATTGCCCGTGGCGTTCGGTAGTACTCATAAGCTTCTGCAAAATCTCTGTTTGGCGCCTCCGCCATGGAGTTTGGGGTGGTGGGCAGATAGCCAGTGGCTGCGCCTTTTGCCTCCGCAGTACGTTGTTCCGCAGCCATTTGCAGAAGTTCAAGGGATGATGCAGGCTGTTGATTGCCTTCCCATCCCTGGCGATACATGTCGCCATAGTTAACGGCGCTGACGGTACCAAGTGCTTTAATTCGGCGATCCAGCATAGTGGCGTGAATGGCATAGCCGCCGCCAGCGCAGATGCCAACGACACCGATTCGCTGCTCATCGACGCAGTGCTGAGCCACCAGATAGTCTATTGTTGCACTGATATCTTCCACCCGGTGATATGGGTTTTCAAGCTGACGAGGTTCCCCGCTGCTTTCACCCTGATAAGCGGCATCAAACGCCAGGGTAATGTAGCCATGACGCGCCAGTTCTTCAGCATACAGGCCTGACGTTTGTTCTTTGACGCCGCCGCTCGGGTGAACGACCACAATAGCTGGATAGCATGCGGATTCGTTAAAATTCTCGGGCAGGAACAGATTCCCCGCCATGGTGATTTCGGCATTGGTAAAGCGAATGGATTTCATCATTTTCTCCCCCCGGAGTCGACGTGTGTTGTGACGGTGAAATGATGATAGAACTGGACAGTTCATTTGATTAGCGTGGATAATTTGATGTCAGTTATTAGCGTGGCTTATTAATCAATGAAAGAGAATCTTAACGACCTGATCACCTTCCTGACGGTTGTTCAGGAGGGAAGCTTCACGCGGGCGGCAGTGAAATCAGGGACATCACAGTCGGCGGTGAGTCAGACTATCGGGAATCTTGAAGCGCGTCTTCAGCTAAAATTACTTAATCGCACGACGCGGAGCCTGACTCTGACGGAGGCGGGAGAGCGTCTGGCACAGTTGATTGGCCCGGCTATCGAAGAAATTTCTACCGGTCTTGATCAGCTTGCTGACTTGCGGGATAAACCCGCGGGAAAAATACGTATATCCGCCGATGAATACGCTATCCAGCAGGTTCTGTGGCCGAAACTGGCGCCGGTTTTGAAGAACTATCCTGATATTCACCTGGAACTGATCACGGATTATGGCCTGGTTGATATCGCCAAAGAGCGTTTTGATGCCGGCGTACGGCGAGGTGGCCTGATAGCCCAGGATATGGTGGCCATTCCGATTAGCGCGGAACACCGTATGGTGGTCGTAGCCTCGCCTCAGTGTCTGCAGGAACAGGATTTCCCGACAACTCCCGCACAATTGCTGACGCTGCACTGTATCAATTTACAGTTACCCACTCATGGTCAGAATTTGCCGTGGACGTTTTTAATTAACGGGCAAGAGCAAAAGTTGCGCGTTCAGGGGCAGGTTATCGTTAACGGCATCAATCAGGTTCATCAGGCCTGTCTTGACGGTTACGGGCTGGCTTATGTTCCGCAGGCATTAGTGCAGGATGATATCGCCTCTGGCCGACTGCTCACCGTTCTGGACGACTTCACTATCACTTTCCCGGGGTATTATCTGTATTACACCAGCCGGCTGAAATCCTCGGCTGCGTTTAATATCATTGTTGAAGCGCTGAGAATGCCCGCATTATAGCGACGTGTTATCACTCGTTAAATGCAAAAATTACCGAAGTTACGAGAACTTGCATTAGCCACGGATAATCAGCGTACCGAAACCTGCATTTCACGGGTTGCTATGGTGTTGAGAGTAATCCCTGAACACCGCCTGTCTGCAGTTTATGAACCGATAATTAACATGGTTTTGACTGGTCCTAAACGCATGATGATTGATGACAGAACGCTGCAATATTATTCAGCTCAGAACAGTTGAAATGTTACCTGGGCAGGGTGAAGTCATCACAGCGCAAGTGATATGACAGGCGACCTGTTGAGACCATGGTACCATTACAGCTTGTGTCATTTACCTCACTACACACATCGGCCTACCAGATACTGGTTCGGGGTGTATTTCCGTATCCACGTTGAATACGGTTCTCAGCAATCCAGGGTTCATCACCGCTTCTGGTGTGCCTTGCGCCATAATATGTCCGTTCGCCATTACCACCAGATGATCGCAGTACCGGCTGGCCTGATTAAGGTCGTGCAGCACTGCGACTACCGTTTTCCCCTGAGCCCGGAGTTCGCCCATCAACCGCATTAGTTCCACCTGGTGATTGATATCGAGATAGGTGGTTGGCTCATCGAGTAGTATGACGGGTGTATTCTGGGCCAGGACCATCGCCAGAAAGGCGCGCTGGCGCTGACCGCCGGAAAGATCGGTTAACCGTCGGTCGGCAAGATGTTGGATCCGGGTCTGGTGCATAGCATCTTGGACCCGCGCATTGTCTTCAACGGAGAGGCGCCCCCAGAGTGACAACCACGGGTTGCGACCGTACGAAACAAGCTCCTGGACGGCGATCCCCTCTGGCGTTAAATGGTGCTGGGGCAGCAGCGCCAGCCTGCGGGCTAGCTGGCGTGATGAGAGCGTGTTGATGGCATTATCGCCGAGAAACACGCGACCGGACTGCGGCGTTAACAGCCGTGAAAAACAGTTTAGCAACGTCGATTTCCCGCAGCCGTTTGGGCCGAGCAGGGCGGTTGTCTTTCCCGTTGGCAGGGCGAGTGAAACACCATCAAGGACCTTGTTTGTACCGTAACAGACCGTCAGATTTTCAGTTCGTAATGTCATTTATCGCATTCTCACAAGCAGCCAGACAAACCACGGCGCACCGATAATGGCGGTCAGTACGCCAGCCGGAAGCTCCAGCGGGGGATGAATAATTCGCGCCAGCAGATCGGCAACCACCAACAGCAACGCACCTGTCATGGCCGATATGGGCAGCAGCCAGCGGTGACGTCCACCGGTAATGCTGCGCACCATATGCGGTACCACGAGTCCAATAAAGCTAATCGGGCCGCAGACGGCCACGCCGGTTGACGTCATGGCGACCGCCAGTAGCAAAGCCAGGAGCCGGATACGCGGCACCGACACACCGAGCGTGGTGGCGCGCGCATCGCCCAGTGCCAGAAGGTCGAGATCGCGGCAAAAACCCAGGCTCAGCGGCAGAAACAACATCAGCAGCGGGACGGCAATCTTCACAAAGCTCCAGTCACGGCCCCATAAGCTGCCGGTTAGCCACAGCAGAGCGCTGTTCACATCCTGCGGGCGCGAAAGCATCAGCCAGTCCGTTAGACTGGCCCAGCAGGCAGACAGCGCGATACCCGTGAGTGCCAGCTTCATCGGCTGGCTGGTGTTCGCCAGCATTCTCAGCAGGATCAGGCCCACCATGCCACCGGCAAAGGCCAGCAGCGGCAGAGCAATCACCGGCAGTGACGGTACGAGAAGCAGTGCGCCCACAGAGGCAAGGCTGGCGGCATGGTTTACGCCGAGAATATCCGGCGACGCCAGAGGGTTACGAACGACCCCTTGTACCAGAACGCCTGCAACCGCGAGGGCTGCACCGACAAACAACGCCAGCAGCAGTCGCGGCAGGCGGTACGCCGTTAACACGTAATGATACTCACGCCCGGCCTGCCAGTCGGTCAGCAGGGCGCGCCAGGGAACGGCGATCACCCCCATTTGCAGAGACAGCAGCGAAAATCCTGCCAGTGCGAGGGCGATAAAAATGACTAACACAATTTTCAACCACGCCTCCTGATCAGCCAGACAAAGCAGGGCGCACCAATCAGAGCCACCACAGCCCCCGCGGGTAATTCGGCAGGGAAGGCCAGCGCGCGGGCCAGAACATCCGCCACTAGCATCAGTGTGGCGCCCATCAGTATGCTCATCGGCAGGACCTTGCGCTGGTCGAATCCTACCCAGAGGCGAGCCAGATGCGGCATCAACAGACCGATAAACGCCACCGGGCCGGCCACGCTGACGCAGGTACCGACCAGAAGCAGCACCAGAATGTTGATGATTAAACGCAGCTTCGGCAGATTCACCCCCAGCGTACGGGCGGTGCTGTCGCTGACGTTAAGCAGATTCAGTTGATTGGCCAGCAGCAACACCACCGGTATAGCAACTGCCACCACCGGGAAAAGCTGCCAGAACTCCTGCCAGCGTGCGTGGGATACGCCTCCCGCGAGCCAGTAAAAAATGCCGTAGGCGTGATCTTCCGTTAGCAGCAGGGTGATGCGGGTCAGGGCCATGCAAAACGCCGAGAACGCGATACCCGCGAGGATCAGTTTGTTTCTGTCCTGGGTATGGCGAAATCCGCCGCCTGCGGTCATCACCAGCAGCCAGCTTACGCCGCCGCCACAGGCGGCGATAAAGGCGATGGAGTAACCCGCGACGGGCACGGGGCTGAGCGCGCTGGTCAGTGCCATCGCCAGCGCCGCGCCGCTGTTAATACCGAGCAGCGAAGGAGATGCCATTGAATTATGCGTCAGGGTCTGCAGAAGCGTACCCGCGAGAGCCAGACTCGCGCCAATCAGAATGGCGACCAGGCTTCGCGGCAAACGAAGGTTTTGCACCAGCGTTTGTGGAAGCGTCGGCGCGTGGCCCGGCAGCAGGGCGCGAATGGCGTCAACGCCAGAAACAGGAATGGCCGAGTAGCAAAACAGACTCAGCCAGAAGAGAGTGATAAGCGCAGCAAGGGGAAGACCCCACTGCAGCGCTGGATGTCTAAGAACCGTCATTTCACATCGGATAAAGGCTGGTGATGGAAGATTTTTACCGTGTCGCTGGCAATACGTTCGGCCGCAAAAATACCGCGCATCCGCGCCCAGGCGTTACTGTCGACCGACGCCGTCTGCTGTTTTTGCGCAGCCGTTAACATCTGCCACAGCGGGTCTTGCTGCCAGCGTTTCACGATGCTCTCTTCGCGATAATGGGCGACCAGCAGCCATGCAGGATTGAGCGCCAGCAGCTGTTCCAGGCCGATGGACGGCATAGACGCACCCGCCATCGCCGCAGGTACCTTCAGCCCCAGAGAGGTCAGGACGCCCCCGGTCCAGGTCCCCTGCGTATGAAGGTTAAACTGCTGCTCCCGGGACGTACCAAATAACACCAGCGTGCCTTTTGGCAACTGGCTGGCCCACGCTGACATCTGTTGTTGGTGTTGCACCAGACGTGATTGCATCTGTGCCTTTTTTCCCACGACTTCGCCGATGATGGCCGCAGATTGTAGATTTTCAGCGTAGGTTTCATTGCGGGACTTAAGCAGCAGCACCGGTGCGATTTGCTGCAAGGCGCTGTAGATACCCGCATGACGGCTGCTGTCGGCAATGATCAGATCCGGTTTCAGCGCGCTAATGGCTTCTAAACTCGGCTGCGCACGCGTGCCGACAGACTGCCAGGGTTTCAGATGGGCGCGAACTTCGGGAAGAATGCGCGTGGCATCGTTATCGTCGGCAATGCCGACCGGACTGACATCGACGGCGGCCAGCGCGTCCGCGAACGACAGCTCCAGTACCACTATCCGCTGTGGCGTTTTATCAAGCGTAAAGGTGCCATGTTCGTCCTGAACCGTGGCGGCAAAAGCGTGGCTGGTGACCAGCAGCAGAGCGGCGAAAAGTGTGCGGATAAATGTGAACATCGGTGCTCCTGAAAGCCGGGTGGCGCTGCGCTTACCCGGCCAACGAAATCGGTGTGAATTAGAACTTCAACGACCCCTGCATATACAGCGTGCGCGGCTGGCCTGCGTAGATGCCTTTGTTGTTGTCGTCATAAGAGCGGGTGAAGTACGCCTGGTCGAAGATATTCTTCACGCCGAACGCCAGGTTCAGGTCTGCCATTTGCGGACCAAAATCATAAGCTACGCGTGCGCCCCAGAGCATAAAGCCAGGGATGCGACCAGTACTGCCGTCGGCGCTCTCTTTCACGGTGTTGGCGTTATCCGCAAACTGGCTGGACTGGAAATCGCTATTCAGGTTGAACGTCCAGCTACCCGGTTTATAGTCCACGCCCAATGTGCCTTTGTGTTTCGGCGAGAACGGCACCTGGTTGCCGTAGGTGTCGCCTTTCTCGCGGATCTCGGCGTTCACATACGCATAGCTTGCGTAGACCGAAACGTTGTCGAGCGTTGGCGTCAGCGTGCCGAGGTCATAGCGGGCCTGGGTTTCCAGCCCGGTATGGCGCGTTTTACCCCGTGCGGTTACGGTGTCGTTGGTCTGGTTGGAGTCGTACTGATTATTAAAGTTAATCAGGAACAGCCCCATTTCCGCGGTCAGCGCGCCACCGTCGTATCGGGTTCCGAGCTCCCAGGTTCGCGCTTTTTCCGGTTCCACATTGCCGCTTTGCACAGCCTTGCCAATTTGGCTGTACTGTACGGTGCCGAATGAGCCTTCAGTGTTTGCATAAAGATTCCAGCTATCAGTCAGGTGATAAAGCACGTTTAGCGCCGGAAGTGGGGCGTTGTAGCTCACTTCTTCATGTGTGCCTTTGATGGCGTTGTTCTGGTATGACTCGATATGTTCAAAGCGCATACCCGGTGTGATGGTCCAGTTGCCAATGTCGATTTTGTCATCCAGATACCAGGCGTGCGCTTCGGTACCGGAACGGGTGTCGCGATCGTAAGGGCTGGAGTTGGACGGCAACTGCCCGCTGCTGGTGGCGGTGTAGTAACGCATTTCATGCGTCGACTCGCTCACATAGCGGTATCCCACGCCCACTTCGTGCGCGGAAGGACCCACCATAAAGCTCTGACTGTAGCGCGGTTCAATGCCGCGTACCCAGTAGTTACGCGGTGACAGGGTGAGGCGTTTGCCCTGTTCCAGGTAGCCGCTACGTAGGGTTTCAGTGTAGAAGCCCTGAATATTGAATTTATGCTGGCTGTCCGGCTGGAACTGATAGCCGAGGCTTGCCAGCTTGCGGCGCCCCCAGAAGCGATCGTAAGGGCGCGTGGACTGCCAGCGGTCGGCGTTGTAATCCGCGCGCGACAGGCCGCCGGGCATGTCGGCTTCACCGTCGTAGTATTGCAGCAGGCTGTTGAAAGTATGCACGTCGTTCGGCGCATATTTGCTTTTCAGCATCAGATCGTCGATGCGCGTCGCGCTGTGCTCGCGCCAGTCGCTGCCGCGGGTGCCGGAGTAAAGCAGGGCGGTACCAAAACCGTTATCCGCCGTGCCGCCCACCATCAGATTGTGTGTCTCTTTTGGGTTATTTTGTGAGGACGTTGGGCTGAGCTGGCCTTCCATGCCGGCTTCGATCCCGAAGTCTTGCGGAATGGCGCGGGTGACAAAGTTCACCACGCCGCCCACGCTCTGCGGCCCGTAACGTACGGCACCGCCGCCGCGTACCACATCGATGGCGTCCATATTTCCGAGCGAAACAGGTGCCAGGGAAAGCTGCGGCTGGCCGTAAGGGGCAAACGGCACCGGAATACCGTCCATCAGTACCGTTGAACGGCTGGCCAGGCGCGGGTTCAGGCCGCGAATACCAAAGTTCATCGCCAGATCGTGGCTACCGGTACCGTTGTTCTCCGGGGCGGTAACGCCAGGAATGCGGTTCAGCACCTCGCGCATGGTCGTCGCGCCGGTTTTGGCGAAATCTTCACGGCGGATAACGTCACGCGCGCCGGCATGTTCGAATACGTCGTTTTCGCGCGCATCGCCCAGCCAGTCGCCCACAACCGTGAGCGCATCTTCCTGCGGCGCAGGAACGTGTTCGAGCGTCCAGCTGTTATTCCCTAACGGCTTCACCTGCAGGCCACTGCCCAGGAGCAACTGCTGCAAACCACTCTCAACATCGTAATCGCCGTGCAAACCGTTGCTGTGCTTGCCGCGCGTCAGGCTGGCATCAACAGACAGGGTAATTCCGCTGCGTGCGGCATATTGGTTTAGTGCTTTATCGAGTGAGCCTGGTGCAATATCAATCTGCGCTGCGAAAGCGGATAACGAGAGCCCAGCCAGCGGCAGCAGGCTCAGGCGAATGGCGTTAACCAAAGGTGTTGTTTTGCTTAAAACGCGTAAAGGCGTCATACCTTCTCCATCATCATTTTTGTTGTGTTCAGCTATGAGTCGAATGAGAAGGGGAAAAAGGACAATGAAAATGAGAATTATTTTTCTTACAGTGCCAAAATATTGACCCAGTATCGCGTAATAGTCTGAATTTTCACTGGAAGTGTCTGGGCAATAATATCCAGAATCGCATCGGTATTTTTCAGCGGGAAAGTGCCACTCAGGCGCAGCCCGGCCACCGCCGGATCGCAACGCAGCACGCCGTTGCGATAACGGCTCAGCGTGGCAATCACTTCACCCAGAGGTTTATCGCTAAAGCTCAGAATGCCCTGCGTCCAGGCGGCGCTTTCATCATCCGCTGAGGTAATTGCACTAAATTCAGACGCGCTAAACTGCAGGCTCTCGCCAGCGCTGACGATGCGTTTTTCCTGCGGACGGTTTGCCAGTAAGACTTCAACCGCGTGTTGTTGAACGGTAACGCGTGTGACGTTGTCCTGCTGGTAGACGGTAAATTCTGTGCCTAATGCGGTGAGCTGGCCCTGGCGGGTCACAACGTGGAAAGGTCTCTGCTGCGCGTCTTTTGCGGTAGTAATCGCAATTTCGCCGTACCAGAGATGGACAGCGCGTTGACGCGTATCAAAACGAACGTCCACGGCGCTTTGTGTGTTGAGCGTCAGCAGCGAGCCATCGTCCAGCCGCTGATGGCTGACAGCCCCTTTGGCGGTGCGGTAGTCCGCGCGCAGACCTTCTCCGGCTTCAGATTGCCAGAGCTGCCAGCCTCCGCCTACGCCGAGCAGCAGCAATAGCCCTTTCATGACATGACGACGGGTAAGACGCGTATCGTGCAGAGCCCGGCTGGCGACATCGCCCGGAACGCTGCTGAGCTGGCTGCGCAGGTTTTCAACCTGTTGCCAGGCCCACTGGTGATCTTTGTCCTCTTCATACCATTGTTGCCAGCGCGCTTCCTGCTGTGGGCTGACACGCTCGCCGCTCAATACGGCATACCAGTGTGATGCCGAGCGCAATGCCTGGCGGCGAGAATCGGTGATAGAGGCGTTCACAGACCGTGCTCCAGACGAAACAGCAGACAATGTTCGATAGCCTTTGCCATATATTTTTTCACTGAACTGACCGAAACACCGAGCTTTAGCGCTATTTTGCTGTAGGTCAGACCATCCAACTGCGAAAGGAGAAACGCTTCGCGTGTTTTTCCGCTCAGCCCGTCAAGCATGCTGTCGATGAGTTGCAGGGTTTCGAGCTGACTCTCGCGTTCCTCGGGCGAAGGCGCGAGCGCCTCCGGCATCAGCGCCAGCATCTCCAGATAGGCTTTTTCCAGCGCGTTTCGGCGAAACAGGTCGACCATCACCCGTTTGGCGAGAGTGCACAGAAAGGAACGCGGATCGCGGATCGTCGAGAGCGACCCGCTGCCCATTACCCGTAGAAAAGTGTCCTGGGCAATGTCATCTGCATCAAAGGCGGACTGGAGTTTGCGCGTCAGCCAGCTTTTCAGCCAGCCGTGATGTGCGCCATAAAGCGACTCGAGCGTAAAGGAAGCAGTGGTAGTGGCGTGGTCAGACATGCGGAATGTATCAAAAGTTAATTATCACGCGATTATATTAATATGAGAATGGTTATCATTACAATTGGAAATATAATTGTATTACGTTGAACGTATTAACGCATTGTTTTTTATAAAAAATCTTATGATGTGGATACTAGACGGGAAAAGGAGTCTGCTTTTGGCATGTGATGGTTGGAATGACATCTGACCATGTCTGTTGTGAGTGAGAATCGGACACCTCACTTCCTGTCACCAGTGGCGGAAACCTTGCTCATGCTGCTGGTGTTAGCGTTTATCTGGATGATGCGGGCACTAAAACGACGGGCGTTATTCGTCGTGGTCAGCCCAGAACTATTGATATGGAACCTCGGAACGGCAAGCGCCTGGAACAAATACCTGCGGTCATTATGAATGAAGTGTTGGCCAGACTGAGCTGGGGCTTTGATATGCGCAATGAGCAATAGCATAAAAGCAAAAAGCCTGCTTAGTTTCCTAAGCAGGCTTCTTAAATATGGCTCCTCTGACTGGACTCGAACCAGTGACATACGGATTAACAGTCCGCCGTTCTACCGACTGAACTACAGAGGAATCGTTTGAACGAGGCGCATATTAGCGAGGGTGGTGAGGCTTGTCAAAGGGGTAAATACATTTGTGTGTTCGTTTGCTGACAAAATCAGCAAAGCGGCGATCTTTCCGTCTTTTTATGCTTTTGCCCCATTCTGGTGCGTGTCTACCTCTTCCAGGGCAGCCTGAATGAGATATTTAGGTGTGCAGAATGATCTTCCTTCGCTTTTACTCCTGACTTTGTGCGGCTTTAACCATAAAACACCGTTTTAGACGAAAGTGGCAAGTATCTTGCAATCCTGAATTCAATGACTGCCAGCACGGGTTCTGGTATTCCGACAGGAGGCAAAATGAACTTTAGACGACTGAAATATTTCGTGAAAATCGTCGATATTGGTAGCCTGACCCAGGCAGCGGAAGTATTGCACATTGCGCAACCCGCGCTGAGCCAGCAGGTCGCTACGCTGGAAGGTGAGCTTGATCAGCAATTGCTGATTCGTACCAAGCGTGGCGTCACGCCGACGGAAGCAGGAAAAGTGTTATATACCCACGCCCGGACGATTTTACGTCAGTGTGAACAGGCGCAACTTGCGGTTAATAACGTGGGACAGACCTTGACAGGCCAGGTCTCTATCGGCCTTGCGCCGGGGACAGCAGCGTCATCCATTACCATGCCGTTATTACAGACGCTACGTGCCGAACTGCCCGATGTGCAGGTTTATCTGCATGAAAATAGTGGGGCAGTGCTGAATGACAAGCTGCTCAGCGGGCAATTAGATATGGCAGTGCTCTATGAGCGTTCACCCGTGGCGGGCATCAGCAGTCAACCGTTGCTTAAAGAGGATCTGTATCTGGTCGGCACGCGTGAGTGCCCGGGGCAAAGCGTCGATTTAGCCGCGGTGGCGCAGATGAATTTGTTCTTGCCACGGGATTACAGCGCGGTTCGCCTGCGCGTGGATGAAGCTTTTTCGCTACGTCGCTTAACGGCTAAAGTGATTGGCGAAATTGAATCTATCTCCACCCTGACGGCCGCCATTGCCAGTGGTATGGGCGTCACAGTGTTGCCCGAGTCGGCCGCCCGTTCATTATGCAATGCAGCGAACGGCTGGATGGCGCGCATCACAACCCCATCGATGAATCTGCCATTATCGTTGAACGTATCAGCCAGAGGGAGCTTGTCGCCCCAGGCACAGGCAGTGAAGGAGATCCTGTTGTCGTTGGTTAGCCGTCCGGCGCTGGAAAATCGCGAATTGCAGCTGGTCAGCTAAACCTTATTCCCACGAGGAATAAGATGCAGGTTTTTATTATTTGTTATGCCGGGCATCAGACTTTAACAATAGCGTAATGTCTGATGTGCCCGGAGTGAAACGTGAATTTCCAGCAGCTCAAAATAATCCGCGAGGCGGCCCGTCAGGATTACAACCTGACGGAGGTCGCGAATATACTGTACACCTCGCAGTCGGGCGTCAGCCGACACATTCGTGAACTTGAAGATGAACTTGGCATCGAAATTTTTATCCGTCGCGGTAAACGCCTGTTGGGCATGACTGAACCGGGTAAAGCCTTGCTGATCATTGCCGAGCGTATTCTGAATGAGGCCAGCAATGTTCGTCGACTGGCGGATCTGTTTACCAATGACACGTCCGGCGTTCTGACGATTGCCACCACGCATACCCAGGCACGCTATAGCTTGCCTGCGGTGATAAAAGCCTTTCGTGAGCTGTTCCCTGAGGTGCGTCTGGAACTTATTCAGGGCACACCACAGGAGATTGATGTCCTGCTACAAAATGGCGGGGCAGATATCGGAATTGCCAGTGAGCGGCTGAGCAGCGATCCATTGTTGGTGGCTTTTCCCTGGTTTCGTTGGCACCACAGCCTGCTTGTTCCTCAGGACCATCCATTAGTGAAGGCTTCTCCGCTAACGCTGGAGTCCATCGCTCACTGGCCGTTAATTACCTATCGTCAGGGGATTACAGGGCGTTCCCGCATCGATGAGGCGTTTGCTCGCAAGGGGCTGATACCTGATATTATTCTCAGTGCCCAGGACTCGGATGTGATTAAAACTTACGTGTCACTGGGATTGGGGATTGGGCTGGTGGCAGAGCAATCCAGCGGCGAGCAGGAAGAGGGGACGTTAACCCGTCTGGATACCCGGCATTTGTTTGATGCAAATACCGTTTGGCTAGGGCTTAAACGCGGACAACTGCAGCGCAACTACGTCTGGCGATTCATCGAGCTATGCAACGCAGGGTTATCCGTCGATGAAATTAAGCGTCAGGCGATGGAGCCAGATGAAGCGGTGATTGATTATCAGATTTAACAATAAAAGCCCGTGAGAAACGGGCTTCTCTCGTTGCCAGTATGGAAAAGCCTGGGTGTGAAGTGAAGCGCTCTACCTGGCTAATGGGATCGCAGAAAAGCAAAAAGCCTGCTTAGTTTCCTGAGCAGGCTTCTTAAATATGGCTCCTCTGACTGGACTCGAACCAGTGACATACGGATTAACAGTCCGCCGTTCTACCGACTGAACTACAGAGGAATCGTTTGAACGAGGCGAATATTAGCGATGCCGCTCAGCGTTGTCAAAGCCTGAATGGATAAATGCGATCGTTTGCTGAAATATTCCTCATTTCGCCGATTATTCAGACGCAACCGGTTGTTTTATGCACTTTTCGCGTTCGGGGCGTGGGTATTTCCACAACCAGCGGCCTGTGACCATACGCCAGTAAAATAACGCGGCGCGCACGGCCCAGTCGAAGAACATACCTAACCAAACGCCGACAACTCCCCATCCTAATACGATACCCAGAGTGTAGCCCGCGACTACGCGGCAGCCCCACATGCCCAGCATCGATACCCACATAGCAAAACGTGCATCTCGCGCACCTTTAAAGCCCGCTGGTAACACCCAGGAGGCTGCCCATATCGGCATAAATGCTGCGTTGAGCCAAATCAGGATGACTATGACCTCTTTTACATCCTGATCGTGGGTATAAAATGAGGCCATCACCCCGGCGAAAGGTGCGGTTAGCCAGGCAATTGCCGTTAGCCCAATCGTCGACAGCCAGAACACATGCCGTAGCTGGATTTCAGCCTGGGCAATCTGGCCATTTCCCAGACGCCTGCCGGTAATGATTGTCGACGCGGAACCTAAAGCATTCCCCGGTAAATTGATAAGCGCGGCGATAGAAAATGCAATAAAGTTCCCGGCGATAACGCTGGTTCCCATGCCTGAAACAAACATCTGCGTCAAAAGTTTACCGCCATTGAACAGCACTGACTCGATACTTGCCGGAATGCCGATCCCCATCACCTCCCATATAATGGCGAGATTGAGTGGCTTAAAATAGCTTTTGAAGGGAATTCGCAGCGCGGGGTTAAAACCAATCATCAGTACCCAGATGATGGCAATCGCCCCGATGTAGCGCGAAATGGTCAGTCCCAGGCCTGCTCCCACAAATCCCAGACCTTGCCAGGAAAAGATTCCGTAAATCAGGATGCTACTGATGATGATATTCAGGATGTTCATACCGCCGTTAATCAACAACGGTATTTTAGTATTTCCGGCCCCACGTAGTGCGCCACTGCCGATCAGCGCAATGGCTGCCGCCGGGTAGCTGAGCACCGTCAGCTCCAGATAGGTAAGTGCCAAAGCTTTAACGTCTGGCGTTGCTTCACCTGCGACAACGTCAATAATCTGTTGACCAAAATAGTGAATGACCGCTGCCAGCACGGTAGCAAAAATTGTCATGATCACCAGCGATTGTCTGGCTGCGGCTCTGGCCCGTCGACGATCTCGTTTCCCGAGGCTAAATGCTACAACTACGGTGGTACCCAGATCGATGGCGGCGAAAAATGCCATGATGACCATATTAAAACTGTCGGCGAGTCCGACACCGGCCATTGCTTCTTTTCCCAACCAACTTACCAGGAAGGTACTCAGAACACCCATCAATAGCACACAGGTGTTTTCCAGGAAAATGGGGACAGCCAGCGGAGTGATTTCGCGCCAAAAGAGAACCTTATAACTCTTGCGTTTGGCATACCAGGGCGTGCGGGAAGCGACCTGGCGTAAGGCAGCGGAGACGTTCAAAGTGGACCTTAACGAAGAAAGTTGAAACCTCATTTCAAATGATGAGGGAGAATCAAAAAAGCTGCAAAGTTTTTTCTATTTAAAATGTCTGTAAATGCAACAAACTGTCGAGAGAAGCATCAATTGATTCGCATTCGAAGAAATGAGGTTTGACAAAAATTTTTTCGCCGCTAAGATAAGCCTCCACAACGATTCCTCTGTAGTTCAGTCGGTAGAACGGCGGACTGTTAATCCGTATGTCACTGGTTCGAGTCCAGTCAGAGGAGCCATATTTAAGAAGCCTGCTCAGGAAACTAAGCAGGCTTTTTGCTTTTTGTTTCAAATCTGGTCGCGCGAAGCGACACCGGGTTCTTAAGCCGGGAAATCCCCATGCTGACGCGCAACCAACGTCAGAATGGAATACAGCGCCACCGCCTGCTGGTGCTGATTGAAAATCTCCACCGCCCATTCCACCACGCCAGTCGCTTTTTCTTCGGCATTGCGCTGAAGTTTCACCGTTTTGCGTTTGCAGGTTAAACGCACCTGGATAGTGTCGCCCGGCTTAACCGGCTCGATAAAGCGCAGATTTTCCATACCGTAGTTGGCGATAACCGGGCCAACGCCCGCGTCTACAAATAGACCGGCAGCGGCGGAAATCAGGAAGTAACCGTGCACCACGCGCTCGCCGAAAATAGACTCGGCAGCGGCGATTTTGTCCATATGGGCGTAGAAGTGGTCACCGCTGAGGCAGGCAAAGTTAACGATATCCGCTTCGGTCAGTGTACGACGTGGCGTCAGCAGGCTGTCGCCCGGCTGGATCTCTTCGAAGTATTTACGGAACGGATGAATACGATCTTCCGTGACCTGCGCGCCGCGTACCCACTGCTGGCTAACGGCGGCCAGCATGGTTGGACTGCCCTGAATGGCGGTGCGTTGCATGTAGTGCTTCACCGCGCGCAGGCCGCCCAGCTCTTCGCCGCCTCCCGCACGTCCCGGGCCGCCGTGGACCAGCTGTGGCAGCGGTGAGCCGTGGCCGGTGGACTCAGCGGAAGATTCTTCGTTCAGCACCTGAATACGCCCGTGGGCGCGGGCTGCACCGAGGATAAACTCTCGCGCCAGTTCGCTGCTCGCCGTCACCAACGTGCCGGCCAGGCTACCTTCACCGGCGCGCGCCAGCGTCAGGGCGTGTTCGCTGTTCTGATACGGCATCAGCGTTGCCACTGGGCCAAAGGCTTCAATCGCATGCACGGCGCTGATTTCATCCGGCTGCGGGCAGAACAGCAGCGTAGGCGGGAAGAAAGCTCCAGCGGTGCTCAGATCTGCTTTTCCGCCCAGCAGCACCTCACACCCGGCTTCAACCAGACGATTCACATTATCCTGCACGTCCTGACGCTGATCGTTATTCACCAGCGACCCCATCTTCACGCCTTCCTGCGCCGGATCGCCCACTACCACCTTTTGCAGGCGGGCAATCAGCGCTTCACTGACGACTTTCACCTGCGCCTGCGGCACGATAATGCGGCGAATGGCGGTACATTTCTGCCCGGCTTTGGTGGTCATTTCGCGCACCACTTCGCGAATAAACAGCGCAAACTCCGGCTGCTCCGGGGTGATATCGTCGCCCAGTACGCAGCAGTTCAGCGAATCCGCTTCCATGGTGAAGGGCACAGATTTCGCCACCAGATTCGGATGCACGCGCAATTGCTGCCCGGTATGCGCAGAGCCGGTAAAGGTCACTACGTCCTGGCTATCCAGATTATCCAGCAGATCGCCCGCGCCGCCGCAGATCAGGCTTATTGCGCCGTCCGGCACCAGCCCGCTGTCGACAATGGCTTTGACCATCGCCTGCGTCAGCTGCGCGGTGGCGGTCGCCGGTTTAACGATCGCGGGCATGCCGGCAAGCCAGGTCGGCGCCAGCTTTTCTAACATCCCCCAGCAGGGGAAGTTAAAGGCGTTGATATGTACCGCAACGCCGGATTTGGAGGTCAGCACGTGGCGTGCGGCAAAACCGCCCTGTTTGGACAACGGAATCAGCTCATCTTCCGGCCACAGCACATCATCCGGCAGCTCACGCCCGCCGAGGCTGGCATAGGTGAAAAGCGTGCCGATGCCGCCTTCGATATCGACCCAGCTGTCACCGCGTGTTGCTCCGGTTTGCGCGGATATGGCATAGAAATCGGCTTTCAGTTCCATTAAATGCTTCGCCACCGCTTTTAGCATCGCGCTGCGCTGAATAAAGCTCATTGCCTGTAACGCTTTGCCGCCGTGCTCGATGGCGAAGCGGCGCGCCTGCGCCATATCCAGTCCTTCGCTCGTCACTTCCCAAAGCGGCTCGCCGGTAATGGCGTGATGGATGGTGCGGGTGCGGCCCCGGCCGGTCTGCCAGGCGCCGGATAAATAGCTGGCTAACTGCTGCATCGTAAATCTCCAGATATGTTACGTAAGCATGCCTTTAATAGTTATTTTATGAATCATGAAAAGCAAGCTGATTTTAATAATTTATTAACAATGCGATCGCGAACACTTTATCTAAATTGATTATGATTCTGTTTTTACTCAATAAATTAAAAGGCTTTGCGTAGCGTGTCACAAAATCCACAAACAAAATTTGTGGTTTTATTTAACCGGGATGTAACTTTCATAAAACAAAATGATTCACAAAAATTGATTTGTTGAATTTATAAGAATCATAAGGTGATGACGTGACAACAGAAGAACAACGCTTTGACCAGCGCATCGCGCAGGATACAGCCATCGAACCGCAGGACTGGATGCCGGATGCCTACCGCAAAACGCTAATCCGCCAGATTGGCCAGCACGCGCACTCGGAAATCGTCGGCATGCTGCCGGAAGGTAACTGGATCACTCGCGCGCCGACCCTGCGCCGCAAAGCGATTCTGCTGGCGAAAGTGCAGGACGAAGCCGGACATGGTCTGTACCTCTACAGCGCCGCCGAAACCCTCGGCTGCGCCCGTGAAGACCTGTATCAGAAAATGCTCGACGGCAAGATGAAGTACTCATCCATTTTTAACTACCCAACCCTGACCTGGGCGGATATCGGCGTGATCGGCTGGCTGGTGGACGGCGCGGCGATCGTCAATCAGGTGGCGCTGTGCCGTACCTCTTACGGGCCGTACGCCCGGGCGATGGTCAAAATCTGCAAAGAAGAGAGCTTCCACCAGCGTCAGGGCTTTGAAGCCTGTATGGCGCTGGCGGCGGGCAGCGAAGAACAGCGCCAGATGCTCCAGGATGCGATCAATCGTTTCTGGTGGCCCGCGCTGATGATGTTCGGGCCGAGCGACGACAACTCGCCGAACAGCGCCCGCAGTATGGCGTGGAAAATCAAACTGCATTCCAACGACGAACTGCGCCAGCGCTTTGTGGATAACACCGTTCCGCAGGTTGAAATCCTCGGCATGACCGTGCCGGATGCCGATCTGCAGCTTGATGAAGCGACGGGGAAATACCGATTCGGTGAGATCGACTGGCAGGAATTTAATGAGGTCATCAACGGTCGTGGTGTCTGCAATCACGAACGTTTGGGCGCCAAGCGTAAGGCCTGGGAAGAGGGTGCATGGGTGCGCGAAGCCGCGCTGGCTCATGCCGAAAAACAACGCGCTCGCGATGCCGCCTGAGGAGAAAAAAGATGAGCAAAACATACTGGCCGTTATACGAAGTGTTTGTCCGCAGCAAACAGGGTTTGTCGCACCGCCACGTGGGCAGCCTGCACGCCGCCGATGACCAAATGGCACTGGAAAACGCGCGTGATGCCTACACCCGCCGCAGCGAAGGCTGCTCCATCTGGGTGGTGAAGGCGAGTGAAATTGTTGCCTCGCAGCCGGAGGATCGCGGTGAATTCTTCGACCCGGCAGAAAGCAAAGTCTACCGCCACCCGACGTTCTACACCGTGCCGGACGGCATGGAACATATGTGAGGCAACGATGACGACTCTCAATCCCGTTGCAACCTATGCCCTGCGTCTGGGCGATAACGGCCTGATCCTGGCACAGCGTTTAGGCGCATGGTGCGGCCACGCACCGGAGCTGGAAATCGATCTGGCGCTGGCCAATATCGGTCTCGATCTGTTGGGACAGGCGCGCAATTTTCTCAGCTACGCCGCCGAACTGAACGGTAACGGCGACGAAGACACGCTGGCCTTTGGCCGCGACGAACGCCAGTTCAGCAACGTACTGCTGGTCGAACAGCCGAACGGTAATTTCGCTGACACCATCGCCCGTCAGTTCTTTATGGATGCCTGGCACGTGGCGCTGTTCAGCCGTCTGGTTAACAGCCGCGACGCGCAGATTGCCGCCATCGCCGCTAAAGGGCTGAAAGAGGTGCGTTATCACCTGCGCTTTAGTCGCGGCTGGCTGGAGCGCCTGGGCAACGGTACCGCGCTCTCGACGCAGCGTATGCAGCAGGCAGTCGATAACCTGTGGCGCTATACCGGTGAACTGTTCGTTGCCGATGCGCTGGAAATTGACCTGAGCGAGCAGGGGATCGCCGTCGATCCGCGCACGCTCCAGGCGGAATGGCAGGCAACGGTTCACACCGCGCTGCTCGATTCCGGCCTGCAAACTCCCCAGGAGGCGGCGTTCCGCAGCGGCGGTAAGCAGGGGCTGCACAGTGAGCATCTCGGTCCGATGCTGGCAGAAATGCAGTATTTACAGCGTTCGTACCCTGGACAGCAGTGGTAACAGGAGGTGGCTATGCAACGTCTCGCCGCAATCGCACCCCCGGAGGTTCGTACCGTCTGGGGATTGTTAAGCGCCATTCCAGACCCGGAAGTGCCGGTGCTGACCATTACCGATTTGGGGATGGTACGCCGGGTTGAACGCCTCGGCGACGGCTGGGTGATTGGCTTTACGCCAACCTACTCGGGCTGCCCGGCTACCGAGCACCTGTTGGGTGAGATTCGTACGGTGATGACCACGCATGGCTACACGCCGGTACATATTGTGCTACAGCTCGATCCGCCATGGACCACCGACTGGATGAGCCCGGATGCCCGCGAACGCCTGCGCCAGTACGGTATCAGCCCGCCGCAGGCCCATGCCTGCCACGCCGGCGAGATGCCGAAAGACGTGGTTTGCCCGCGCTGCGGCAGCACCCACAGCTCGCTGATTAGTGAATTCGGTTCCACGGCCTGTAAAGCGCTGTATCGCTGCGACAGCTGCCGTGAACCCTTTGATTACTTTAAATGTATTTGAGGCTGCGATGACAACATTTCATTCGCTTACCGTGGCAAACGTTGAGCCGGAAACCCGTGATGCGGTGACCATCACTTTTGCTATTCCTGAGGCGCTGCGCAACGATTACGCCTTCCGCCCGGGCCAGCATCTGACGCTGAAAGCCCGCCTCGGCGGTGAAGAGCTGCGGCGCTGCTACTCCATCTGCCGTAGCCGCTCGCCGTCTGAAATCAGCGTGGCGGTGAAAGCCATCGACGGCGGCCGTTTTTCCCGCTATGCCCAGCGCGATATCCAGCAGGGTATGGCGCTGGAGGTGATGGTGCCGCAGGGGCACTTTGGCTACCAGCCGCAGGCCGAGCGTGAAGCGGAATACCTGGCGATTGCCGCCGGGTCCGGCATTACGCCGATGATGGCGATTATCGAAGCCACGCTGGCGACCGAAGCGGACAGCCGGTTTACGCTTATCTACGGTAACCGCAGCAGCCACAGCATGATGTTCCGCCAGGCGCTGGCTGACCTGAAAGATCGCTACCCGCAGCGTTTGCAGGTGGTGCATCTGTTCAGCCAGGAGTCGATGGACAGCGACCTGCTGCAAGGTCGCATTGACGGCGACAAGCTGCATGCGCTGGGTAAAACCCTGCTCGATTTTAGCCGTTTTGACGACGCGTTTATCTGCGGCCCATCGGCGATGATGGACGAAGCCGAAGTGGCCCTGCACGAGCTGGGTATGGCGGAGAAATCTATTCACCTTGAGCGTTTCAACACGCCTGGCACCAGCGTTAAGCGGGCCACAGGCGTACAGGCAGAAGGCCGCACGGTGACCATTCGCCAGGACGGTCGCGACCGCCTGATTGCACTCTCCGCCGAAGATGACAGCATTCTTGACGCCGCGCTGCGTCAGGGCGCAGACCTGCCGTTTGCCTGTAAAGGCGGCGTGTGCGCCACCTGTAAATGCAAAGTGGTGCAGGGCGAAGTGGCAATGGCCGCTAACTACAGTCTGGAAGCCGATGAAGTGGCTGCGGGCTATGTGCTGAGCTGCCAGGCGCTGCCCAAAAGCGCGGATGTGGTGGTCGACTTTGACGCACGGGGGACGGCATGAGCGAACTGCTGATTACCCGTCATGACCGCGTGCTGCAGCTGACGCTGAACCGCCCGCAGGCGCGTAATGCCCTGAACAATACGCTGCTATTGCTGCTTGCCGAAGCGCTGGAAAGCGCGGCGGCCGATCCGACGGTGAGCGTCTGCGTGATTAGCGGCAACCCGCGCTATTTCGCGGCCGGTGCCGATCTCAACGAAATGGCCGAAAAAGACCTGCCCGCCACCTTCGACGATATTCGTCCCCGTTTGTGGGCGCGCATCGACGCCTTCAACAAGCCGCTGATTGCGGTGGTGAACGGCTACGCGCTGGGCGCGGGCTGCGAGCTGGCGCTGCTGTGTGACCTGGTGATTGCCGGCGATAACGCCCGCTTTGGCCTGCCGGAAATTACCCTCGGCACCATGCCCGGCGCGGGTGGTACCCAGCGTCTGATTCGCAGCGTTGGCAAAGCACTGGCCAGCCGGATGGTGCTGAGCGGCGAAAGCATTGATGCCGAACGCGCGCAGCAGGCTGGGCTGGTGAGTGACATTCACCCGGCCAACCTCTCTGATGAATATGCCCTGAAGCTGGCGGCGACCATCGCCCGCCACTCGCCGCTGGCGCTGCGTGCGGCAAAGCAGTCGCTGCGTCTGGCGCACGAGGTGAGCCTTCAGGCCGGTCTTGTACAGGAACGCCAGCTGTTTACCGTGCTGAGCGGCACCGACGACCGCCGTGAAGGTATCGCCGCTTTTTTACAAAAACGTACCCCGGAATTTAAAGGACGCTAATCGTGGAAGCTTTCATTCTCAGCGAAGTGGAACAGGGCGTCATGACCATCACCCTGAACCGCCCGGACCGACTCAACAGCTTTAATGACGTGATGCACCAGCAGCTCGCCGACTGCCTGAAACAGGCCGAACGTGACGACACCATTCGCTGCCTGCTGATTACCGGTGCCGGTCGCGGTTTTTGCGCCGGACAGGATCTGAATGACCGTAACGTTGACCCAAGCGGCCCCGCGCCGGATCTGGGCATGTCGGTGGAACGCTTTTACAACCCGCTGGTGCGCCGTTTAGCCGCGCTGCCGAAGCCGGTTATCTGCGCCGTTAACGGCGTGGCCGCCGGGGCGGGTGCAACGTTAGCGCTGGGCTGCGATATCGTGCTGGCCGCGCGTTCGGCGAAGTTTGTGATGGCCTTCAGCAAGCTTGGCCTGGTGCCGGACTGCGGCGGTAGCTGGCTGCTGCCCCGTGTAACCACTCGCGCTCGCGCCGTAGGTTTACTGATGCTGGGCGATAACCTCAGCGCCGAACAGGCCGCGCAGTGGGGAATGATCTGGCAGGTGGTGGACGACGCTGAACTGAAAGACACTGCGTTAGCCATGGCGCGTCATTTTGCTACCCAGCCGACCTATGGGCTGGGGTTAATTAAGAAAGCGCTTCAGCTTTCTGAAACCAATACGCTGGAAAGCCAGCTCGATCTGGAGCGGGATTATCAGCGCATGGCCGGTCGCAGCGACGACTATCGCGAAGGCGTCAGCGCCTTCCTCGCCAAACGTCAGCCACAGTTCAGCGGGAAATAAGCCATGAGCCAGACTCTTCACACCGTCGCCGTGATTGGCGGCGGCACCATGGGGGCCGGGATCGTCGAAGTGGCGGCCGGTGCCGGACACGCGGTGCGGCTGTATGACATTTCGTCTGAGGCGATTACCCGCGCTATCGACGGCATTGCCGAGCGCCTCAACGCCCGCGTTAGCCGCGGCAAAGTCAGCGCCGGGCAGGCGCAGGCGCTGCTGGCACGCATTACGCCAGCAACCGAATTAACACAGCTAGCTGATGCGCAGTTAGTCATTGAAGCCGCTTCGGAACGCCTGGAGATTAAACAGGCGCTGTTCAGCGAGCTGGCGGAGATTTGTTCACCGTCGACGCTGCTGACCAGCAACACCTCGTCGATTTCCATTACCGCCATTGCGGCGGGCATCAAACATCCCGAACGCGTGGCGGGGCTGCACTTCTTTAACCCGGCACCGGTCATGAAACTGGTGGAAGTGGTGAGCGGCCTTGCCACCTCCACGGAAGTGGTCGAGCAGCTTTGCCAGTGCGTGAGCGCCTGGGGCAAACAGCCGGTACGCTGCCGCTCCACGCCGGGCTTTATTGTCAACCGCGTGGCGCGCCCGTATTACGCCGAAGCCTGGCGGGCGCTGGAGGAACAGGTCGCCGCGCCGGAAGTGATTGACGCGGCGCTGCGCGACGGCGGCGGTTTCCCGATGGGGCCGCTGGCGCTGACCGATCTGATTGGTCAGGACGTCAACTTTGCCGTCACCTGTTCGGTATTTAACGCCTTCTGGCAGGACCGCCGTTTTCTGCCGTCGCTGCTTCAGCAGGAGCTGGCGCTGGCCGGGCGTCTGGGCAAAAAGAGCGGCCACGGCGTCTATCGCTGGCCTGTTGAAGTATCGCCTGATCTGACTGTTGCAGCGGTAGTGCCTGAAAATGCAGCAAAAAACATTAAGTGTGACGTTGTCACTGAACTGGATGATGTGCTGCTCCTTGAAACCACCGGTGAAACCGCGCTGGCCTTAAGCGTGCAGCATCAGCGTCCGGTGGTGGTTTATGACCATGCGGCGGGCGACACGGTCGTACTGGCGAGCGCGCAAACCAACCCACAGTCGGCAACCGACAAAGCGGTGTACTACTTCCAGCAGCAGGGCAAAAAGGTTCTGCACATTGCTGATTATCCCGGCCTGCTGGTATGGCGTACGGTAGCGATGCTGGCGAACGAAGCGCTGGATGCGGTGCAAAAAGGCGTCGCCAGCGCGGATGATATCGATACCGCTATGCGTCTGGGGGTGAACTACCCACGCGGCCCGATTGCCTGGGGTGAATCGCTTGGCTGGGGGCGCGTGCTGCGCCTGCTGGAAAACCTACAACAGCACTACGGCGAAGAACGCTACCGCCCAAGTGCGCGACTGCGCCAGATGGCGCTGCTGGAGATGCGTCATGAGTAACCAGGCCTGGCGCAACGCCCGCGCCATGTACGAGAAAGATACCTGCGCCCGCGCGCTGGGCATCGAGATTATCGAAATGGATGAAGGCTATGCGCAGATGACGATGGCGGTGCTGCCATCGATGCTCAACGGCCACCAGACCTGTCACGGTGGGCAGCTGTTTTCGCTCGCGGACACCGCCTTTGCCTACGCCTGTAACAGCCAGGGGCTGGCGGCGGTGGCGTCGGCGGCGAGCATCGATTTCCTGCGCCCGGCCTTCACTGGCGATCTGCTGACCGCCACCGCGCGGGTGAAACAGCAGGGCAAGCTGACCGGCGTTTACGACATTGAGATTGTTAATCAACAGCAAAAAACCGTTGCCCTGTTTCGCGGAAAATCGCACCGCATCGGCGGCACAATCACAGGAGAAGCCTAATGCGTGACGCCTTTATTTGTGACGGAATTCGTACCCCGATTGGCCGCTACGGCGGCGCGCTGGCGGGGGTTCGCGCTGACGATCTGGCGGCGATCCCGCTGCGTGAATTACTCAACCGCAACCCACACCTGGATGCCAGCGCTATTGACGATGTGATCTTCGGTTGTGCCAACCAGGCGGGCGAGGATAACCGCAACGTGGCGCATATGGCGACCCTGCTGGCGGGTTATCCGTACGGCGTGTCCGGTACCACTATTAACCGCCTGTGCGGCTCTGGTCTGGACGCAATTGGCTTTGCCGCGCGGGCCATTAAAGCGGGTGATGCGGACCTGATGATTGCCGGTGGCGTGGAGTCCATGTCCCGCGCGCCGTTCGTCATGGGCAAGGCCACCGCGCCGTACCAGCGTCAGGCGGAAATGTTTGATACCACCATCGGCTGGCGTTTTGTGAACCCGCTCATGCAGCAACAATTTGGTACTGACAGCATGCCGGAAACGGCAGAGAATGTAGCCGAATTGTTAAATATAAGTCGAAGGGACCAGGACGCCTTTGCGTACCGCAGCCAGCAGCGTACGGCGAAAGCGCAGCGCGACGGCATTCTGGCGCAGGAAATTGTGCCGGTGCAGATTATTGGTAAGAAAGGTGCGGTCAGCGCGGTGCGTGAAGATGAACATCCGCGTGCAGAAACCACTTTGGAGCAACTGGCCTCGCTGAAAACCCCGTTTCGTAAGGGCGGCGTGGTGACGGCGGGTAACGCTTCCGGTGTCAATGACGGTGCTGCGGCGTTGATTATCGCAAACCAGCAGCAGGCCGCCGCGCAGGGCTTAACGACACGTGCGCGCATCGTCGCCATGGCGACCGCGGGCGTTGAGCCGAAGTACATGGGGCTTGGGCCGGTTCCGGCGGTGCGTAAAGTGCTGGAGCGCGCCGGGCTGAATATTAACGATATGGATGTAATTGAGCTGAATGAAGCCTTTGCCGCCCAGGCGTTGGGAGTGATGAGACAGCTTGGACTGGCAGATGATGCAGAACACGTAAATCCCAATGGGGGGGCTATCGCTTTAGGTCACCCGCTGGGGATGAGCGGTGTGCGGTTAGCGCTGGCGGCGACGCTGGAACTGGAACGACGCAATGGACGCTATGCGCTGTGTACGATGTGTATTGGCGTGGGTCAGGGCATTGCCATGATCCTTGAGCGAGTGTGAGCTAATTGACCTGCGAGTACCCTACAACATGACAACTACAACAAAATTAGATCCAATTGAAACCGCATCGCGTGACGAATTAGTCGCTCTGCAGACCGAGCGCCTGAAATGGACGTTAAAACACGCCTATGAAAATGTCCCGATGTACCGCCGTAAATTTGATGCGGCAGGGGTTCACCCGGATGATTTCCGTGAGCTGAGCGATCTGAGCAAGTTTCCCTGCACCACCAAGCAGGACCTGCGCGATAACTATCCGTTTGATACCTTCGCGGTACCGATGGAGCAGGTAGTGCGTATCCATGCGTCATCCGGTACCACGGGTAAACCGACGGTGGTGGGCTATACGCAAAATGATATCGATACCTGGGCTAACATCGTCGCCCGTTCGCTACGTGCCGCAGGCGGTACCGCGAAAGATAAAATCCACGTCGCTTATGGCTATGGCCTTTTCACAGGCGGACTGGGCGCGCACTACGGTGCCGAGCGTTTAGGGGCGACGGTGATCCCGATGTCCGGCGGCCAGACCGAGAAACAGGCGCAGCTGATCCGTGATTTTAAGCCCGACATGATCATGGTTACGCCATCCTACTGCCTGAACCTGATTGAAGAGCTGGAGCGCCAGATGGGCGGTGACGCGCGCGGCTGTTCGCTGCGTACCGGTGTCTTTGGCGCAGAGCCGTGGACAACGGGGATGCGCGCGGAGATCGAACGTCGCCTCGGTATTACGGCGCTCGATATTTATGGCCTGTCGGAAGTGATGGGACCGGGCGTGGCGATGGAGTGCATCGAAACGGGTGATGGTCCGACAATCTGGGAGGATCATTTCTTCCCGGAAGTGGTCAATCCGGATGACGGTACGCCACTGGCTGACGGTGAGCACGGCGAACTGCTGTTCACTACGCTGACGAAAGAAGCGCTGCCGGTCATTCGTTATCGTACCCGCGACCTGACGCGCCTGCTGCCGGGCACCGCCCGCACGATGCGCCGGATGGATCGCATTAGCGGGCGCAGCGACGACATGCTGATTATTCGCGGCGTCAACGTATTCCCGTCTCAGGTGGAAGAAGAGATCCTCAAGATTGATCATCTGGCCCCGCATTATCAGCTTGAAGTGGATCGCCGTGGCCATCTTGATTCACTTTCGGTACGCGTGGAGCTTAAAGAGAGTAGCCTGGTGCTAAGCCACGAGCAGCGCTGCCAGATTTGCCACCATCTGCGTCATCGCATTAAGTCGATGGTCGGCATTTCAACGGATGTCAGCATCGTCAATTGCGGCAGCATTCCACGCTCCGAAGGCAAGGCCTGCCGCGTATTTGACCTGCGTAAAGCCGCTGCCAACGGCTAACTCTCGTAGGCCTGATAAGCGTAGCGCCATCAGGCACAATGGCGCAACGCTGCCGGATGGCGGCGTTGCCTTATCCGGCCTACAAACTCCTGGCGTATCGCTGATCTATTCCTGTGCTATGATTCAAAAAGCACAAAAAAGACAACAGTATGAATCATATGGAAAAGCTCGATAGTTTTATTCAGCAGGCGGTAACCGCAATGCCGGTCAGCGGCACCTCGCTTATCGCCTCGCTTTACGGGGACTGTTTATCGCAACGCGGTGGAGAAGTCTGGTTGGGTAGTGTTGCCGCGCTGCTGGAAGGGCTTGGCTTCGGTGAGCGTTTTGTACGTACCGCACTGTTTCGCCTTAATAAAGAAGAATGGCTGGACGTGGTACGTATCGGCCGACGCAGTTTCTACCGCCTGAGCGATAAAGGGCTACGCTTGACGCGTCGCGCCGAGAGCAAAATCTACCGTGCCAGCGCCCCTGAGTGGGACGGTACCTGGCTGCTGCTGCTCTCCGAAGGGCTGGAAAAAAACACCCTCGCCGAAGTTAAAAAGCAGCTGTTATGGCAAGGTTTTGGCGTACTGGCGCCGAGTCTGCTGGCGTCACCATCGCAAAAGCTGGCGGACGTACAGTCGCTGCTCCATGAAGCTGGGGTGGCGGAAAACGTCATCGTTTTTGAGGCGCATTCGCCGTTGGCACTCTCCCGTGCCGCGCTGCGTGAGCGGGTAGAAGGGTGCTGGCACTTAACCGAACAAAATGCCATGTACGAGGCGTTTATCACTCTGTTCCGTCCGTTGTTACCGTTGCTGCGTGACGCCGGGCCGGACGAACTTACGCCAGAGCGCTGCTTCCAGATCCGCCTGTTGCTCATTCACCTTTATCGTCGGGTTGTGCTCAAAGATCCGCTGCTGCCGGAAGAATTGTTGCCTGCTCACTGGCTTGGGCAGACGGCGCGTCAGCTGTGTATTAATATTTATCAACGTGTTGCGCCCGGCGCCCAGGTTTTCGTCAGCGAAAAAGGCGAGAGCTCGGTGGGGGAACTACCCGCGCCAGGGCCGCTCTATTATCAACGCTTCGGCGGATTAGCCGAGGCGTAACAGGAGAAGCCATGCCGATTTACCAGATTGACGGGATGATCCCGGTAGTTCCTGCGGAAAGCTATGTTCACCCAACCGCAGTGCTGATTGGCGATGTCATTCTCGGCAAAGGTGTTTATGTTGGCCCCAATGCCAGCCTGCGCGGAGATTTTGGGCGTATCGTGGTTAAAGATGGGGCGAATATCCAGGATAACTGCGTGATGCACGGATTTCCCGGCCAGGATACGGTGGTGGAAGAGGACGGACATATCGGCCACGGAGCGATTCTGCACGGCTGTGTGATAGGGCGTAACGCGCTGGTCGGCATGAGCGCGGTGATTATCGATGGCGCGACAATCGGTGAGAACAGTATCGTTGGTGCTTCGGCGTTTGTGAAAGCGCGCGCCGAGATGCCTGCCAACCATCTGATTGTCGGCAGCCCGGCGAAAGCGATTCGCATGTTAACTGAGCAGGAGCTGGTGTGGAAAAAACAGGGCACTCGCGAATATCAGGTGCTGGTTGAGCGCTGCCAGAAGACGCTGGCAGAGGTGCAGCCGCTGACTGCGGTAGAACCCGACAGAAAGCGGCTGGAGTTTGATGAGAATTTGCAACCCAAGTCAGCGGGTTAGCAATTCTACGCAATACCTGGTGTCAGAACTGATAGCTGGCGGTGATGCTGACGTTGCGCGGCTCACCATAAACGATAGAACCGTCGATATTCGTGTCGTAGGTTTTATCGAACAGGTTATTGAGGTTACCCTGCACTGAGAAGTTTTTTGTTACCTGGTAACGGGTGAACAAATCTACCAGGGCGTAGCTTCCCTGTTCCGCGCGGAATGTGCCATATGGCGTGATCGTATCGCTGTAAACACGATTCTGCCAATTGACTCCGCCGCCTACGGTCAGTTCCGGAATGGCTGGCAGGCGATAACGGGTGAACAGTTTTACCGTGGTCCGTGGCAGGTTAGGGTTTACAGCATTGCCTTCGTTGTCTTCAGCAACATAGCGTGTCGCGCCAAACGTCATCTGCCAGTTATCGGTGATCGCTCCGTTAATTTCGAATTCGACCCCTTTGCTGACTGTACCATCCATCGCTTTAAAGGCCGTATCGCCATTGCTACCGACGATTGGCACGCCGGTTGATTGCGCTACGTTATCCTGTTCAATGCGGAACACCGCGAGCGTGGTGGTTAAACGGCTGTTCATCCAGTCGGACTTCAGGCCAAGCTCATAGTTGTTGCCGGTAATCGGAGAGAGATATTTACCGGAACTGTCGCGCTTGTTCTGCGGCTGGAAGATTGAGGTATAGCTGGCGTAGGTAGACCAGTTATCGTCAATGTCATACACCAGGCCCGCGTACGGGGTGGTGTGGTTTTGCTCCATGCTGTAGGTCAGGGTGTCGATACGCCAATTGGTATAACGCGCGCCGACAATCAAATGCAGTGGGTCGGCCAGCGAAATACGCGTTGCGGCGTACAGCGATTTCATGTGCGTGGTATCGTCCTGAGCCAATGACTGCGGTTTCCAGTTAGTTTCCGGGAAGTTACCATCGTAGGTATAGAAGCTGCCGATTTCGTTGGGGAAAACGTTCGCCCACGAGCTTTCATAACGGTTATTCTGTTTACTGTAGCTGCCGCCCAGCATCAGATTATGCTGACGACCAAACAGATCGTAACCGCCGTCGGCAAATAGATCGACAGCATCCACTTTACGTTTGCCGCTGTTCCAGCCGGTTCCTCCGACATAGTCATATCCCGGACCATAGTTGCCATATGGGCCAATCAGCGTGCCGTCGGCCTTATTAACATAGGCATCGACGTACATCATTTTACTGTCGAACTTGACCTCGGAGTGGATGGCGTTCATGGTCGCCTGCCAGGTATCGGCAAAACGTTGTTTGATGGTGACAAACACTTTGTTGAAGTCTTTATCGTTGTAAGCCCAGTCCGGCGCAGTGCTGCGCGAACGGTCATAGCTGTTTTTACTGCCATCGGTATTCCAGCGCGGTAATCCACCCCAGGTTGGGCTGTTGATATCAATGCGCTGGTATTCATAACCTGCAGACAGGCTGGTGGTGTCACCCAAATCGGCATCGACAATCCCGGAGAAGAACATTTTTTCGCTATTGTAGCGATCAAGCCAGGAGTCGTTATTCTGGTAACCCGCCACGATGCGACCGCGCACATTGCCGTCTGCCGTAAGCGGGCTTTGCAGATCGGTCACATAGCGTTGTTTGTTCCAACTGCCATATTCTGCAGAAACATTACCGGTGAACTCGCGGCTGGTGGCATGCTTACGGATCATGTTAATGGAGGCTGAAGGGTTACCCGTCCCGGTCATCAGTCCGTTTGCACCACGGACCACTTCGACACGCTCAAAAAGGGCGGTGTCGGAAAGGGCGTCACCGAGATTCCAGCGGGATTCAAAATAGGTCGGGATCCCATCGACCATATAGTTATCAATCTGAAATCCGCGCGAGTAATAGCTGCTGCGATCGGAATCCGCCTGGCTTTTGCTTATCCCCAACGTGTTGTCCATCACATCGCCCAGCGTTTGCAACTGCTGATCTTCCATGCGCTGCTGGCTGACAATGCTGACCGATTGCGGAATATCGCGCTGTGTCATCTGCATTTTTGTGCCCGCGGTCGTCGATTTAACGCTGTAATCCTGTTCGTCGCTGGATGCGGCTGGAGCAGAACCCTCCACGATCACTGTCTCTTCAGCAGGGGCTGCGAGGCTGGTGGAAGGTAAAAGCGCTAGCGTAATGCAGGCTGCCAGCGCAGAAGGGGCAAGCCCCGGTTGGCGTTGAATATTCCCGTTGAGTGTTGTGAAAGACATCGAAAAGTCCTTGATAATTATTAATATTAAGTTCGAATCACCGGTAGTTGTGATGAGCCCTTTGGTTGTAAATTATTAAATGCGCATGTAAATACAAATGCGAAATATACGCATTAGCACTTAATGTGTAAACGGATGCTACGACATAAATGAAATATTGTTTCAGTACTATGCTTGAGCAATAGCGCTGGGAAATGGTTATAAGAGCAGCATTGACTGGGGTTTTCGCTTAAAAAATCGAGGGTTAAAGTTGAAAGAGCGTGAGTAACTCGCTCATACTCTATACTCGCAGAGTTACCCGGCGTAGCATGGCAAAACGCTTGGGCTGTTAATGAAAAAGGAAAACGTCGTGGCAGAAGAAACTATATTCAGCAAAATTATCCGTCGTGAAATTCCGTCGGATATCGTATACCAGGATGAACTGGTCACTGCGTTTCGTGATATTTCCCCTCAGGCACCTACGCATATTCTGATCATTCCTAACATCCTGATCCCAACCGTCAACGATGTGACGGCTGAACATGAACAGGCATTGGGCCGCATGATCACCGTTGCAGCGAAAATTGCTGAGCAGGAAGGCATTGCTGCAGATGGGTACCGCTTAATCATGAACACCAACCGCCACGGGGGTCAGGAGGTGTATCACATTCATATGCATCTGCTGGGTGGCCGTGCGCTTGGCCCAATGCTCGCGCATAAAGGTCTGTAGGCATGATCAGAGGATGCATTGCACTTTCACTGGGCTTGCTGCTACTGGCGGGTTGTCGAACACACCCAGAAATTCCGGTAAGTGATGAACAGTCGCTGGTGATGGAGTCAACGATTCTGGCGGCAGGTATAACAGCAGAACAGCCCACGTTAACCACGTCTGATATTCAGGCCTCGGCATCCTCGCGACTCTATAACGAAAGACAAGAACCCGTCACCGTTCATTATCGGTTTTACTGGTATGACGCCAGAGGACTGGAAATGCATCCTCTGGAAGCGCCGCGCAGCGTGACTATCCCGGCTCATTCGTCGGTGACGCTGTACGGCAGCGCCAATTTTCTGGGGGCGCACAAGGTTAGACTTTATCTTTATTTGTAAGGGGTGAATCTTGATGATCAAAATGAATCGCTACGCACTGGTTGCCGCGCTGGCGATGTTTCTCTCTGGCTGTGTGGTGCAACGAGAGCCCGCACCGGTAGAGGAAGTCAAGCCGGTGCCGGAACAGCCTGTGCAACCGCAACAGCCGGTGCCGGTAGTGCCAACGGTGCCAACCATACCGCAGCAGCCGGGTCCGATTGAGCACGAGGACCAAACGGCGCAGCCGACGCCACGTCAACGTCATTATGACTGGAACGGGGCTATGCAGCCGATGGTCGGAAAAATGCTGCAGGCTGACGGCGTAAAAGCGGGCGGCGTTCTGCTGGTTGATAGCGTGAATAACCGCACCAACGGCTCGTTAAACGCGGGTGAAGCCACCGAAACCTTACGTAATGCTCTGGCGAATAACGGTAAGTTTACTCTGGTTTCCGCTCAGCAACTGGCAGTCGCCAAGCAGCAGTTAGGTCTGTCGCCGAACGATAGCCTGGGAACGCGCAGTAAAGCGATTGGTATCGCCCGTAACGTTGGCGCGCAGTATGTGCTTTATTCCAGTGCATCCGGCAACGTCAATTCGCCTGCGCTGCAAATGCAATTAATGCTGGTACAAACTGGCGAGATAATCTGGTCAGGTAAAGGTGCCGTTCAGCAACAATAACAGACTCACGCGCGGCGAAGTGTTGTCGCGCTATTTCCCGCAGTATCATCCCGTCGCAGCCAGCCAAACTGGCCTGAGCGGCGGGAGCTGCATCATTGAGCATCATTCTCACCGGCTGGTACTGCGTTGTCATCACGACCCTGATGCGCCGGAATCGCATTTCTTACGCCAATATCATGCGTTAAAACACCTGCCAGAAAACCTTGCACCACGTCCTCATTTTTATACGCGTGGGTGGATGGCCGTCGAGTTTTTTCACGGTAAGGTAGAATCCAGATTACCGGACGCCGACGAACTCGCAGGCTTACTGTATCATCTGCACCAGCAACCCAGATTGGGCTGGCGAATCAGCTTGCTGCCGCTACTTGAACAGTACTGGCAGTGTGGCGATCCGGCGCGTCGTACACCATGCTGGCTGCGCGCGCTGAAGCGGCTAAGGAAACGAGGTGAGCCTCGACCTTTGCGTCTGGGGCCGCTGCATATGGATGTTCACGGTGACAACATCGTACGCACAGCCTCAGGGCTGCGGCTGATTGACTGGGAATACGCCGGAGACGGTGATATTGCCCTGGAGCTGGCGGCGGTATGGGTCAGCGATGAATCCCAGCACCAACAGCTGGTTAGCACCTACGCTCAACGAGCGCACATTGAGCCAGACGTTTTGTGGCGACAAGTCAGACAATGGCAACCCTGGATAATGATGCTGAAGGCGGGGTGGTTTGAGTATCGCTGGCGGCAAACCGGCGATAGACAATTTATCAGGCTGGCCGATGAAACCTGGCGGCAGCTAACAATGAAAGGATAAGGAGAGCAGTGTGGGCCCAGTAATGTTGGATGTCGAAGGGTATGAGCTGGACGCAGAAGAGCGTGAGATTCTGGCGCATCCGCTGGTAGGTGGGTTGATCCTCTTTACCCGAAATTATCATGACCCGGAACAGCTGCGTGAATTAGTGCGACAAATCCGGACTGCGTCACGTAACCATCTGGTGGTGGCGGTAGATCAGGAAGGTGGACGCGTACAGCGCTTTCGAGAAGGCTTTACTCGCCTGCCTGCGGCTCAATCGTTTGCCGCGCTGCACGGTCTGGAAGAGGGCGGCAAACTGGCTCAGGACGCCGGATGGTTGATGGCCAGCGAAATGATCGCGATGGACATTGATATCAGCTTTGCACCGGTACTGGATGTGGGCCATATCAGCGCCGCAATCGGCGAGCGTTCTTACCACGCCGATCCGCTAAAAGCATTGGCGATGGCGACCCGCTTCATTGACGGTATGCATGCCGCAGGCATGAAAACGACCGGTAAACATTTCCCTGGTCATGGGGCCGTGACGGCGGATTCACACAAAGAAACCCCAACCGATCCTCGCTCAGAAGCCGAGATTCGTGCGAAAGATATGTCCGTGTTCCAGACGTTGATTACTGAGAACAAACTGGATGCCATTATGCCTGCGCACGTTATCTACAGTGATGTAGATCCGCGTCCGGCGAGTGGCTCATCTCACTGGCTGAAAACGGTGCTGCGCCAGGAGCTTGGCTTCGATGGTGTCATTTTCTCCGACGATTTGTCGATGGAAGGGGCGGCGATTATGGGAAGCTATGCCCAGCGTGGACAGGCATCGCTGGATGCAGGTTGCGATATGATCCTGGTCTGCAATAATCGTAAGGGAGCGGTCAGTGTGTTAGATAATCTGTCGCCGATCAATGCAGAACGTGTTACACGTTTGTATCATAAAGGTTCATTTTCACGTCAGGAACTGATGGATTCGGCACGCTGGAAGACGGTAAGCGCTCAGCTAA
This sequence comes from Citrobacter sp. Cf088, assembly GCF_030334295.1. Lineage (NCBI taxonomy): Bacteria > Pseudomonadati > Pseudomonadota > Gammaproteobacteria > Enterobacterales > Enterobacteriaceae > Citrobacter > Citrobacter sp. Cf088. Next base: position 111,268 of record NZ_JAOWEE010000033.1, read on the forward strand.
ACCAGCTTCATGAGCGCTGGCAGGAAGAGAAAGCAGGTCATTAACGCAAGTTTGGCGAGGATGCGATGATTATCTATTTACACGGTTTTGACTCTAACAGCCCGGGCAACCATGAGAAGGTGTTGCAGCTGCAATTCATCGACCCGGATGTCAGGCTGATTAGCTACAGTACGCGGCATCCCAAACATGATATGCAGCATCTGCTAAAAGAAGTGGACAAAATGCTACAGCTGAATGTGGATGACCGTCCGCTGATTTGTGGTGTGGGGCTCGGGGGATATTGGGCTGAACGGATTGGTTTTCTGTGTGATATTCGTCAGGTAGTGTTTAATCCTAACCTGTTCCCGTATGAGAACATGGAAGGCAAAATTGACAGACCTGAGGAGTATGCAGACATCGCAACAAAATGCGTGACCAATTTCCGCGAAAAGAATCGCGATCGCTGTCTGGTTATCCTGTCGCGTCATGATGAAGCGCTCAATAGCCAGCGTTCGTCGGAAGAGCTGCATCACTTTTACGAGATAGTCTGGGACGAAGAGCAGACGCATAAGTTTAAGAATATCTCTCCGCATTTGCAGCGCATCAAAGCGTTCAAGACGTTAGGTTAATCCTTATTGAGTGCGTAAAAAACCAGCCATCGGGCTGGTTTTTTTGTTCTTAAAGTTCCGGTTGTCTATCTTTTCAGCATCAAAACTTGATACACATCAATTTTGGTATGACCAATGCACCGTTCGTGTTATTCTCACTCTCGAAGAACATTTTCATTACTGTAACTTGTTGTTAATTAAGAGCTATATTAATAACTTTTAATTAACAATTGGTTAATAAATTTGAGGGGGTCACGTTGACTACACCATTGAAAAGGATCGTGATTGTCGGCGGCGGTGCTGGCGGACTGGAAATGGCGACGCAGTTGGGTAAAAAACTCGGGCGTAAGAAAAAGGCCAAAATCACACTGGTAGACAGAAACCACAGTCATTTGTGGAAACCGTTACTGCATGAAGTGGCGACGGGTTCACTGGATGAAGGCGTGGATGCGCTGAGCTATCTGGCACATGCCCGTAACCATGGCTTCCAGTTTCAGTTAGGTTCGGTGATAGATATCGATCGTGAAGCGAAGACCATTACTCTCGCTGAGCTGCGCGATGAGAAGGGGGATCTGCTGGTTCCTGAGCGTAAAGTGCCGTATGACACGCTGGTGATGGCGTTGGGCAGTACCTCCAACGATTTCAACACTCCTGGCGTGAAAGAAAACTGCATTTTCCTCGATAACCCGCATCAGGCGCGTCGTTTCCACCAGGAGATGCTGAATCTGTTCCTGAAGTATTCCGCGAATCTGGGCGCTAACGGAAAAGTGAATATCGCCATTGTGGGCGGTGGTGCGACGGGGGTTGAGCTCTCCGCTGAGCTGCACAATGCGGTAAAACAGCTGCACAGCTATGGTTACAAAGGGCTGACCAACGATGCGCTGAACGTTACGCTGGTGGAAGCTGGCGAGCGCATTCTGCCTGCGTTGCCGCCGCGTATTTCCGGTGCTGCGCATAATGAGTTAACCAAACTGGGCGTACGCGTACTGACCCAGACGATGGTTACCAGCGCTGACGAAGGCGGACTGCACACCAAAGATGGCGAATACATTAAAGCCGACCTGATGGTGTGGGCGGCGGGTATCAAAGCGCCAGACTTTATGAAAGACATTGGCGGTCTGGAAACGAACCGTATTAACCAACTGGTGGTTGAGCCAACTCTGCAGAGCACGCGCGATCCTGACGTGTACGCGATTGGTGACTGCGCTTCCTGCGCTCGCCCGGAAGGGGGTTTTGTGCCTCCGCGCGCTCAGGCAGCACACCAGATGGCGACCTGTGCGATGAACAATATTCTGGCACAGATGAACGGCAAGCCACTGAAAGCGTATCAGTACAAAGATCACGGCTCTCTGGTCTCGCTCTCTAACTTTTCTACCGTGGGTAGCCTGATGGGCAACCTGACTCGTGGTTCGATGATGGTGGAAGGGCGTATTGCGCGCTTTGTATACATCTCACTGTACCGCATGCACCAGATTGCTTTGCACGGCTACTTCAAAACCGGCCTGATGATGCTGGTCGGCAGTATCAACCGGGTGATTCGCCCGCGTCTGAAACTGCATTAATATCGACTTGTGGCGCCGGATGATTTTACGCATCCGGCGCCTTCCTTCAGAGTTCTCCGAATCATCCTGCGTTCGTGCCTCATCCTGCTATTTTCATCCGTAATCTGATTGGCATTCCTTACCTTCTGTTGCAAAGTTGTTGCTAATAGCAAAAAAGGAGGAAGTCCCGTGAATAAATCAATGTTGGCGGGTATAGGGATTGGCGTAGCTGCTGCGCTGGGTGTTGCAGCAGTGGCCAGTCTGAACGTTTTCGAGCGTGGCCCACAGTATGCGCAAGTTGTCTCTGCAACACCGATTAAAGAGTCGGTAAAAACACCGCGTCAGGAGTGCCGGAACGTAACTGTCACGCACCGTAAGCCGGTACAAGATGAAAACCGTATTGCGGGTTCCGTATTGGGTGCGGTTGCGGGTGGCGTTATTGGCCACCAGTTTGGCGGCGGACGTGGTAAAGATATTGCCACCGTGGCCGGGGCTTTAGGCGGCGGCTATGCAGGTAATCAGATTCAGGGTTCGATGCAGGAAAACGATACTTACACCACCACGCAGCAGCGTTGTAAAACGGTGTATGACAAATCTGAAAAGATGCTGGGCTACGACGTGACGTACAAAATTGGCGATCAGCAGGGGAAAATCCGTATGGATAAGGACCCCGGCGCGCAAATTCCGTTGGATAACAACGGACAGTTGGTACTGAATAACAAAGCGTAAAATAGCATTATCCTGAACATTAGCCCCCCATTCGCTCAGGCTGGGGGGCTTTTTTTATCAGAAGGTTAAGGCATAGTTCAGACCAAAGGTGCGGCCCCGGCCCTTGTACTCATACAGTGACGGACTGCCGTAGGTTGGGCTGTACAGCAGTGGCGCACGTTGTCCCCACAGCGTGGTGTACTCTTCATTCAGCAGGTTTTCCACGCTAAAGGTCAGCTTACCCAACGGGAGCTGATAGCTGCCGATAAAGTCCATGGTGTTATAGCCATCCAGCTTATTGCCGCTGGCGTCGGTCAGATCAAATGTTTGCTGGCTCTGTACGCGCAAGGTCCACGGTTCTGGTGCCCAGCCGACCCATGCGGTTGCTTTCGACGGTGAGGCCAGAGTCACATCCCATTTTTGCCATTTACCGTTCTGTTTCACTTCCGATTTAATGACATTGAAGTTGCCGCCCAGGCTCCAGTCCGTATCCGCAATGAAATAATCCACCGCGCCTTCAATGCCATAAATGCGGCGATCGTCGGGTTGAACGTTAATGGTCATATCGCTGCGGTTGATAACGATCGATTTATCCGAAGTCGAGTAGTAAGCGGCCAGTTGCGTGCGCAGACTATCGCCGGTGTAGCGCCATCCCAGTTCGTACGAGTTAACTTTAATCCCTTCCAGACGTGAATCCGCCACGTTGACGCTGCGCTGGAGCTGGTAATGATCGCCAACCAGCGAATAGGTGCCGTTACCGTAATATTTCCCTGGATCCGGAAGCTCCACGCCCTGAGAGAAATTAAACCACGTTTGCTGACGGTCAGTCAGATGGGCGAGGATACCGGCGTTGAACAGGAAATTATCGTAATCGGTTTTGCCGCCCGGAATGGTATCGGCAGAGTTCGCAAGCCCGGTCGCTATTCCCTGCTGTTGAGCATAGCCAACGAAATCATCAACCCTGTTTTCGGTCCATTGATAGCGCACGCCGCCGCTGAGGGTAAAGATGTCGTTAATGTCATAGCTGTTTTGCAGGAAAGGCGCGAAGTTGGTGATGCTGTAACCGGGGTAACGCCCGGTGGTATAAGCGGTGCGGTTATCCATGCCGCCAGAGGGCAGGGACCAGGCCAGATCGAAGAATTTCTGATTGGAATCGAAGGTCTCGTGATCGGCATCGATACCCCACGTCAGCTCCCAGTTATCCATCAACTGGCTGTTGAGGGTAATTTTGGCGCCAAACTGGTCTGTGTCCTGCTGTGATGCGGAGAAACTGGTGACCTTACCTTTGCTGAGCGTCGGGAAAGGATAGAATTTCAGCGATTCGTCGCGGTAATAGATTTGGCTGACCAGGTTCTGGCCGAAAAAATCCGCATCTGAATATTGCAGGCTGATCAGATGACGTTCGGTGCCGGGAATACGATCGGAATTCAGTCCGCTGCTGGTATAAGCTTTACCGCTTCCGGTCACGGCGGACATGTTCTCGCCGAGATCCAGCCCGTAATCATCATCCCCCTGGCTCTTGTAATACTGTGTAACCAGTTGCAACTGACGGTTGTCGTCAAGTTCAATCGTCCCGGTGCCCATCACGTCCAGACGATCGGAGTGCTGTAGCCCGGTTTGGGTGTTATCCAGCAGCAGGGCATCGTGATTACCGTCATACCAGCCGCCAAATCGTTGATACGCGACGGACATACGCCCGGAAGCGCGATCTGTTCCTCCACTCACCGCCGCGGCAACGCGTTCATCATGATCATTACTGTTGTTGAAGCCGCTTTTGCTCCCCAGTTCGAGTTCTACTTCACGCTCCGGCTGGCCTTTTTTGGTGACGATGTTGATTAATCCGCCGGTACTGCCACCGCCATAAAGTGAGGTTGCGCCTGAAATGACTTCAATGTGCGCAATGTTAAACGGGTCAATGGAGTCAAGCTGACGGCTGTCGGTTCGCGAGGAGTTCAGACGGACACCGTCAATGAGCACGACAATGGCGCGACCACGCATGTTCATGCCGTAGTTTGTACGCCCCTGGCTACTGACATCGATTCCTGGGATTAACTGAGCAAGAACATCCTTGAACTCTTTCCCCCCCTGAACCTGTTGTTCAATCTCGCTTCCTTCAATAACCCAGGTCGTTTGCGCCATTTCTGCCACGGTGCGTTGGCTACGGTTGGCGCTGACGATAAGGTTCTCTTCCTCAGCCGCAATGGCCGGGAGGGTTAAAGACAACAGGAGAGGATTGAGCACCCAGAGACGCTTATTCATTTGTATTCCTTTTAAAAAGAGTCGATCTGTTTTTGTTATGGCGGTAGAGAAACCGATGGTTACATTGTGAAACAGGTATTAAAACAAATGCGAATATTGCTGATAACAATTGTCGTTATCAATACCCTTTACAAAAAATGATCGGATAACACGATGAAAACAATGAGAAATGTAGGGACAATGGAACGGGAATCTAACCGGGGGCTTTATCAGCTCCCGGGGGTGTTAGTACAGCGGGGGAATTGCGGGAAAGGGTTAAGCTTTGACGAGTTCGGGCCACAGCCGCAGGGTGGTACGTGCGATCTGCATCAGTTTTTCAAACGTTGCACCTTCACGGGCGCTGATCGACATACCTTGTAAAATACAGTTCAGGTATTCAGCCAGTTTTTGCACGTCACAGTAGGCGGGGATTTCACCACGTTGCTGACGTTGATGAAGAAACTGAGTAAGCGTCTGTTCCTGCATTGCATGGCGGGATTTCACCGTGTGCGCAATATCACGGGAAGAGGCTGCCAGCGTCGCAGAAGTGTTAATCATGAAACATCCCGCCGGGGTGTCCTTGCTGGTAAAGCAGGTCGCTATGGCGGTGAAATAGTCTTCCAGTGCGGACTCAAGGCTTTTTTCTTCACAAAACAGCTGGGCTTCGTGTTTCGCCGCAAAGCGGGTGATGTAGCGGTCCAGTACGGCACGGAACAACCCTTCTTTATTGGTGAACTCCGCATACAGCGTGGGCGCTTTTGCGCCGGTAGCTTCTACGAGATCGGCGAGCGAGGTCGCTTCATATCCGTGCTGCCAGAAGAGTGTCATGGCCTTATCAAGCGCGGCTTCCCTGTCGAACACTTTTGGTCGGCCACGGCTTTTTTTTGCACAACCTGTCGTTTCAGTTGTCATGGCGCCGATGTACCTTTGTTGGGTTTATTGAACAACCATTATAAAAATATTCGACTGCACACTCCAGCGGATTCACGATAAAAATAAAATATAGCTATTGGTATGAAAAATAAGACCTTTATATTTTATATAACGATCATTATAAAAAAGTATTGACGTGTGACCTGGATCACATCTATGATTTACCTATCGATCGTTAAGTTAATCTTTTCGACACCCATTCATCTGCTAAAGGTCACTATCATGAAAAACGTAAAAACCCTGTTTGTTGCTGCTGTTCTTAGCTCACTGTCATTTGCAAGCTTCGCCGCTGTTGAAGTTCAGTCCACACCTGCGGGTCAAGAGAAAGTCGGTACTATTTCTGCGAATGCGGGGACTAACTTAGGTTCACTGGAAGACCAACTGGCGCAGAAAGCCGATGAGATGGGTGCGAAGTCTTTCCGTATTACTTCCGTTACCGGCCCTAACACCCTTCATGGGACTGCTGTTATCTACAAATAAGATTTAACCCATCGCAATGCCACTGCGAGTTAAATAAAAAACCCCCGCGGAATAAAATCCAGCGGGGGTTTTTTATGTGCGGAGTTTACATCGGCTGTTGAGCAACGTCGTGATGACGGGTCACATCGACCGGCATGCCTGAGCGAATCTCCATCGCATGATCCATGACGGCGGTATCTGTTTGCGCCGCATTTTTAAATGTCTGCATGGACGCGTTCAGCACGATTGGCAACAGTTGCGGATCGTCATTGATTTTTTCGGACAGCGGCTGATGCACTTCTACCAGCCGCACGCCGTTAGGCTCAACGGATGCTTTGATCGGCGTATTGATAATATTGACCTTAGTTCCGGGCGTTACCTGACGGAACAGGGTTTCGATATCACCGTCGCGCAGACGAATACAGCCGGAACTGACGCGCATGCCAATGCCAAAGTCAGCATTGGTGCCGTGCAGCAGATAAACGCCGCCGTATGCCGCTAAGCGAATTGCATGATGGCCCATCGGGTTATCCGGACCGGCAGGTACAACGGCAGGCAGGTCAATTCCGTTTGCTTTGTATCGCGCGCGGATATTTGCCGTCGGCGTCCAGGTGGGGTTGGCGCGTTTATCAGAAATGGTGGTTACCATCGTAGGCGTCAGCGTGTCACCACCTAACTGGCCAATACCAATAGGATAAACGGTCACCGAATTGGTCCCCGGCTGGTAATAATAAAGACGCAGTTCGGCGAGGTTGATAACAATACCTTCGCGCGGGGCGTCAGGTAGCAGAGTTTGTAATGGAATAGTCAGCACGCTGCCCGGACGTGGTACGTAAGGATCAACGCCGGGGTTGGCCTGCAGCAGCGCTAAAAAGCCGACATTATATTTTTTCGCAATCGCCTCCAGAGAACCGCCATTGTCTTCAACAACGTGAACGGTATTCTGGCCCACCAGACGGCTTCCCGGCGGTGGCAGCGGCCAGGTGTTTGCCTGAGCCGGAAGTGCTAACGCGAAGGTCGCTGCCAGCGTAAAAAACGCGAGCCAGCGAGAGAGTCGTTTATTGTTTAACATCACCATAAATCCATTGTTTTTACGTGGTTTTTATTATGTAAAAGTAAACGAGAATTATGGCGGTTTGCTGTGTCTGGAAGTGCAGGGAAGTGCAAAGAGTTTGTAAATTCATCAGGCCGGGTGAGTGGTGTGCTCACCCGGCCTGTTCACTATGCTACGGCGTTTTCTTCAAGCTGACGCATAAACTGGCGGACCCAGTCGATCCGCGTTTTACGCTCGCCCAGATCCTGCATAAATTTCAGTCGGGTTGGGCCGTCCAGACGGAAGTGTTGCGGTTGTTTTTGCAGTAAACCAATCAGCCAGACCGGGTTAACGTGGTTTTTCTCGGCAAATTCAATGGTACCGCCTTTGTCATGACCTTCGAGCTTTCTGATCCCCAGTTTCTGCGCCTGCTGGCGTAAACGAGCGATATCCAGCAACGTACGAGCCGGGTCGGGCAGCAGGCCAAAACGATCTATCAGCTCGACCTTAATCTCTTCCAGTTCGTTTTCGCCTTTCGCGCTGGCAATGCGCTTGTAGAACGATAGTCGGGTGTTAACATCCGGTATATAGTCATCCGGCAGCAGAGACGGCATACGCAGTTCAACTTCGGTTTGCTGGCTGGTGAGATCTTCCAGTGACGGCTCACGCCCTTCTTTGAGCGCATCGACCGCATTTTCCAGCAACTCCATATACAGCGAGAAGCCGATGCTTTCCATGGAACCACTTTGATCTTCACCCAGCAGTTCCCCGGCGCCGCGAATTTCAAGGTCGTGGGTCGCCAGCGCAAATCCTGCACCTAAATCTTCCAGCGAGGCGATGGCTTCCAGACGCTTTTGCGCGTCGGTGGTCATTGCTTTTGGATGCGGCGTCAGCAGCCAGGCGTACGCCTGATGGTGTGAGCGTCCCACACGACCGCGTAGCTGGTGCAATTGCGCTAAACCAAAGTGATCGGCGCGTTCGATGATAATGGTGTTGGCGGTCGGAATGTCGATCCCGGTTTCGATAATGGTGGTACACACCAGCACGTTAAAACGCTGATGGTGGAAATCGTTCATCACGCGTTCCAGCTCGCGCTCGCGCATTTGCCCGTGGCCGATACCAATACGCGCTTCCGGCACCAGTTCTGCTAATCTGTCAGCGGTTTTCTGGATATTCTCGACGTCGTTAAACAGATAATAAACTTGTCCCCCGCGCAGAACTTCACGCAGGATCGCCTCGCGTACCACCAGGCTGTCGTATTCGCGCACGAAGGTTTTGACCGCCAGACGACGAGCGGGCGGCGTGGCGATGATCGACAGATCGCGCATGCCGCTCATCGCCATATTGAGCGTACGCGGAATAGGCGTTGCCGTCAGGGTCAGAATATCGACATCCGCGCGCATCGCCTTGATGCGTTCTTTGTGGCGAACGCCGAAACGGTGCTCTTCATCGACAATTAGCAGACCCAGATCTTTTAGCTTCACATCCGCTTGCAGCAGTTTGTGCGTACCGATGAGAATATCAATTTTCCCCTCGGCAACCTGCTCCAGAATATGCGCTTGCTCTTTGGCGCTACGGAAACGGGACAACATCTCAATGCGTACCGGCCAGTTGGCAAAACGATCGCGGAAGTTGTCGAAGTGCTGCTGTGCGAGCAGGGTAGTCGGAACCAGCACGGCAACCTGTTTGTGGTTCTCTACGGCAAGGAAGGCGGCGCGCATCGCGACTTCGGTTTTACCAAAACCGACGTCGCCGCACACCAGACGGTCCATGGCCAGCGGTTGACACATATCGCTGAGTACAGCGTTGATCGCCTGCGCCTGGTCAGGCGTGGTTTCAAACGGGAAGCTGTCGCAAAACAGCTGATACTGTTCACGGTCATGCTTAAAGGCAAAGCCTTCTTTCGCCGCGCGCTGGGCATAAATATCCAGCAGCTCTGCCGCGACATCGCGCACCTTCTCAGCGGCTTTCTGCCGGGCGCGTGACCAGGCATCGCCGCCCAGTTTATGCAGCGGCGCATTCTCTTCTGCACCGCCCGCATAGCGGCTGATCAGATGCAGTGACGACACCGGCACGTACAGTTTGGCGTCGTTGGCATAGGTGAGCATCAGATATTCACCGGTGATACCGCCCGCTTCCAGCGTGGTCATCCCGGCATAGCGACCCACGCCGTGTTCCAGATGCACTACCGGCTGACCGGGATGCAGCTCTGCAAGGTTACGAATTAAGGTATCCGGGTTGATGGTGCGACGCGAATCCTGGCGGCGACGCGCCACGCGTTCCCCAAGCAGATCGCTTTCACAAATCAGTGCCAGATTGCGTTTGCTATCGATGAAGCCGTGCTCAGCTGCGCCAATCATCAGATAACGACCGTTATCAACGGCTTCATCGAGTCGCAATATCCGCTTCGGTGCCACTTTGATACGAGCGAGCAGCTCGCCAAGCGCTTCACGTCGGCCTTCACTTTCGACCGAAAAAATCACCGGGCCGGTAAAGCCCTCAAGGAATTTACGTAACGCATCTAACGGTGATTTTTGCTGTGCCTGCACGGCGATGTCCGGCAGCTTCTGGAACCCGAGGTTGGTATTCGCAGCTTTGTTCGCCAGACTCTCGGTTTTCAGTTGAACGCGCGGCCAGCGTTTAAGTTCAGAAAACAGCTCATCAACCCGCAGCCACAGCGATTCCGGCGGCAGAAGAGGGCGCATCGGATCAACACCGCGATTTTCAAAGCGTGACAGGGTATCGGCCTGGAAGCGTTCTGCGCTGGTCTCGATATCACCGGTATTGACCAATAACGTATTGGCGGGGAAGTAGCTGAACAGCGGCGGCAGCGGCTCGCTGAAAAACAGCGGTTGCCAGTATTCAATACCCGCAGGTAACGTGCCTTTGCTGACCTGCTGGTAAATATGTTCGGCGTCGCGTTTAACCTCAAAGGTATCGCGCCACTGACTACGGAATAGCTCGATGGCCGTTTTGTCAGTCGGGAATTCGTGCGCGGGGAGCAAATTAATGGCATCGACTTCTTCCAGCGTGCGCTGGGTGTCGGTATCAAACAGACGCAGGCTGTCGATTTCGTCATCAAAGAAATCCAGACGATAAGGCAACTCGCTGCCCATCGGGAACAGATCCAACAACGCGCCGCGCGTGGCGTATTCGCCGTGTTCCATGACCTGATCAACATGGCGATAGCCAGCGCTATCCAACTGTTCGCGCAGGGCGTCGCGCGAAAGCCGCTGACCTTTTTTCATGACCAGCGCATGCCCGTGCAGATAGCTGTGCGGACAGACACGCTGCATCAGGGTATTTACCGGAACGATCAGTACGCCTCGCTGCATGGCAGGCAGTTGATACAGCGTAGAGAGACGCGAAGAGATAATCTCCTGATGGGGAGAAAAACTGTCATAGGGCAGCGTTTCCCAGTCGGCCAGGTTCATCACCATCTGGTCGGTAAACTGACGAATTTCATCATGCAGGCGCAAAGCATTTTGCATGTCCGGCGCGATCAGTACCACTGGACCGGCGTGATGTTCGGCGATTTCGGCGACCAGCGTTGCGCAGGCGGCACCGGTAAGCTCACCCAACTGGCGCTGATCGCCAGCTTTCGCTGGGAGCGTGTAACGATGTTGTTCAGGCATTCGGTTGTCAGGTTCTCGTTTAGATATACATCTGATAAGCAATGTTCTTTATTATCCGTGATCGTTTCTCATAAGCAAATTGATTCGCCCCCTGATGGGGGCAAAAAGCGCGTTGGGGTTAGCGCGAAACGACCGATAAAGAAGGCGGGGAAAAGAGCAGGTCGGCCACTGTTTTTTGTGAAATTTTACGCACCAACAGGCCAAACAAGGTGCACAGCAGCAGGCAGGCGAATGGATACACCAACAGCAGGGCCAGCTCTGCATATGCAGGCCAGGCTGCATGATTAATGTTGGGGATTAGCGTTAAGCTGAATAGCTCAACCAGAATTCGGTGGGTGGTGTAGATGGCGATGGTATTGGCACCAATCACGCTTAACGGGCCGGACTCACGCATACCAAAGCGCAGCTCAAATTGATAAAACAGCTTCATGATCAGCACAATGGAAAGAAGAGAAAGTAATAGTGAGACATTTGCCAGCCACGCGACGATGGCGGCGATTGCGCTAACCAGAACAATGAGCGCATGGCGGCGCAGGGGCACCTCCTTAATCCATACCATCAGCGTTGCGCCAAACCATGCACCGAGGCTGTACCAGGGCAGATTGCGAATCACGCTGTTCATTCCCCACCACGGCGTCGGGACAAAGTTGATCGCCACGCTCAGCGCCACAAATAACGCCAACAGCGGCACCGCCCAGCGGCTGAAAATTTTACACAGAACAAAATAGACAATCAGCGCGTACAGATACCACAAGCTGGTACTGGCGGTCAGCATCCCGTGGGTAAAACCTGCGATCGAACCAGCATAAGCGGCGTTGGCAGCATGGCTCAGATCGCGCTGTGGGGCCAGCCAGTTATTGAGCGTCACTAACGCCAGCCATTGCACCACACCCCAGAGTATCAGCACCCAGGCAATACTCCAGATCCGTTTTTCCACGCAGGTGGTCCACGGGACGCTATCAATGTAGCGACGGATCAGATATCCCGAAATAAAGAAAAAGACCGGCATGCGAAACGGCGCCAGGTACAAATTGAGGTAAATCCAGCATTTGCTCAGCAGCTCTGAAAGCGGATGCTGAAAAGTAGTGAGGTGCGGGTAAAATGTGATTACCGAGTGGTAAATCACCACCAGGCAGATACATAACCCTTTGATTTTATTAATCCATGGTTCTTTTTTATTCATCGAGACGGCGTATCCATATTGTTGATTATAGCCTGCCATCCTGCGCAATCCGCTGTGCGCTGTAATGCGTAACTGTCTGCATTTTGATTTTTTAAGATAAAGAGCAGGGACCAGGATGGAAGGGAAGACGGACAACTTTAGCGAATTGATTTATTTATACTTTTAGGAATAGTGCTGACGAACACTTACGGTTCAGTCATTTACCCATTCCGCTTTCGCTTATATACTCGTGACTTTGCTAACAGCAACCAGACGGATTTCATGTACCAACCTGTCGCTCTATTCATCGGCCTGCGTTATATGCGTGGGCGTGCAGCAGATCGCTTCGGTCGCTTCGTTTCCTGGCTCTCCACCATTGGCATTACCCTCGGGGTGATGGCGCTGGTCACGGTGTTGTCGGTGATGAACGGTTTTGAGCGCGAGCTGCAAAACAATATTCTTGGCCTGATGCCTCAGGCCGTTCTCTCGTCTGAACAGGGTTCCCTCAACCCGCAACAACTGCCGGAAAAAGCGGTGGTGTTGAACGGCGTCAACCGAGTTGCACCCATAACTACGGGAGATGTGGTGCTGCAAAGCGCGCGTAGCGTGGCGGTCGGCGTGATGCTCGGTATCGATCCGGCGCAAAAAGATCCGTTAACGCCGTATCTGGTCAATGTGAAGCAAACAGATCTGCAGCCGGGTAAGTATAATGTCATCCTCGGCGAGCAGCTTGCCGGGCAGTTGGGCGTGAACCGTGGCGATCAAATTCGCGTGATGGTGCCTTCGGCCAGCCAGTTTACGCCGATGGGACGTTTGCCGAGCCAGCGTCTGTTTACGGTGATTGGCACCTTCGCCGCCAACAGCGAAGTAGACGGCTACCAGATGCTGGCCAACATTCAGGATGCTTCCCGCCTGATGCGCTATCCGGTGGGCAATATTACCGGCTGGCGTCTGTGGCTGAACGAACCGTTAAAAGTTGATACGCTGAGCCAGCAAACGCTGCCGCAGGGCACCAAATGGCAGGACTGGCGCGAGCGCAAAGGGGAACTGTTCCAGGCCGTGCGCATGGAGAAGAACATGATGGGGCTACTGCTTAGCCTGATCGTGGCTGTGGCGGCTTTTAATATTATTACCTCGCTGGGTCTGATGGTAATGGAGAAGCAAGGGGAAGTGGCGATTCTACAAACGCAGGGGCTAACGCCGCGTCAGATAATGATGGTGTTTATGGTTCAGGGGGCCAGTGCCGGGATTATCGGCGCGCTGCTTGGCGCGGTGCTGGGCGCATTGCTCGCCAGTCAACTGAACAATTTAATACCAATTATTGGTGTGCTGCTGGATGGCGCGGCGCTGCCGGTCGCTATCGAGCCGCTGCAGGTTATCGTCATTGCGCTGGTGGCGATGGCCATCGCGCTGCTGTCTACGCTTTATCCTTCCTGGCGCGCTGCCGCCACTCAACCCGCTGAGGCTTTACGTTATGAATAAGATCCTGTTGCAATGCGACAACCTGTGCAAACGCTATCAGGAAGGCACTGTGCAGACCGATGTCCTGCACGATGTCAGTTTTAGCGTCGGCGAAGGTGAGATGATGGCGATTGTCGGCAGCTCTGGCTCCGGAAAGAGTACGCTGCTGCATCTGCTGGGCGGATTGGATACGCCGACTTCCGGCGACGTGATTTTTAGCGGTCAGCCGATGAGCAAGCTCTCGTCGGCGGCGAAAGCGGAACTGCGCAATCAGAAGCTGGGCTTTATTTACCAGTTCCACCATTTACTGCCGGACTTTACCGCGCTGGAAAACGTAGCGATGCCGCTGCTGATCGGCAAGAAAAAACCGGCTGAAATAACCGAGCGCGCACGGGATATGCTGAAAGCCGTAGGACTGGATCATCGTGCCAGTCATCGCCCGTCTGAACTGTCTGGCGGCGAACGCCAGCGTGTGGCCATCGCTCGTGCGCTGGTGAATAACCCGCGTCTGGTCCTGGCGGATGAGCCAACGGGTAACCTGGATGCGCGTAACGCGGATAGCATTTTCGAGCTTCTGGGCGAGCTGAACCGCTCTCAGGGCACGGCATTTCTGGTGGTGACGCACGATCTGCAACTGGCGAAGCGGATGAGCCGCCAGCTTGAAATGCGCGATGGTCGCCTGACGGCTGAACTGAGCCTGATGGGAGCTGAGTAATGGCTTCGCCTTTATCGTTATTGATTGGTCTGCGCTTTAGCCGTGGTCGGCGGCGCGGCGGTATGGTTTCGCTGATATCTGTGATTTCCACCGTTGGCATCGCGTTGGGTGTGGCGGTGTTGATCGTTGGTTTAAGTGCCATGAACGGATTTGAGCGTGAGCTGAACAACCGTATTCTGGCCGTAGTCCCACACGGAGAGATTGAAGCCGTAAATCAGCCGTGGAATAACTGGCAGGAAGCGCTCGACAAAGTACAAAAAGTGCCGGGTATTGTCGCCGCGGCGCCTTATATCAACTTTACCGGACTGGTAGAGAGCGGGGCGAACTTACGCGCGGTGCAGGTGAAGGGCGTTGACCCAAAACAGGAACAGCGTTTAAGCGCACTGCCATCCTTCGTGCAAAACCACGCCTGGGATAATTTTAAAGCCGGTGAACAACAAATCATCATTGGTAAGGGTATTGCCGATGCGCTGAAAGTGAAGCAGGGCGACTGGGTGTCGATTATGATCCCTAACGCCAGCGCGGATCATAAATTACAGCAGCCTAAACGCGTGCGTTTACACGTTACTGGGATCCTGCAACTGAGCGGCCAACTCGATCACAGCTTTGCCATGATCCCAATGGAAGATGCGCAGCAATATCTGGATATGGGAACCAGCGTTTCCGGGATTGCGCTGAAGGTTAACGACGTGTTTAACGCCAATAAGCTGGTGCGGGACGCGGGCGAAGTGACCAATAACTATGTTTATATTAAGAGCTGGATCGGTACTTATGGCTATATGTATCGCGATATCCAGATGATTCGCGCCATTATGTATCTGGCGATGGTGCTGGTGATTGGTGTGGCCTGCTTTAATATCGTTTCCACGTTAGTGATGGCGGTAAAAGACAAAAGCGGCGATATTGCGGTATTAAGAACCCTTGGGGCAAAAGATGGGTTGATCCGTGCCATTTTTGTCTGGTACGGCCTGCTGGCGGGTCTGTTTGGTAGCCTGATAGGCGTCGTCATCGGGGTGGTCGTCTCGTTGCAACTGACGCCGATCATCAACGGAATCGAGGCGCTTATCGGTCATCAGTTCCTGTCCGGCGATATCTATTTCATTGACTTCCTGCCATCGGAATTACACTGGCTGGATGTGATTTACGTGCTGGTGACAGCACTCGTGCTGAGTCTTTTGGCAAGTTGGTATCCGGCGCGTCGCGCCAGCAATATTGATCCTGCGAGAGTACTTAGCGGCCAATAACAACAATAATACACGACAGCATTCATGCTGCATCAAGGCGTAGCCAACGCAGAGGCATCTTGAAGGATGACGTGTATCAAGGAGCGGTGATGTATTACGGATTTGACATCGGCGGGACCAAAATTGCGCTGGGCGTGTTTGATAAGCAACGTCGTCTGCAATGGGAAACTCGCGTCCCTACACCTCGCGACAGCTACGACGCTTTCCTTGATGCGGTCTGCAATCTGGTGACGGAAGCTGACCAGCGTTTTGGTATCAAAGGTTCGGTCGGTATCGGGATTCCTGGCATGCCGGAAACGGAAGACGGCACGTTGTACGCGGCCAACGTTCCTGCCGCCAGTGGCAAACCGCTCCGCGCCGATCTTAGCGCTCGCCTTGACCGCGATGTGCGTCTGGATAACGATGCGAACTGTTTTGCTCTCTCCGAAGCCTGGGATGACGAGTTTACCCAATATCCGCTGGTGATGGGGTTGATCCTCGGTACGGGCGTTGGCGGCGGCCTGGTGCTTAACGGGAAATCCATCACCGGACGCAGCTATATCACCGGCGAGTTTGGTCATATTCGTTTGCCGGTTGATGCGCTGACGCTGATGGGCTTTGATTTCCCGCTGCGCCGCTGCGGATGCGGCCAACTGGGATGCATCGAAAGCTATCTTTCCGGCGGTGGATTTGCGTGGTTGTATCAGCATTACTACCATCAACCGCTGGATGCCCGTGAAATTATCGCGTTGTGGGAGCAGGGCGATGAACATGCGCGTGCACACGTTGAACGCTATCTGGATTTGCTGGCGGTGTGTCTTGGGAATATCCTGACTATCGTCGATCCTGATTTGGTGGTGATTGGCGGAGGCTTGTCGAATTTTACCGCTATTACGACGCAACTGACGGACCGACTGCCACGTCATCTGTTGCCAGTTGCCCGGGTACCGCGTATTGAGCAGGCACGGCACGGTGATGCCGGCGGGATGCGCGGGGCTGCTTTCCTACATCTTACCGATTAATACAAAGAGGTTGTTATGCTGTCGCGTCGGGGTCATCGGTTAAGCCGCTTTCGTAAAAATAAACGCCATTTGCGCGATCGCCTGCGTCAACGAATCTTTTTCAGAGACAGAGTGGTGCCTGAATTGATGGAAAAACCAAGAGTGCTGGTACTGACGGGAGCGGGAATCTCTGCTGAGTCAGGAATTCGAACCTTCCGCGCGGCGGATGGTCTCTGGGAAGAACATCGGGTTGAGGACGTTGCGACTCCGGAAGGATTTAGTCGAAACCCGGAGCTGGTTCAGTCGTTTTATAACGCCCGTCGCCATCAATTGCAACAGCCAGAAATCCAGCCCAACGCGGCGCATATCGCACTGGCAAAACTCGAAGCCGAACTGGGCGACCGTTTTTTACTGGTGACGCAGAACATTGATAACCTGCATGAGCGTGCGGGCAGCCAGAACGTTATCCATATGCACGGCGAACTGCTCAAGGTTCGCTGCTCGCAAAGCGGGCAGATTCTGGAATGGAAGGACGATGTGACCCCGGAAGATAAATGTCACTGCTGTCAATTTCCGGCACCGCTGCGACCACACGTGGTGTGGTTTGGTGAAATGCCGCTGGGCATGGATGAAATTTACATGGCGCTGGCAATGGCGGATGTATTCATTGCGATTGGCACATCGGGACATGTTTATCCGGCTGCGGGTTTTGTGCATGAGGCGCGGCTGCATGGGGCACATACGGTAGAACTAAATCTCGAACCGAGCCAGGTTGGCAGCGAGTTTGAAGAGAAGTATTACGGTCCGGCAAGCCAGGTGGTGCCAGAGTTTGTTGAGAAGTTATTGAAAGGTCTGTGAGAACGGATGGCGTAGGCCCGATAAGCGTAGCGCCATCGGGCAGTGATGATGCGCCGGATGCGACGCTGACGCGTCTTATCCGGCCGATGAGGAGGGCAATTAACGTCCTGCTTTTAGCTTCTGATAATACTCTTCATAGATAGCGCTGGCGGAACCGACATCGTTCTGCCATTCCCCTTTGTTGATTGTTTCTGCGTCAGGATACAGGGTTTTATCATTTGCGACTTCAGGGCTTAACAGCTTACGTGCTGCCAGGTTTGGCGTCGGATAACCAATAGTTTCCGCAACTTCTTTCGCTACGTCCGGGCGCAGCAGGAAGTTAATCAGCTTCAGCGCACCTTCTTTGTTTTTCGCGTTAGCCGGAATAGACAGGCTATCCATCCAGAAAATGCCACCTTCTTTAGGCCATACCACTTCCAGCGGTGTACCTGCCTGACGCGCAACATATGCGGAGCCGTTCCACACCATCCCCAGATTGACTTCACCTTCCATATACGGGTTGGCCGGGTTGTCAGAGTTAAACGCCGCGACGTTAGGCATCAGTTTCTTCAGCTCGTTATAGGCGGCTTCAATCTCTTTCGGGTCGGTGGTATTGCCGGAGTATCCCAGCTTGCGCAGCGCCATCTGGAACACTTCACGCGCATCATCCGTTAACAGCAGACTGCCTTTGTACTCCGGTTTCCATAGATCGGCCCAACTGGTGACGGTTTTCGGATCGATAGCATCGCTGTTTACGCCAATGGCCGTCGCACCCCAGATATACGGGATGGAGTAGTCATTGTTCGGGTCAAACGGCTTGTTGAGCATTTCCGGATCGAGGTTGTGGAAGTTGGTCAACGTCGACTTGTCGATCTTCTGGATCATGCCTTCTTTACGCATTTTATCGACGTAATAGGTGGACGGAACCACCAGATCATATGCGCCGTCTTTATAGGTTTTGAGCTTGGCGTACATGGTTTCGTTCGACTCGTAGGTCGAATAGATAACCTTAATGCCGGTCTCTTTGGTGAACTGTTCCAGCAGCCCTGGCGGGACATACTCGGTCCAGTTATAGAAATAGAGCGTGTTGTTGTCATTCGCGTGAGCGGCGCTCATGCCCAGTGCCAGAGCACCCGCCGCGAGCAGGTGGCGTGACCATTTTTTCATCATTTAACGTCCCCTGAATTAAGGGCCTCAGCGGCCCTTGGTTTTATCACGTGCAATAAGCTGGCTGGCGATCACCATAACCAGCGACAGAACCAACAAAATGGTCGCCAGCGCGTTCACCTCTGGTGATACACCGACTTTGACCATTGAGTAGATTTTTAATGGCAGAATTTCATAACCCGGTCCGGTAACGAAGGACGAAACGACGACATCATCCATCGACAGCGTAAAGCTCAGCAACCAACCTGCAGCCACCGCAGGCATAGCCAGTGGCAGTATAATCTTGCGCAGAATAGTTACTTCGCTGGCACCCAAATCTTTAGCAGCCTCAAGCATGCGTACATCAAAACCTTTCAGGCGTGAGTAAACTGTCACCACCACAAAAGGCAGACAAAAAGTGATATGTGAGAACAACAGCGACCAGAAACCCAGTTGAATGCCGATCAGCATAAACAGCACCAGCAGAGATATTGCCATCACAATATCTGGCGACATCATCACCACGAACAGCATGCCACTGACGAACGGTTTACCGCGAAAACGGTAGCGGTACAGCGCAACCGCAGTGAGTGAGCCGATCAAGGTGGCAAACGTGGCGGATAGCACCGCCATCGTCAGCGAGTGCTGCGCCGCCTGCAACAGGCTGTCGTTATTCATCAGCAGGCCGTACCATTTGGTAGTAAAACCCTGCCAGTTGATGCCGAAGCGCGAGCTGTTAAAGGAGTTCACAATCAGAATGATGATTGGAATATACAGGTACGCGTAGATAGCGGTCATAAAACCGCCGCGGAGCAGTCGACCGATCATTCGAGTTCCACCCTCTTGTTCAGCAAGCGCGAGGCACGCCAGTAGATCAGCAGCATCAGACCCATCACGATGGTCAGCGTAATGCTGGTGGCTGCACCAAATGGCCAGTCACGGATGTTCAGGAACTGAACTTTAATCACGTTGCCAATCAGCAGGTTTTTCGCGCCGCCCATTAAGTCGGAAACGTAAAACAGCCCCATTGCGGGCAGCATGACCAGCAGGCATCCGGCGATAATCCCCGGCATCGTCAACGGAATAATGATGCGGGTGAAGGTCTGAAGTTTACTGGCACCTAAATCGCGTGCGGCTTCCAGCAGCGGTTTATCGAGTTTTTCAATGCTGGAATAGAGCGGCATCACCATAAACGGTAGCAGGATGTATACCAGCCCGATAATCACCGCGCTGGGGGTAAACATGATGCGAATGGGTGTATCGATAACCCCGAGCCATAACAGAAACTCGTTGAGATAGCCTTTGGTACTGAGGAAAATTTTGAGTCCGTAGATGCGGATAAGTGAATTGGTCCAGAACGGAACAATCAGCAGGAACAGCAACAGCGGGCGCACTTTTTCCGGCAGTTTCACCAAAAACCAGGCAAACGGGTAGCCGAGTACCAGACAGGCGAGCGTGGCAATCAGCGCCATATTGAGGGAGTGAACCAGCACCTCAAAATAGAGCGGATCGAGCAGGCGCGTATAGTTCTCCAGCGTAAAGACCATTTTGACGAAATTGGCGTCGTCGCGGGTCAAAAAGCTGGTACCGATGATCATCAGGTTGGGCAGAAAGACAAATAACACAAGCCAACCGACAATGGTGACGATCACCACACTCTGGAATTTACTTGTGTTCTTCATCAGCCAGTACGACCTCCCAGCTTTCTACCCAGTTAATCGCCATTTTCTGGTCGAGAGAGTGGTCAAAGTCAGGATCGTCTTCATTGAAGAATTCGCTGACCATCACCATCTTGCCATTTTCCAGTTCCACAACCGACTCCAGCGTCATGCCTTTGTAGTTGCGTTCGCGCACGTAGCCGATCAGGCCTTCGATATGATTATCATCGTTGATTTCATCTACGCGCAAATCTTCAGGGCGTAACAGGACGTGCAGCTTTTGTCCGGGAACCACCGCGAAGTTGACATAAATATTGCACTCGCGGCCTTCAACGTTAGCACGAACTCGCTGTTCATCCAGACGTTCAATCACCGTGGCGTTAAACATATTGATCTCGCCGATAAACCCGGCGACGAACAGATTCTTGGGCTCTTCGTAGATTTCGCGCGGAGTACCGTCCTGCTCAATCTTACCATCGCGCATCACCACGATGCGGTCGGACATAGTCAGCGCTTCTTCCTGATCGTGTGTGACAAAGACAAAAGTGATACCAAGCTTACGCTGCAGCGCTTTCAGTTCATTCTGCATCTGCTTACGCAGTTTGTAGTCCAGCGCAGAGAGGGATTCATCTAACAAGAGTAAGCGGGGTTTGTTGACCACAGCTCGGGCAATCGCTACGCGCTGCTGCTGGCCGCCGGAAAGTTGATGCGGTTTTCGCTGGGCGAACTCTTCCAGTTGCACCATGCGCAGGGCTTCGGTAACGCGGGGAGAAATGTCGGCTGCGGGCGTTTTTTGCATGCGTAAACCAAAGGCCACATTCTCAAATACGGTCATGTGGGGGAATAACGCATAGCTTTGGAAGACGGTATTCACGTAGCGGTTTTCCGCTGGAACGTGAGTAATGTCCTCGTTGTCCAACATAATATGACCGGAATCAACCGTTTCCAGACCGGCAATCAGGCGAAGAACGGTTGTTTTACCGCAGCCAGAGGGGCCAAGCAGCGTAAGAAACTCGCCATTATTGATGGTCAAATCCAGGCTGGAAATCACCTCTTTGCCATCGAAACTTTTGCGAATTCCCGCTAATTGCACCAGTGGAGAAAGCGAACGCGGTTGTTTATTCAATTTTTTACTCTGTCCCATGTAAACGCAACGGATGGCTGACCGATGCGGGGTTTGTGGTTAACCACCTTGATGACTCTTAATGAGGGCCGTTATTCTACGGCAAACCATTGTAATCGCCAATCCTTGTTGCGAATTACTGACTTAGCCCTATAGTCAGAGGGGATGTCAGGGCGAAATATTCTCACTTGCGGGGATAAAAGTGACCTGACGCAATATTTGTCTTTTGTTGCTTATTGATAATGTTGTCACAAAAAGTGAGGGTGACTGCATGGATAAACTACTTGAGCGTTTTTTACACTACGTGTCGCTGGACACCCAATCAAAATCGGGCGTGCGGCAGGTACCCAGCACCGAAGGACAGTGGAAATTATTACAACTGCTCAAACAACAGCTCGAAGAGATGGGACTGGTTAATATTTCACTGAGCGAAAAAGGCACGCTGATGGCAACGTTACCCGCTAACGTTGCTGGCAATATTCCTGCGATCGGCTTTATTTCCCATGTGGATACCTCACCGGATTTCAGTGGTAAAAATGTCAATCCGCAAATTGTTGAAAACTATCGCGGTGGCGATATTGCGTTAGGCATTGGTGATGAAGTTTTATCGCCAGTGATGTTCCCGGTGCTGCATCAACTTCTGGGTCAGACGCTGATCACTACAGATGGTAAAACGTTGCTGGGCGCGGATGATAAAGCAGGCGTGGCGGAAATCATGACCGCACTGCCTGTGCTTATCCAAAAAGATATTCCGCATGGCGATATCCGCGTGGCCTTTACACCGGACGAAGAGGTGGGTAAAGGGGCGAAGCATTTTGACGTTGCGGCATTCGATGCGCAGTGGGCCTATACCGTTGACGGTGGTGGCGTAGGTGAGTTGGAGTTTGAAAACTTCAACGCTGCGTCGGTTAATATTAAAATTGTTGGCAACAATGTGCATCCCGGCACCGCAAAAGGGGTGATGGTGAATGCGCTGTCGCTGGCGGCGCGTATTCATGCAGAGGTTCCGGCAGATGAAAGCCCGGAAAAGACGGAAGGTTACGAAGGCTTTTATCATCTGGCGAGCATGAAAGGGACGGTCGATCGGGCGGATATGCACTACATTATTCGTGATTTTGACCGTAAGCAGTTTGAAGCGCGTAAACGCAAGATCATGGATATCGCCAAGAAGGTCGGTAAAGGGTTACACCCCGACTGCTATATCGAACTGGTGATTGAAGACAGTTACTACAATATGCGCGAAAAAGTGATTGAGCATCCGCACGTACTGGATATCGCCCAGCAGGCGATGCGCGATTGCGATATTGAGCCGGTGCTGAAACCGATCCGTGGCGGCACTGACGGCGCGCAGCTGTCGTTTATGGGATTACCGTGTCCGAATCTGTTCACCGGTGGCTACAACTATCATGGTAAACATGAGTTTGTAACCCTGGAAGGAATGGAAAAAGCGGTACAGGTGATTGTGCGTATTGCTGAACTGGCCGCGCAACAAAAATAAAGTATGTGTAGTTGCCGGATGGCGCTTCGCTTATCCGGCCTACATTATTACACTCCAGTCGGCCTGATAAGACGCGTAGCGTCGCATCAGGCACTCTTTGCATTACCCTTCGAAGAACCAGTACCCGCTGTTGACCAGCGCGGCAAGCATGGCAAGGAAAGAAGGATCTTCCAGCGCATCCTCAAAGTTCTCAGCCGTCAGCACAATATGACTGGCCAGCGCTTCCAGGGCAGGACGATGCGGCGAATCAATTTTCTCACCGTTAGCGTAGACGTCGTCGCCAATACGCAATACACGCAATCCGCCCAGACGCACTAACACATCACCTTGCTTCAGGGCATCGTAAATTTCGTCTGGCTGATACGGTGGCTCCGGCGGGGCAATATCCAGTTCATGACGAGACTGAGAAATAAACTCGCCAAACCACTGCTGGAAATGTTCTGGTTGATTAATCAGCCCGAGCATCATTTCGCGCAGCTTATCCATCTCCTGCGGCAGAACGTCGGCCGGATGATCGCGCGGCGGCAGGTCCGGATCGCTGTAATAGGTGCTACCCAGTTCGCGTTGCAAAACGTAATCGGCGAACCCGCTGATCAGCTCGCGAGTGTTTGGCGCACGGAAACCGACCGAATAGTTCATCGCGTTTTCCAGCGCATAACCTTCGTGCGGGAATCCCGGTGGAATGTACAGGATATCGCCGGGCTCCAGCTCTTCATCGATGATAGCTTCAAACGGGTCGACCTGAAGGAGATCCGGGTGAGGGCAGTGCTGTTTCAGCTGCAGTTTTTCACCTACGCGCCAGCGACGACGACCGGTACCCTGAATGATAAATACATCGTACTGATCCAGGTGCGGGCCAACGCCGCCGCCGGGGACAGAGAAAGAAATCATCAGATCGTCGATGCGCCAGTCCGGTAATTCACGGAACGGGCGCATCAGCGCGGCAGTTGGCTCGTGCCAGTGGTTGACCGCCTGCACCAGCAAAGACCAGTTGTTCTCGCCAAGATGGTCGTAGCTTTCGAAGGGACCGTGGCTAACCTGCCATTTTCCGTCCTGGTGGCTGACGAGTCGGCTGTCGACTTCGCTTTCCATTGCCAGTCCAGCCAGTTCGTCAGGAGAGAGAGGATCAATAAAATTGTTAAACCCGCGTTTTAAGACCACCGGGCGTTTCTGCCAGTGGCGTTCAAGAAAATCGGGCCAGTTAAGTGTGAGTTGGTATTCCATAATGAGCATCCCGCAGGCTGGTATCTGCAACCGATTATAACGGATACTTAACCTCAAGCGTGAAGTCAGTACATATTTATTACATGCGACGATTACTCGTCTTTCTGGCCCGGCTGCTGGCGGCCAAAAATAACTTCCATGCGCGCGCCACCCAGCAGGCTATCGCCGGCAATAATCTGCCCGTCATACTGTTCGGTGATTTCTCGCGCCACCGCCAGACCGACGCCTTGTCCTGGACGTAGCGTATCTACGCGCTGTCCACGGTCAAACACCACTTCCCGTTTGCTTTGCGGAATACCAGGACCATCATCTTCAACCAGAATATGCAACTGATCCTCAGACAGTTGCGCTGAAATCTCGACAAACTCCAGACAATATTTACAGGCGTTATCCAGTACGTTGCCCAACACTTCGACAAAATCATTCTGTTCGCCCACAAAGCTGATTTCAGGTGAGATATCGAGATTAATGTTGACGCCTTTACGCTGATACACCTTATTCAGTGCCGAGGTCAGTTTATCCAGCAACGGCGCGATCGGGTGCAGTTCGCGGCTGAGTAGGGCACTGCTGCCACGCATGCTGGCGCGATGCAGGTAATAGCCTATCTGTTGGGAAATACGGCTGATTTGTTC
Source organism: Citrobacter sp. Cf088 (assembly GCF_030334295.1). Classification (NCBI taxonomy): domain Bacteria; kingdom Pseudomonadati; phylum Pseudomonadota; class Gammaproteobacteria; order Enterobacterales; family Enterobacteriaceae; genus Citrobacter; species Citrobacter sp. Cf088. The sequence goes on from NZ_JAOWEE010000033.1 coordinate 136,082, forward strand.
CAGCATGATAGGCTCTGCGTCGCTGACGCTCATCTTTTCATTACGCATTGAGCGCAGAGTACTCTGCAATACCGCCAGTGGTGTTTTCAGACTATGGGTGAGGTCTGTTAACGTGGTGCGGTATTTGTCATAACGCTCACGTTCGCTTTTTAACAGCCGATTGAGATTACGAACCAGGCTGGTCAATTCGCGTGTGGTGGCGGGGTTTAGCATCTCACGATGATGTTCCTCAAGCTCACGGACTTCACGCGCCAGCGATTCAATCGGCCGCAGGCTCCACCACGCGGCCACCCATAACAGCGGAATGACCAGCAACAGATTGGCGACCAGGACATAAATAAACCAGCTCCAGACCATATACGAGCGCTTTAGCTCTATTGGAATGGTATCGACAACCACAATGGTCAGTTGCGGCATTCTGGCAGTAGCAGGGTAGACGTTTACCGCCACGGAGTGGGTCATTTCGGCGTCGTCGTCATCTTCTCTGACTTCTTTTAACTGTTGCTGAGCGGAGTGATCTTCGCCCAGTAAGGTGCTGGTGGCGTCTACATTGGCTTCAATTTCATGAAAACCGTTCGTTTTTAGCCAGTCCGGTTGGATACTTTGCGTCAACCAGGGAACATTGCGCTGCGCCCACAACAACTCACCGCTTTCGTTATAGATCAGCGACATTGTTGGGCTTTGCATATCGAGATTTTCAGGCAACTCGACGTTTATCTTGCCGTTTTCCCACTTTGCCAGGGTATAGAATAGATTACTTTCACCCCGCAGCAGGCGGAACGTTGTCTTATCAAAGCTGACACTGTAACCCACAAGGGCAACCATGCCGTAGGCCAGCGACAGCACCAACACCACGCCTGCAGTTGCCAGTAAAAAGCGTAACCGCAGCGATAACGGGAAAAAATGACGCAATAGTTTATTCATTAGCGCAGTTCAAAAAGATATCCCTGGCCACGCACGGTAGTGATCACCTCATGCGGATATTGCGCCTGAATTTTTTTACGTAGACGCCCCATCAGAACATCAATAGTGTGACTTTCGCGCAGCTCGGCATCCGGATAAAGCTGCAGCATGAGCGAATCTTTACTGACCACTTTGCCATTATTACGGATGAGTGTTTCCATAATGGTATATTCAAACGCTGTGAGCTTGATAACTTCATCATTGACGGATAACTCGCGTCGGGAGAGGTCCACCTGAAAAGGCGGAAGGGAGATAATTTGCGATGCCAGACCGCTGTTTCGACGCATCAGTGCCTGCATGCGTGCAGCCACTTCTTCGATGTGAAACGGTTTGGTGACATAATCATCAGCGCCTGCACTGAGGACTTCCACTTTGTCCTGCCAGCCTTCGCGCGCGGTTAATACCAGAATTGGCAGCGAAACCTCATTACTGCGCCAGCGGCGGATTAGCGACAAACCATCTTCATCGGGGAGCCCTAAATCAACGATCGCGATATCCGGCAGATGCTCATTCAGATAATAGTCCGCTTCCTTCGCATCTTCTGCATCATCCACCTGATGCCCTAAATCCTGTAACTGAACCTTGAGGTGGTGGCGTAATAAAGCATTATCCTCGACAACCAGTACGCGCATCATCGTTTCTCCCTAAAATAATGGTATGAATAGTTTAACGCTGATTATGTGGATTGAAAGCAGCGCTATGAAATTAAATAACTTTTCTCATGCTCCCCTGCCCGTGGGGGCGTCCTGGGGGCAGTGCTGTTGGCATCTGATTGTTCAGCATGTTGACCTGATCCTGGTTCATGTCGCCAATCCACTTGGAGTAAACCTCGTACACCATGCGCGCATCTTCATGTCCCATCTGACTCGCTATGAATGACGGGTTCGCTCCGGCCATCAACGTCCAGCATGCGTAGGTATGCCGTGACTGATAAGGATTCCTTTCGCGGATATTGGCAAGTTTAGTGCCTCGTTTCCAGCCATAGGCAATCGAGTTCTTGGAGAAGTAACTGCCTTTTTTTGACGAATATGCTGTCGGTGAAAAAACGAAGCGAAGAGATTGCTGCTCAGTTTTTCCGATCTCCCGATGGTGAAATCGAATTTCTTGCTTCGGATTAGCGCCGGTGACTTCGTATTGTTCCTTCAGTGCATCCAGAGCAGGTTTAAGCAACGTTATCGTCCTTATTCCGGCATCTGTCTTAGGGGGTACAAATACTCGCTTATTCGTCAAACTTCTGGATACGTGGATTTCACCTTTTACCAAATCAATATCTTCCCATGCCAGGGCGCATATCTCGCCCGGCCTCATCCCCGTATGAACGGCAACAATGATGATTAATGCCTGGCTACGGGGAAGGACGGCTATCAGTGCCTGGTACTCATGAAGTAATAGTGGGTCGGGATCATTTTTAGATAACTTGAGTCGCGACACTCCTTCATAAGGAGCATGCAATATAAACTGGCTTCGGTTTGCGAGCTTAAGCATTTCTGATAAAACTGCCATCTGTTTATTGACTGTTGAGGGCGCGCGGCCCTGCCTGGCCAGATTCGGCATTGCCGGGTTAATAATTGTCCCGGTCAATAACTCCTTTCGGTAATGCAAAATGTCGGCATGCTCAATATCTACCAGACGGGTATTTTCTCCGATTACACGCAGTAACGTATTTACGACCGAAGTCATCGATAGCAGTGTTGCACCAGATACCTCTAAGGCTTTGGTGTCTGTAAAAAAATCACTCAGTTCTTTAAACGTGGTGATTTTTTTGGTTGTGATGAACTTCTTAAGCGCTTTGGATTCCGGGAAACGTTCCGCATAGTCGAACTTACCGAGCTGTATTTCGCTTGTTATGAACGCGCGAAGATTGCCTGAATACACCCTAAAACCATACGGGATGGGTATGGGGGGACTGAAATGCCCTTATGATCATTACCGAGTAAATCATCACGGAGAGTTCGCCAATTGAGGAAAGGTGACATGGATTTACAGATCAACAACCCCTGGCGTGATAACAACGCAGGGGTTGAATATTTTACTGAATACTTTCCAGGTCTTTTGCTATATCGCGATGGCGTCCCTGGTCGGCAATCTCACGCCCCTGGCGAGCCGGTGCTTTAAGAGCCTTTTCCAGATAGCGTTTCCCTTCGCCAGTCTTTTTCTCTTTCAGCAAAAAGTCACCATAAAAATAGTTTGGGTCGATGCCATCAGGATTTATCGCCAGTGCTTTTTTCAGCATTTCTTCGGCTTTGTTTTTATCACCAAACCCAATCGGCCAGCCGGGAACCTGATAATATAGCGCCCCAAGGCTGGTCCAGGCTGATCCTTGTAAAGCATTGGGGTCGATGCTGATCGCTTTTTCCAGATCGCTACGGGCCTGTTTGACCAGACTCAATGCACCCAGCCCTCCTTTAGCCCCCGCCCAGCTACTGTCGATAATCGCCGACCAAATAAGCAATGCTGCGTCAGCATTATTTTTCGCCTGACTCGCACTATGGGCCCGTTGACTCAGTGTGGTAAAGCAGCTCTCTTTTTTTGCTTCAAGGGTCTGATACTGACAAACGGACCAGTCGTGCTGGAGGTTTTCCAGCGTGGTAGTCGCCATGGCAGAGGCGGGAAAAGCTGCTGTCAGGAGCAACGTTTTCATAATTTTCATTTGTCTTCACCTTTGAATGTGCCCTGGGTATAGGACTGGATCACGGGTAATTTTTTACCCAGCGCTTTGTCTACCATACCGGGAAACCAGGCATTGATTTTAACGAACAGACGTTCCATCGCGCCGAAGCGGTAGCGTTTCTGCTCTGTCTCAAGGAGATGTACCAGACGTACGGCGACAAATTGTGGGGAATCACTGCTGTTGCCCAGTTTGCGGTTAAGCGCGTAAACCTCGTCACTGTTGAGCGCCGTTTCGGTAGCACGCGGCGCGGCATACAGTACGCTGATACCATTCCCCTTTAATTCGCGCCCCAGCGCTTCCGATAAACGGTGCGTGGCCGCTTTGGTGGCGCTATACACGCTCCAGGCAGGGTGGCCAATCTCACCAAATATCGAACCAATGTTTAGGATGATGCCCTGAGGATTAAACTTATCCAGCATGGCACGGGTCAACAGAGTGGGGATTTCGATATTGGTTCTAATCTGTTCCCGAATATCGTCAAAAGACTGTTGTTCAAACAGTGCAAAACGACTGGTTCCGGCATTGTTGATCAGGATATCCAGTTTGTTCTCATCTTTGAATCTGCTGGCCAGCGCGACGATTTCGTCATCAGTATAACTGCTCATTAGCACAATATGATGCCGTTCCGGATAGGGAAGCATCTCTTTCAGAAGCGTCATCGCCTGTGCATTTCGTCCAACCAGGCAGAGTCTGGCTCCTTTGTGCGCCAGCCTTTGCGCCAGCTCTTGTCCGATACCACCGCTGGCGCCAGTCAGCAGAACGGTTTTATCATGCAGGTTCATACGTGGTCTGCCCCAGTTGGTTAAGCATCTCTGTGTACAGGTGATAGACGCGACGAGCGGCATAGATAATGGCTGCCTGATCGGCCTCGTCAGCCACGGTATCCATAAGTGAGGCGAAAAATTTAAGATGTCCTTGATCAAGTTCACCGTGTGAACGCAGGTAGGTTGTCGCCTGTTCTGGCAACCCCAGTGTCCGTTCCACCTGGGCTGCAATCGCGGTAGCAATAGACACGCTGGTTCCCTCCAGAACCTGTACCATGCCAAAAATACTCATAGGGTTGACCCGTTCAATGCGGTAGTAGAGCCAGGCCACCATCATTTCTATCGGTATCCCTGGGGTGCCATTGCGAACGCTTTCCGCATCACCGCCGCAAGCCTGAATATCGTTCAGGATCCATTCCTGATGCCCGTACTCTTCGTCAATATATTCAGCAATTGCGCCCCGAATGGCTTCATGTGAGGCTGGCAAACGGCTGCCAGCACTCATCAACAAGGGGACGGTATGGCTGACGTGATAGTAAGCCTGTGTCAGAAAAGCGATATACAGGTCGCGCGAGATGTCACCAGTCTGGCAGCGTGCGATGACAGGCGAGGAGAGTAAACCTCGGCGTTCGGCCTCAGTCTGTTGTTGTAATTTGTTATAAAAGCTCATGATGACTCCTCTTCACTACAGGTGAGAATGTGTTGCCAGAGGGATTGCCGGATGAGTTCCCGGCGTGGGCGGCCATTTGCAGTGAGCATGCCAGGCTCTGATATAGCTGAAGTGAATAACAGGCGATGGAACTGCGCATAATCAGGCAGGCGAGCTGAAAGGGCCAGCAACTGCTCGCGGGCCTGCATCTGTTGCCCCTCGAAGACATCGACGAGTGCAACGTTATGCCTTAAGCCTTCTCCAAAAATCACTATCCGGCGTACAGCTGGACAGGTCATGGCCTCTGCCTCAGGCCATTCAGGTGAAAAATTACGACCAAAAGCGTTTATCTGGACATTCTTCAGGCGACCCTGAATACGAACAAACCCGTGTTCATCAACACTGCCAAGATCGCCGGTAGCAACTGTTGGGGAGGCTGGTGCGGATCCCAGATATCCCAAAGCGTTGGCTGGGCTGGTGACACACAATTGTTGCTGGTCATCAACATTGATCTGGATACCTGGCAATGGCCGACCGACGCTGTTCTCTTTTATAGCGTCGGGCAGATTGAGGGCAACGACAGAGCCACATTCGGAGAGACCGTATCCTTCATATACAGGTAAGCCACTCGTTATCGCCATCGTCAGCAATGAAGCCGGAACCTTGCCACCGCCTGCGGCGACAAACCGTAAAGATTGCGTACTGCCCGGTACCTGCTTGTGCAGATGCAGTAACACACGTAGCAACTCTGGTACCAGCACCAGACTTTGTGGGCACCAGGTGGCCAGCGCCTGAAGAAACTGGGCTGGATTAAAGCGGCTGGAACCTTCAAACCCAATCCGGGAGGGTGGGAGAATCACCGTCTCAGCGCCAAGTAGCAGAGGGATGTAAACGCCGCACAGATTCTCCAGCAGAATACTGAGGGGCAGTGTCACCAGGTGTTTTTCCAATTTCAGGGAGTGCAATACGGTCGCTAACGTTTGAGCCATCCATACCATACCATCCAGACTCAGACAGACGCCTTTTGGCTCTCCGGTTGTACCGGAGGTATACGTTATCTTTGCCGTTCCTGCCGGCAGAGTCACGGGGTCCTCTACTGCACGGATTTGCAGTCTTCCGAGCACAAAATCGTGTTCCTGCCAATCCGCCAGGATTTCCCCACCGATTTGTGCATCCACTGAGGCTGATGATCGTACCCAAGTTTTCTGTTGCCCGCTGAAAAAGGAGGGGACAGGGATGATCACCACTCCACTTATCAGACATGCGAGATCGATGATGGCCCATTCAGGGCTGTTATCCATTTCAAGTGCCAGCCGTTTTACCTTGAGGGCAGATAATTGTTCGGCCACTGCCTTAACGGCATCATGGTATTGCTGCCAGCTCCACGAGCGAGAATCGCCCTGCAGGGCGATGGCATTTGGTTGAAGCGCAGCCTGTTTCTCAAGCGTGTTCAGAAGCATAAGATCCTCCGGAAGGGGTTATCCAGGGAGCAGAAGGCGGATCAGCAAACATTCCCAGCAACAGGCTGTTCTGACTTAGTGTGGTTTGCCCACCATGTAACTCCCCCGCCATAATTTGCGGGTCATGTTCGTAATAGCTCCCCCATTCACGCGCAGCTTCGCCAAGCCTTGTCGAGTCAGCAGGCATCAATGTGATTGGTTGCAGATTCAGGCGGAAAAAGGTATTGCGTATTTTTTTAGTTCCGGTAAAGACAATCCACGAATAGCAGTATTGATTGAGAAGCAGGCATAGAGCCGCATACATTATTCGGGCGCTTGCCCCATCGCTCGCGGCAAAATTACCAATTTCAACAATCGAGTCGCGTGAAACGGGATGTGACAATCGTGCAAACAGCACGGCTTCAACCGGGACATCAAGATAGTGTTCGAGATATATCTTACCCATTGAGGCCGGCTGGACGCCACAGGCTGCTTTTAATTCTCCGTTAGCATCGAACATTCCAAGCAACCATGGCATGCAGCGCGGAAGAGAAGCATGATAAAACTGAGAATAACTTTCACGAATAAACTCTGAAATATCATTTTGCTCACGTTCACCTGGAAGCCAGCGCAACGTATAAGGAGATAATATTCGCATAGGAAGACCTCTTTTAGCGTCTTACCAGTATGGCGAGTCAACATTATGTTAACATTAAGTTGAGCATGAGCCTGGTAATTTAAATCCAATGTCGCGGCAAGAATGTGTAGGACTCGAAAAAACGGAATGTCTGATGTGTAAATACATTACGTAAAAAAATTAATAATTTGTGCTCTTAAATCGTTGATCATTTCTGCTTACAGGGGGGGGGCTGTATAAAAAAACAGTATATGTATCGGAGGTAATTATGAGAGTTGAATTAGCCATTGATCGCACTAAAGAACTACCAAAAGGCGCGATACCAATTCTCCAGGATTACAGCAGGCATTCACTGAGTGCCTGCTGTAATGTTAAACATTAAAATTTGTATTTATTTCTTATCGTTACAGTCAGGGATCATTCTCAAAAGAGTGTTATCTTTCTGGACGTAGTGATGAAATAACGCTGCACCTGCATGCGCTGCAATTAAAAAGTATCCGACGTTTGCCAGTGTTTCGTGAATATCTTTAATAAGTGATTTTGTTTCCCCGTCAGGAGTAACGAAAGGTGCAATGTTAAAACTTAAGAAACTCCAGTCCTTCCCACCGTAAGCCATAATTGCAATACCTAATAATGGCAGAGTCAAAAAAGAAATGTATAGCAGGATATGCATTATTTTAGCAGCCATCATCTGCCAGGTCGGTGGGGGCGGAGTGATGGCTGGGTCATGATACTTATGTTTAATAATTAATCGTATTATCATTAAAAACCAGACAAATACCCCGGCATTGTAATGTGTTTCTTTCATGAGCAGGTAGGTGTTGCTGCCTTTAGGAAACCAGCCGCGTAGCTCCATAGCTGCATAGGTTATCGCTATTAACATCAGAGTCAGCCAGTGTAAGCGAATCTGAAGTTTTGAGAATTTCATCATTATTGTTTCCTCAAAGGGTGTGTTGCATCGACCATAAAGTATGAAGCTTAACAAATCCTTATTTTCGTTGAGAGATTAAGAAATTGTTATTCCAATGACCTTACGTGAATGTTTTGATGCTTATTATCACTTACGGGGCCTTTCCGGCAATCCGGGCTGTTTCTTGTCGCCTTCCTTTTTCCATTCGTACCAGCCATTAGCAAAGAAAATTGCACGGCCATGCTGCCAGAGTGGTTTAAACATTCTGCGGGTGGCTGCAGTTTCAGATCGTGCATAAATTAGTAGCAGCTTAGACCACCATAGATTGTTACTTATTTGGGGGCAAATGTGGTGGGGGGGAAGGGATAATGTAGCGGGCGATAAAAAGCCGGAATCGCTTACGCTTATCCGGCTTCTGTTCAGCATCTGGGGAGTTGCTGATTACTTCAGTTCATCAACCATGGCGATGGCGCGACCAATATAATTGGCAGGCGTCATTGCTTTCAGGCGAGTTTTCTCTTCTTCCGGCAGTGCCAGACCATCGATAAACTGCTTCATACCTTCGGCGTCAACGCGCTTGCCACGGGTCAGTTCTTTCAACTTCTCGTACGGCTTCTCAATACCGTAGCGACGCATCACGGTCTGAATCGGCTCTGCCAGAACTTCCCAGTTATGATCCAGTTCATCCAGCAGATGATCGCGGTTCACTTCCAGTTTGCTCACGCCCTTCAGCGTGGACTGATAGGCGATCAGCGCATAGCCAATACCTACGCCCAGGTTACGCAGAACGGTAGAATCAGTCAGGTCACGCTGCCAGCGGGAGACCGGCAGTTTGCTCGCCAGGTGCTGCAGAACCGCGTTAGACAGGCCCAGGTTACCCTCAGAGTTTTCGAAATCGATAGGGTTCACTTTGTGTGGCATGGTCGAAGAACCGATTTCGCCCGCGACAGTTTTCTGCTTGAAGTGACCCAACGCAATGTAACCCCAGACGTCGCGATCGAAATCGATCAGAATGGTATTAAAGCGGGCGATGCAATCAAACAGCTCAGCGATGTAATCGTGCGGCTCGATTTGTGTGGTGTATGGATTCCACTGGATCCCAAGCGAAGTGACGAACTCTTCGCTAAACTGATGCCAGTCAACTTCCGGGTAAGCGGCGATGTGGGCGTTATAGTTACCCACAGCACCGTTGATTTTTCCGAGGATTTCAACCTGGTTGAGTTGGCGGTACTGACGCTCCATGCGATACGCCACGTTTGCCATTTCTTTGCCCATCGTTGATGGGGTGGCCGGTTGCCCGTGAGTACGGGAGAGCAGGGGAATATCGCGATATTCAACAGAAAGTGCTGTGACGCCGTCAATCAGTTGACGCCAGTACGGCAGGACTACTTCGTCGCGTGCGGTTTTCAGCATCAGCGCGTGAGACAGGTTGTTGATGTCTTCTGAGGTGCACGCAAAGTGGATAAATTCGGAAACGGAGTGCAGTTCCGGGATATCCGCTACTTTCTCTTTCAGGAAATACTCAACTGCCTTCACATCATGGTTGGTCGTACGTTCAATGGTTTTGATACGCGCAGCATCTTCTTCATTGAAGTTAGCGACGATCGCATCAAGGAAACCGATTGCGTCGGCAGCAAAAGCAGGAACTTCCTTGATCGCTGCGTGCGCGGCCAGTTTTTGCAGCCAGCGTACTTCAACCTGTACGCGGAATTTCAGCAAACCGTATTCGCTGAAAATCCCGCGCAGCGCGCTGACTTTATCGCCGTAGCGTCCATCGACAGGGGAAACGGCGGTCAGTGAGGATAATTCCATAGATCACAACTCCGGGGTTAAATGAGCAAGAATTTGTTTTGCCTGAGTCGTCAGGCGATTACGAGAAAACATGAGTTGCAGACGGCCTCCACCAACCTGATGCCAGAGCACGGCAGCACGGATGCCAGCCAGCAGCGAAGCGCGTACTTTAGCCTGAACCTGCGGGCTCTGGAGGATGGCCGGGGAACCCGTGACCTGAATACGCGGGCCGAGTGGGCTGATGACGTCAACATAAATGCCAGCCATCGCACTCATCAACGTTTCTGACTGCAAATCAAAATGATCCAGCTGGCGCTGCAAGCCGCTGATACGGTCTCCCAGCGTGTCCATAGCGCCCTTGGCCGCTGACAGCTTACGCTCCAGCACCATCAGGCTTAGCGTGTAACGAGTGAGTTCAGCGTTCAGTCCCTGGCGACTGCTGGCGTTCAGTACGCCGAGCATTGTTTCCAGCCCCAAACGCAGGTTGGCCTCGCTGCCGCCAAACACGCCCAGCGTAGAGCTGGGATTCATGTCGATGACACTGTTCAGTGAAACGTGTAATGCATCGGCATCACAATGCCCCTGGTGCGCCAGTTCCTGCACCAGGCGTGCCGACTGGCAAATGCCTGCCAGGGCGAGGGTGATGTCATAATAATTCTTTGCCACGTTCACTGCTTCCTTGTATCAAATGTGTAAGTAATTATACCGGCAGAGGCAATCGTTGTTCGATAATGCCGCCGCCGAGGCACACTTCGCCATTGTAAAAGACAGCCGACTGACCCGGCGTAACCGCCGCGACTGGCTCGTCGAAAATGACTTCAATACGCTCAGCATCCAGTGCCTTAACGGTGCACGGAATGTCGGTCTGACGATAGCGGGTTTTCACCGTACAGCGCATGGTGCCAGTGAACGGTTCGCGATCGACCCAATGCAGCTGTTGCGCCACCAGGCCAACAGACATCAGACGTGGATGTTCATGACCCTGAGCGACAACCAGAATGTTGTTCTCAACGTCTTTATCCACCACATACCATGGATCTTCTGTCCCTTCTTTCGTTCCGCCAATACCCAGACCTTTACGCTGACCCAGAGTGTGGTACATCAGCCCCTGATGCTGGCCAATCTCTTCACCATCAACGGTGATGATTTTGCCTGGCTGAGCCGGCAGGTAGCGACCAAGAAATTCGCGGAACTTACGTTCACCAATGAAGCAGATGCCGGTGGAGTCTTTTTTCTTGGCCGTAATCAGACCAAGGTCTTCGGCAATTTTACGCACCTGCGGTTTTTCCAGTTCACCGACCGGAAACAGGCTTTGCGCGATTTGCTCATGGCCGAGCGTATAGAGGAAATAACTTTGGTCTTTATTACCATCGAGCCCACGCAGCAGGCGACTTTTGCCGTCGACATCTGCGCGACGCACGTAGTGACCGGTGGCGATGTAATCGGCACCTAAATCTTCGGCGGCAAACTCAAGGAAAGCTTTAAACTTAATTTCTTTATTGCACAGAATATCCGGGTTCGGCGTACGACCCGCTTTGTACTCTTCAAGGAACAGTTCAAAGACGTTGTCCCAGTATTCTGCGGCAAAGTTGACGGTATGCAGTTCAATGCCGAGTTTGTCACAGACAGCCTGTGCATCCGCAAGGTCGGCGGCCGCTGTGCAGTATTCCTCGCCATCGTCCTCTTCCCAGTTCTTCATGAACAGGCCTTCTACCTGATAGCCCTGTTGTTGTAACAGCCAGGCAGAAACGGAGGAATCGACACCGCCGGACATGCCGACGATCACTTTTTTTGGGCTTTCAGACATAGGAATACTCACAACATTGAACTTCAAGGCGGCATATTCTAGCACGCAGCCCTTTACTTGACACCCTCTGTAAATGGCCAGTTAAATTCACCGATCATGGACAGCGGGTAGTGCTGGCCGCTCTGATAACAGCGAATACTCTCTGCAACCAACGGCGAACGCAGGTTTGGCGCAGAGAAAATCTCTTCTGCGCTGACCCAACGACAGCAATCAATATCGCTGTCATGGGGCTCAGTAGCGCACATATTGGCAAGCTCGATAGCGAAAAGAAAACGCAAAAAGGGCGTTCTGTCCGGTGCAATCCATTGATGCATACGAACAAAATGCTGTGGCTGTGCTTTAATGCCCGTTTCTTCCCATAGTTCGCGTGCTGCGGCTTGCACCAGCGTTTCGTCGGCTTCCAGGTGTCCTGCGGGTTGATTCCACAAGGCCTTGCCATTGATCGTTTCTTCAACGACTAAGAATTTATCTTCTGCATGCACAATGCAGGCGACCGTGACGTGCGGTTTGAACATGTTTCCCCCTTATTCCTCAGCAAAACCTTCGGCAACATCTGGCCAGCTAATTTCACCGCTGGTCTTGTCGATACTGATATAAGCCACAGGAGGCGACGTTTGTGGGTCGGCCCCTCCGCGACACAATGCAGTTTGATGATCCTCGCGTACGATAATCTCAATGGCCTTTTTAGCATTCCAGCTTTCATAAAAAATACATTGATAGTCGTGACGTAGCCCAAGGGTGGCGACTCTCGTTGCCTTGTCTGTCGACAGCGGGTTGATGTCGTCGCGATAGCGGTCACCGCTGTTTAAAGCCTGTAACTGCGACTTTTTTAACCAGCCGCGTACGATATGGTGATCGGTGGTGTAGTAGACCGCTTCCATAAAATCATCGTTGGATTGTTCTTGTACAGAGACGAGATCGCCGGGCACTAAAAATACGGATGGGCTGCGACACTGTTCGGTTGGCATCACATAGAACCATGCGCGGGCGTCTCCCATTACCTGATAGTGGTTTGCGAAGGAGTAGGGCAAGTACCCACGCTGTGACATCTCTTTATTTGCCCATGCCTGGCAAGACGCGCTTGCTGCAAGCGGACTGGATAACAGTGTTAATCCATCAGCCGAGACCCACCCGGTGGCAAAGGTTCCTTTAGCGTCCCGATAACGTACGTAACGATAAGGCTCATCTTTGGAAAGCATGCCCGTGCTTTTGTAGCGCTGTGAACTCCTGAGCACCTCAACAGTGTCGCCATTGACCATGAACGCGGGGAGTTGACACTCTGTTGCTGGTGCAGAATAGAAATGCAGACGTGAGTCGGTTTTTACTTTGGCAGACTCATAAAGGTAGTTTGCCTCTCCTGCTGCAATTCCGGCAATCGCCTCACAGTCCAGTTTTGCTGAACAAAACGGTGACACGCCGAGCAGGATGAATGCTGCAAAAAGCTGTTTATCCATATTTTTCATTCTTCCCTGTTAACACTCACGTTAAACCGTACGGTTATGATTTCAGTTCCCGCCACTCGCCGTTAGCGAGATTTTCCAGCGTGTAATCACCCATGGCATAGCGGATGAGGCGCAGCGTAGGAAATCCAACATGCGCGGTCATACGACGTACCTGACGGTTGCGGCCTTCATATAAGGTGACTTTCAGCCAAGTGGTGGGGATATTTTTCCGCTCCCGAATCGGCGGATTTCTCGGCCACAGCCATACGGGTTCCTCTACTACCTCAATGCCTGCGGGTAGCGTGGGGCCATCATTGAGCGTTACTCCGGTACGCAGGGCGTCCAACGCTTCTGCCGTCGGCTCGCCTTCAACCTGGACGTAATAAATTTTCCCGGTACGCTTACCGGGTTGCGTTAACCGCGCCTGCAGCGCGCCGTCATTGGTCAGCACCAAAAGCCCTTCGCTGTCCCGGTCGAGTCGGCCCGCCGCATAAATTCCCGGCAAGGGAATAAAATCTTTTAACGTGCTTCTGCCAGCCTCGTCAGTAAATTGTGGCAAAACATCGTAGGGTTTATTGAACAAAACCACGCGTTTTGGCTGGTTTTCTTTACGCTGCTTAGTGACTTGTCGTGAGCTGAATCGCTCAACCCGGTGATTTCTAAAAGAAGTTTTTTGCATGGTATTTTCAGATTATATCAATTGCCGCATTATAGCCTAAGAACGAGTGTCTTTCATGGCGACGAACATTAGGGTAGTATTGACATGCTCATTACAAAACATTAACAAAAAATTGCTCTAACGCATTCGTGCAGCAGGACGCAAACGCACATGCAGCGCGATGACAGACGAGCAGAACCAGAAGCGCTCGAAGGAGAGGTGAATGGAAAGCAAAGTAGTTGTTCCGGCGGAAGGTAAGAAGATCACCCTGCAAAACGGCAAACTCAACGTTCCTGAAAATCCGATTATCCCGTTCATTGAAGGCGACGGTATCGGCGTTGATGTAACCCCACCGATGATCAAAGTTGTCGATGCTGCTGTCGAGAAAGCCTATAAAGGCGAGCGTAAAATCTCCTGGATGGAAATCTACACCGGCGAGAAATCCACTCAGGTTTATGGCCAGGACGTCTGGCTGCCTGCTGAAACCTTAGATCTGATTCGTGAATATCGTGTTGCCATTAAAGGCCCTCTGACCACCCCTGTTGGCGGCGGTATTCGCTCTCTGAACGTAGCTCTGCGTCAGGAACTTGACCTGTATGTCTGCCTGCGTCCGGTGCGTTATTATCAGGGTACACCAAGCCCGGTTAAACACCCTGAACTGACCGATATGGTCATCTTCCGTGAAAACTCCGAAGATATCTACGCGGGTATCGAGTGGAAAGCTGACTCTGCCGATGCTGAGAAAGTGATTAAATTCCTGCGCGAAGAGATGGGTGTGAAGAAAATACGCTTCCCGGAACATTGCGGTATTGGTATCAAACCGTGTTCTGAAGAAGGGACTAAACGTCTGGTACGTGCAGCGATTGAATACGCCATCGCCAACGATCGTGATTCAGTTACCCTGGTACACAAAGGCAACATCATGAAGTTCACCGAAGGCGCGTTCAAAGACTGGGGTTACCAGTTAGCGCGTGAAGAATTTGGTGGCGAACTGATCGATGGCGGTCCATGGGTGAAAATCAAGAACCCGAAAACCGGTAAAGAGATCGTGGTTAAGGACGTCATTGCCGATGCGTTCCTGCAACAGATCCTGCTGCGCCCGGCTGAGTATGACGTGATTGCCTGTATGAACCTGAACGGTGACTACATCTCCGATGCGTTGGCCGCACAGGTTGGTGGTATTGGTATCGCGCCGGGTGCAAACATCGGTGACGAATGCGCACTGTTCGAAGCAACCCACGGTACTGCACCGAAGTATGCAGGTCAGGATAAAGTGAACCCAGGTTCTATCATTCTGTCTGCAGAAATGATGCTGCGCCACATGGGTTGGGTTGAAGCGGCTGACCTGATCGTTAAAGGTATGGAAGGCGCGATTAACGCCAAGACCGTAACTTACGATTTCGAACGTCTGATGGACGGCGCTAAGCTGCTGAAATGTTCAGAGTTTGGTGACGCGATCATCGAAAACATGTAATACAGATTCTGGGTTGTATGAGAACGGGAGCCAAGTGGTTCCCGTTTTTTGTGCCTGCAAAATTCTTCCCCCAAAACTCTCCCCAAAACGTTTCCCCAAAAACCAGGCGTGTTCACCCTGTTTTTACTTCGACAACTATCCAATCCTTACCTCTGTCATCGTTATATTTGTCTGTCATTTTTCTTGATTTGTGTCCCAATAATTTCTGTGTATCAATTCCCTGTTCTCTATATATTCTTTCAGAAAGTGATCGTTGCTCATGAAAGGTTGGGGCGGTTCCTGCCTCCCATTCAATGCCGCATTTATCTCTGGCTTTCTTAAATGTTGTAGGTAATGACTCCAACTTATTGATAGTGTTTTATGTTCAGATAATGCCCGATGACTTTGTCATGCAGCTCCACCGATTTTG
>NZ_JAOWEE010000034.1:0-2521 GCF_030334295.1 Citrobacter sp. Cf088
TAGAGCTGCAATTCATAAAGACTGAGCTTGGCGGACAGCAGCGACGCCAATGCGTTCCGCAAGCTTTAGGGCTTCGTTGCGGTATTCAGACGTGTGCTGTTTGCGGGGCTTTTTATTTGTTGATGCTAGTTTTGTCATGAGTCACCTCTGGTTGAGAGTTTACTCACTTAATTGCGTATCCACTATTGCTGGGTAGGATCATGGAATATGCCGATCCAGAACTGGCGACTGGCAATGAGTCGTTTTATAATCGAGTTTAGTGACCGTCTGAGCCGTCACCTTTAATACAGTGACAGTTACACAAAATTACGGATAGGCTCAACTAATAGTATCTATTATGTCCCTTCCGGATATTATTGGTTAAGTCTAATATTACCTGATTTATGGTATTACGTTGATAGTCATTTTGAAAAAGAAACTCGCAAGATATTTTAGTTACGAAATTAATTATTTTATCGTCATGTATGATAGTGTTATATGAAATAGATGCTATCCTTAATGAGATATTCAAGCTTACCTTCTTTGGGAGGGAAATTACTGAATTTTTCAGGATACCTCCATCAACTAAAAATCGCATATTTGGTTGAAAACTTATTAGAGCGCATCCCCCCAATGATATATCAGAGATATCATATCTATAGCTCTCACCGTTTCTGAACTTACCATAGCAATAGAAATTGTCAATTTTTCTCAGGGTAAATCGCCGTTCTTTACGGCGTTGAGTAATAATCATTTTGATAGGTATGCTGGCTTCCATATATTCCCCTTGGGCACCATATCTTCCTATGCTCTTGGATAAAATGTTTATTTGACCTATATCACTATACAGTTTAAGTTCAATGACTTCATTTATTATAAAACTATCTTCGCAATAAAATGAGAAAGAGTCGACTCCAACACCAACGTTTGATATCCTTGCGACACCAACCTCCCCACCCTCAACTACCATTACCCCTGAAGTTTTTTTCTTCATCTCATCACGCAGAATAGCAATCTTTTCATATTTATCATTTATGTCTAATTGGTGCATAGTTAGTTTCCTTACCCACAACAATATTAGAATTATTTTTAATTAGATCAAAATATAGTCTAAGAATCATACACTGCGTACTGTTTTTTTGTATTATTTATGATCTAAAAAACATATAAATATCTAATAATAGATTGATATTTATCATTTTTTTATGATGTAGCCCCCTGAAACACCGGACAGTAGCTGTATCTCCAGATAAGAGATAGGCTTGAATATATGTCTAACACTAACGCCAATTTTGAGATGACCGGGATCCTGTTAGGGCAAGAAGTCCGTAAACGTAAAACTCCTCAGGAGAAGATCGCCATTATCCAGCAGACGATGGAGCCGGGTATGAATGTCTCCCATGTCGCCCGCCTGCATGGTATCCAGCCCAGCCTGCTGTTTAAGTGGAAGAAGCAATATCAGGAAGGCAGCCTCACCGCCGTTGCGGCTGGAGAGGAAGTCGTTCCTGCTTCTGAGCTTACTGCTGCTCTGAAGCAGGTCCGGGAGCTTCAGCGCCTTCTGGGCAAGAAAACGATGGAAGTTGAGATCCTGAAAGAAGCCGTGGAGTACGGTCAGTCGCGAAAATGGATAGCGCACGCGCCCTTGTTGCCAAAGGACGGGGAATAGCCATGGTCAGCCGGACCATGGGCGTGTCGCGTGCGCAACTGTCACTGCGGATTAACCGTTCTGCCGACTGGCAGGACAGGCGCTGTAACCGGCGTAATGAAGAAGCAGACGCAGAAATACTGTCGGCTATCCTCAACATTATCAGCGATATGCCGAGTTATGGTTATCGACGCGTGTGGGGCATCCTGCGCAAGCAACGTCGCACAGAGGGACAGCCACCTGTGAATGCCAAACGGCTTTACAGGATAATGAGCGAGCATAACCTGTTGTTGTTGCATCACAAACCAGAGCGACCGAAGCGTGAACATAAGGGCAAGATAGCGGTGGCAGAAAGCGATATGCGCTGGTGTTCAGATGGCTTCGAGTTCGGCTGCGACAACGGCGAAAAACTGCGGGTAACGTTCGCGCTGGACTGCTGCGACCGTGAGGCCATAGACTGGGCAGCAAGCACGGGAGGCTATGACAGTTCGACCGTGCAGGATGTGATGCTGAGGTCGGTGGAAAAGCGCTTCGGCGACAGGTTGCCCGACACAGCGGTGCAGTGGCTGACGGATAACGGTTCAGCGTATACCGCGTATGAAACGCGGAGGTTCGCGAGAGAGCTGAATCTGGAGCCCTGCACAACAGCGGTGAGCAGCCCGCAGAGTAATGGCATGGCCGAACGGTTCGTGAAAACGATGAAAGAAGACTATATCGCGTTCATGCCAAAACCGGATGTGAGAACAGCACTGCGAAACCTTGCAGTAGCGTTCACGCATTACAATGAAAACCACCCGCACAGCGCGCTGGGATATCACTCCCCGAGGGAATACCGGCGGCAGCGGACATCGTTAACTTAAGATACAAAAGCTGTTCGGAGATGGAGGGTCAAGATCA
>NZ_JAOWEE010000035.1:0-5557 GCF_030334295.1 Citrobacter sp. Cf088
ACTCAGAAGTGAAACGCCGTAGCGCCGATGGTAGTGTGGGGTCTCCCCATGCGAGAGTAGGGAACTGCCAGGCATCAAATAAAAGCGAAAGGCCCGGTCGAAAGACCGGGCCTTTTGTTTTATCTGTGGTCTGTCGGTGAGCGCTCTCCTGAGGAGGACAAATCCGCCGGGAGCGGATTTGAACGTTGCGCAGCAACGGCCCGGAGGGTGGCGGGCAGGACGCCCGCCATAAACTGGCAGGCATCAAATAAAGTGAAGAAGCCCATCCTGACGGATGGGCTTTTTTGCGTGTGTGCGGGGTAAAAAAAACGCCGGACGGGAATGTATTGTGCAGGCCTGATAAGCGCAGCGCATCAGGCAGATCACGACACCGCACCATCGGGTGCAAAGCAATATCCTGAGCCTCCATAACACAAGCCATTCTGCAGTATATGCGGTAAACTAGGCGCGATTTTGCATCAGGAAAGCGTCTATGAATCACTCCCTTAAAGCCTGGAACACCTTCGGTATCGATCAGCAAACGAA
Organism: Citrobacter sp. Cf088; assembly: GCF_030334295.1. Lineage (NCBI taxonomy): Bacteria > Pseudomonadati > Pseudomonadota > Gammaproteobacteria > Enterobacterales > Enterobacteriaceae > Citrobacter > Citrobacter sp. Cf088. The sequence continues at coordinate 526 of NZ_JAOWEE010000035.1, forward strand.
TGAACTTGTCTGCGCCGAAAATGAACAACAATTACTGAATGCCTGGCAATCAGCCAATGCATCGCATCATCCAGTACTGATTCTGGGCGAAGGGAGTAACGTCCTGTTTCTTGATACCTTCCAGGGTACGGTGATCGTCAATCGTATTAAGGGTATTGAGATTACAGAGCAACCTGATGCGTGGCATTTGCACGTAGGCGCGGGTGAAAACTGGCATCAGTTGGTGTGCTATGCGCTGGAGCGCAACATGCCTGGCCTGGAAAATCTGGCACTCATTCCCGGCTGCGTGGGTTCATCGCCAATCCAGAATATTGGTGCCTATGGCGTAGAGCTGCAGCGCGTCTGCGAATACGTAGACTGCGTTGAGCTTTCGACTGGCAAACATCTGCGCGTTAACGCAGCAGAATGCCGTTTTGGTTACCGTGACAGCATCTTCAAGCATGAATACCAGGATCGTTTCGCAATTGTAGCCGTTGGTCTGCGCTTACCTAAACAGTGGCAGCCCGTTTTGACTTACGGTGACTTGACACGTCTGGATCCTACAACAGTTACACCTCAGCAGGTTTTTGATTCTGTCTGCCATATGCGCACGACAAAACTGCCCGATCCGAAAGTAAACGGTAATGCGGGTAGCTTCTTTAAAAATCCTGTTGTCACTGGGAATATTGCGCAGGAGCTCCTGGCTAAATTCCCAACAGCACCTCATTACCCGCAGGCTGATGGTTCTGTGAAACTGGCAGCAGGCTGGCTTATCGATCAGTGCCAGCTAAAAGGTATGCGCATTGGTGGCGCAGCGGTACATCAGCAGCAGGCACTGGTGCTGATCAATGCAGATAATGCGACGAGTCAGGATGTAGTGCAACTTGCACACCATGTGCGCCAAAAAGTCGGTGAGAAATTTAATGTCTGGCTCGAACCAGAGGTCCGGTTTATTGGTCCGCAGGGTGAAATGAATGCTGTGGAGATCATTGCATGAAGGATAATACCGTCCCTCTGACGCTTATTTCATTATTGGCCGATGGAGAATTTCATTCCGGTGAGCAGCTCGGTGAAACGTTGGGAATGAGCCGTGCCGCAATCAATAAGCATGTCCAGACGTTGCGCGACTGGGGGGTTGAAGTCTTTACTGTTCCAGGTAAAGGATACAGCTTACCGGAGCCTATCCAACTATTAGATGCCTCACTTATTCATTCTCAACTGGATGGTGGAAATATCACTGTCCTGCCGGTTATCGACTCAACCAATCAGTACCTGATGGACCGAATAGGTCAGCTGGAGTCAGGGGATGCCTGCGTCGCTGAATATCAACAGGCCGGGCGCGGGCGCCGTGGTCGGAAATGGTTTTCACCGTTTGGTGCCAACCTTTACCTCTCAATGTTCTGGCGGCTGGAACAAGGACCGGCCGCCGCGATTGGCCTGAGTCTGGTTATTGGTATCGTCATGGCTGAGGTTTTGCGTGATCTGGGTGCGGATAAAGTCCGTGTAAAATGGCCCAACGACCTCTATTTACTCGACCGTAAACTGGCAGGGATCCTGGTTGAACTGACAGGTAAGACAGGTGATGCCGCGCAAATTGTTATCGGCGCGGGTATTAATATGTCCATGCGCCGGGTTGAAGAAAATGTGGTTAATCAAGGCTGGATTGACCTGCAGGAAGCGGGCATTAACATTGACCGCAATACCCTTGCTGCCCGACTGATACGTGAGTTGCGCGCTGCGTTGGTGCTCTTTGAGCACGAAGGTTTAGCACCGTATCTGCCTCGCTGGAAGAAACTGGATAACTTTATCGACCGCCCGGTAAAACTTATTATTGGTGATAAAGAAATATTTGGTATCTCTCGTGGAATAGACGCGCAAGGTGCATTATTGCTTGAACAAAATGGCGAGATCAAACCCTGGATGGGTGGAGAAATATCGCTGAGAAGTGCTGAATAATAAAAAGGGGAGCTGAGGCTCCCCTTTTTATTTATTTACGTAGCCTGACTTGCTCAACGGCATGATTGGCGCTTTTAGTCATAATCAAGCTGGCTCTTTCACGTGTTGGTAAAATGTTTTGCTTTAAATTCATCCAGTTAATTTCTTTCCATAGCGATGTGGCAGTATTGATAGCCTCATCTTCTGATAATTTTGCATAGTTATGGAAATAAGAGTCCGGGTTGGTAAACGCCCCTTCACGGAATTTCAGAAAGCGGTTGATATACCACGTCTGGAGTAATTCTTCTGGCGCATCAACATAAATAGAAAAGTCGACAAAGTCAGAAACAAATACATGATGTGGATCGTGAGGATAGTCCATCCCGCTTTGTAATACATTTAACCCTTCGAGTATTAATATGTCGGGCTGGGCAACGGTTTTGTCGCCATCAGGGATCACATCATAGATGAGATGGGAATAGACCGGCGCCGTGACGTTAGGTACGCCTGATTTCAGATCGGAAACGAATTTAACCAAGCGATGCATATCATAGGACTGGGGGAAGCCTTTCTTCTTCATTAGTCCACGATCTTTCAATACCTGGTTAGGGTGGAGAAAGCCATCGGTAGTAATCAATTCAACCTTACGATGCTCTGGCCAGCGACTGAGTAAGGCCTGCAAAACACGCGCTGTCGTACTTTTACCGACGGCAACGCTGCCAGCAATACTAATAATATAAGGAATACGCTCGCCATTCGTGCCTAAAAATTGCTCCAGCACTGCCTGACGTCGCAGGTTTGAACTGATGTAAAAGTTTAGCAAACGCGAGAGAGGCAAATAAATCTCGGCAACTTCTTCCAGCGATAAGTCTTCGTTAATGCCTTTAAGACGAGCAATCTCTTCCTCGGTCAGGGTCATCGGCACGGAATCACGAAGCGCAGCCCACTGGTTGCGATCAAACTGTAGGTAAGGCGACGTTAACGCTTGCTCTTTTATACTCATACGCATGGTCTGGCTGTCATTGCTATATCAGGTCTGCGGTAAAAACGAAATCATCCCCGGTACGCAATGGCACGCACATTTCAGTTAATTTGGACAATGGGCAGGAGGGTAACACCAGATGGAGGGGAATAATAAGAAAAAATCATCCTCTGAAATGCAATGTGACGGGTATTCCAGATGTATAAAGATGTGCTTTCTCTCTATCGACGCGTGCATGCTGGAGCAAAATTCCTCCCTGAGGTGGCACCTGGCGTTGGAAATTTGTCCAATCCAAAGAAGAAATAGATTATTTATCGGTCGCATAGTGCAAAATGTGAGCGATAGAACATTTTATGCAATTTTTTAGTTGCATGAGTGCGCATGTCTCCATAAAATGCGCGCTACTTGATGCCGACTTAGCTCAGTAGGTAGAGCAACTGACTTGTAATCAGTAGGTCACCAGTTCGATTCCGGTAGTCGGCACCATCAAGTCCGGTGGGGTTCCCGAGCGGCCAAAGGGAGCAGACTGTAAATCTGCCGTCACAGACTTCGAAGGTTCGAATCCTTCCCCCACCACCACTTTCTGGCAGCGTTATCGCCGCCTGAGTTGATTAAAAAATTAATCAGCTCGAACAGAAAAGAGAGAAATCTCTTTTTTGTTACAGAAAGAACTGGGTAGCCGAGTTTCAGGATGCGGGCATCGTATAATGGCTATTACCTCAGCCTTCCAAGCTGATGATGCGGGTTCGATTCCCGCTGCCCGCTCCAGACGTGCTGATATGGCTCAGTTGGTAGAGCGCACCCTTGGTAAGGGTGAGGTCCCCAGTTCGACTCTGGGTATCAGCACCACTTCACTTCTCCTTCCCGTTTCTCTCTGTTTACTTTTAAAAGCATTCAACAGCTCAGGTATATTGCCTGGTTGATGTGGTGATATCACCGATTTATCCGTGTCTTAGAGGGACAATCGATGTCTAAAGAAAAATTTGAACGTACTAAACCGCACGTTAACGTCGGTACTATCGGCCACGTTGACCATGGTAAAACAACGCTGACCGCTGCAATCACTACCGTTCTGGCTAAAACCTACGGCGGTGCTGCTCGCGCATTCGATCAGATCGATAACGCGCCGGAAGAAAAAGCACGTGGTATCACCATCAACACTTCTCACGTTGAATATGACACCCCGACTCGCCACTACGCACACGTAGACTGCCCGGGCCACGCCGACTATGTTAAAAACATGATCACCGGTGCTGCGCAGATGGACGGCGCGATCCTGGTTGTTGCTGCGACTGACGGCCCGATGCCGCAGACTCGTGAGCACATCCTGCTGGGTCGTCAGGTAGGCGTTCCGTACATCATCGTGTTCCTGAACAAATGCGACATGGTTGATGACGAAGAGCTGCTGGAACTGGTAGAAATGGAAGTTCGTGAACTTCTGTCTCAGTACGATTTCCCGGGCGACGACACTCCGATCGTTCGTGGTTCTGCTCTGAAAGCGCTGGAAGGCGAAGCAGAGTGGGAAGCGAAAATCATCGAACTGGCTGGCTTCCTGGATTCTTACATTCCAGAACCAGAGCGTGCGATTGACAAGCCGTTCCTGCTGCCTATCGAAGACGTATTCTCCATCTCCGGTCGTGGTACCGTTGTTACCGGTCGTGTAGAGCGCGGTATCATCAAAGTTGGTGAAGAAGTTGAAATCGTTGGTATCAAAGAGACTGCTAAGTCTACCTGTACTGGCGTTGAAATGTTCCGCAAACTGCTGGACGAAGGCCGTGCTGGTGAGAACGTTGGTGTTCTGCTGCGTGGTATCAAACGTGAAGAAATCGAACGTGGTCAGGTACTGGCTAAGCCGGGCTCTATCAAGCCGCACACCAAGTTCGAATCTGAAGTGTACATTCTGTCCAAAGACGAAGGCGGCCGTCATACTCCGTTCTTCAAAGGCTACCGTCCGCAGTTCTACTTCCGTACTACTGACGTGACTGGTACCATCGAACTGCCGGAAGGCGTAGAGATGGTAATGCCGGGCGACAACATCAAAATGGTTGTTACCCTGATCCACCCGATCGCGATGGACGACGGTCTGCGTTTCGCAATCCGTGAAGGCGGCCGTACTGTTGGTGCGGGCGTTGTTGC
>NZ_JAOWEE010000036.1:0-20645 GCF_030334295.1 Citrobacter sp. Cf088
TGTAGATTCAATCTGTCAATGCAACACCCCTTTCAATTATCTCTTTCGGTGTTTTGAACTTCAGTGTCTTTCTCGGTCTGTTGTTTAGCTGAGCAGCAACCAGATCTAGTTCATGTTGAGTATATTGGGCAAGACATGTCTTTTTAGGAAAGTACTGCCGAATTAGCCCATTTGTGTTCTCATTTGTTCCCCGCTGCCAAGGACTCTGAGGATCGCAGAAGTAAACTTTAACGCCGGTGCTGACAGTAAATTCTAGATGTCTGGCCAGTTCCATTCCTCTGTCCCATGTCAGTGATTTTCTGAGTTCTGACGGTAAACTCAGGAATTTGTCGGTAAGAGCCTGATTTACTGAGACAGAATCTTTGCCCCTGAGTCTAAGGATGATCGTATAACGTGATTTTCGGTCTACAAGTGTGGCTATATGAGAGTTTTTTGTACCTGAGACTAAATCGCCCTCCCAATGCCCCAGAGAGCGTCTGTTATCGATATTTCGGGAACGTTCGTGAATTGGTGTTCCGTTCACTATGTTAATCGTACCTCTTTCGCCTTTGCGGGTATGACGCCTGCCATGGCGAAGGCTATGCGACCGTCGCAGATGCTGTATATTCAGGTGGTGTAGCGCTTCACGGCTACGAAAGTACAGCGTTTTATAAATTGTCTCAGGTGATATTCGCAGCGTTTTTTGACGTGGTTTTGTTCGCCTTAACCATCCTGATATTTGCTCTGGAGACCATTTCATCTCCAGCTTTTCCAGAACAAGCTTTCGCAATGGTAAATTTTGATCCAGTAAGCACGGTTTTGGCCTTTTCGCCATTCTGTTGGCTCGGTTATTAGCATCAACAGCTTTGTAATAGCGTCTGCCCCGATTACGCTGAACTTCACGTGAGATCGTCGAAGGACTGCGATTCAGCGCAGTAGCTATCGCACGAATGCTCATTTTGGCTGACAAACCAGCTCGTATCTCCTCGCGCTCAGACAGTGTCAGGTGAGCTACAGCCCGCTTACGCTCATGGGGTTTTATGCCGCCAGTATCCCTTAACATAGTGAAGATCGTTCCGGGTTTTGAACCCAGGATATTCGCTATTTCACTGAAGCCTGTTCCGTTCTTCCATAGTTCAAAAACAGAGGCTTTTTCCTCTGCTGTAAATGTTCGTCTCATTCAAAAAACCTCCGCAACCCCATGTTTTCACATAACTGTTGCGTTGACCAATTGAATCTACAGCGGCGTACTTCGCAAAGCTGTCCGACTGAGGTACGCCTTTATCCGTGACAACACCTGTTGCTGGCCTGTTCGCCTGCTCTGTCGGGTGCTGGATGTTCATCCCAGTGGTTTTTACGCCTGGCTTCAGCAGCCGCATTCACAACGCCATCAGGCAGACCTGAGGCTGACAGGGCAGATTAAACAGTTCTGGCTGGAATCGGGATGCGTCTATGGTTATCGCAAAATCCATTTGGATCTGCGGGACAGCGGGCAACAGTGCGGAGTGAACAGAGTCTGGCGACTGATGAAACGTGTCGGGATAAAGGCTCAGGTCGGATACCGGAGCCCGCGGGCACGTAAAGGCGAGGCCAGTATCGTGTCGCCCAACAGGCTCCAGCGACAGTTCAATCCGGATGCTCCGGATGAGAGTTGGGTAACGGACATAACCTACAGTGTGCCCGGAGTTCAGGGCGGGCATGGATGCTTAAATGAACCGCGAGTCTGTCTGGAATATTGAACCGGTAACTCACGATGAGAAACCCAACAATCCCACCGGGTGTGACGGTGGAGAACCTGAGCGGCAGTGACCTGCGGCATGCCCGCAGGGTGATGTAACCCGCTGACAACGGGGATTGAGGCGAGATCACTAAGCCGAGATGATCCTCAAGGTTAAGTACTGAAAGGCTGAAGAACATGAACCCGTTAATCCGCCTCTGTGGGTTGAAAACGTCACCACGGCCTACGTGATCTGACAGGCCGTGCAGGAGGAACTGGCAGTGATACGTAAGCACTGCCGGTCGAAGGTGTTTTGACATGTATGCGAAACACCGGGGCAGCAGCGTCTATCACGCTTGCGTTGCTGACTTCTGCCAACTTGCGGCAAGCAAGGATAAAGAGTGCGACGGGCAGCCTCCTCAGTATGCCTGAGTCCAGGCAGGTAAACCGGGGAAGGTCAGCGACGGATGTTAAGGGGGCATGGCTCCGATGACGCGCTGGCTGGCGGAGCTTCCGTAGTAGTCCGCGATGGGGAAAGCCCATTACATGGCGAAGGGAAGCAGTTTGAATGTGTTTGCGACGTGAATTAACTGACCTAACGAGGTGAAGACCTTTGATAATCAGCGAAATGCAACGCAAGCTTGCCACATGGGCAGCCACCGATCCGTCCCTACGGATTCAACGGCTGCTGCGTCTGATAACACAACCAGAATGGCTGGCTGAAGCGGCGCGGATCACGCTTTCATCAAAGGGGGCGCATACCCCCGGCGTTGATGGCGTGAACAAAACAATGCTACAGGCCAGACTGGCTGTTGAGCTGCAAATCCTCAGGGATGAATTACTCTCAGGCCACTACCAGCCCTTGCCCGCCAGACGGGTTTACATCCCTAAAAGCAACGGCAAACTGCGACCACTGGGTATCCCCGCGTTGCGGGATCGTATTGTTCAGCGGGCCATGCTGATGGCGATGGAGCCGATATGGGAGAGTGATTTTCATACGCTCTCATATGGCTTCCGGCCTGAGCGCAGTGTCCACCACGCGATCCGCACGGTGAAATTACAGCTCACAGACTGCGGTGAAACCCGGGGACGCTGGGTGATTGAAGGCGACCTGTCCAGTTACTTCGACACCGTACATCATCGACTGCTGATGAAGGCTGTACGCCGCAGGATCAGTGACGCACGTTTCATGACTCTGCTGTGGAAAACCATCAAGGCGGGACATATCGATGTCGGTCTCTTTCGGGCGGCCAGTGAAGGTGTGCCACAGGGCGGTGTTATATCGCCGCTATTATCGAACATCATGCTGAATGAGTTCGATCAATACCTGCATGAGCGCTACCTGAGCGGGAAAGCCAGAAAAGATCGGTGGTACTGGAATAACAGTATCCAACGGGGCCGAAGTACGGCGGTCAGAGAAAACTGGCAGTGGAAACCCGCGGTGGCGTACTGCCGCTATGCCGATGATTTTGTCCTCATCGTCAAAGGCACCAAAGCACAGGCGGAAGCCATCAGGGAGGAGTGTCGGGGTGTGCTCGAAGGCAGTCTGAAACTCAGGCTGAACATGGATAAGACTAAAATCACCCATGTTAATGACGGCTTTATCTTTCTGGGGCACAGGATCATTCGCAAACGCAGTCGTTATGGCGAGATGCGAGTGGTCTCAACGATCCCGCAGGAGAAAGCCAGAAACTTCGCCGCATCGCTGACAGCACTGTTATCAGGCAACTACAGTGAAAGCAAAGTCGATATGGCTGAACAACTCAACCGAAAACTGAAAGGCTGGGCCATGTTCTATCAGTTCGTTGATTTTAAGGCCAAAGTCTTCAGTTATATCGACCGTGTCGTGTTCTGGAAGCTGGCTCACTGGCTGGCCCGCAAATACCGTACAGGTATCGCTTCCCTGATGAGGTGGTGGTGTAAATCACCGAAACCGGGTCAGAGCAAAACGTGGGTTTTATTTGGTAAAACCAATCACGGCAAGCTCAGCGGCGAAATACTGTACCGGTTGGTGGGGCAAGGCAAGAAGCTGTTCCGCTGGCGGCTACCCGAAGGTAATCCCTATCTGAGGACGGAGACCAGAAACACGTATACATCGCGCTTTACAGAAGTGGCAATGGCGTTCGCCAGCATTTAAATGGAGAGCCGGATGCGCTGAAAGGTGCACGTCCGGTTCGGGGAGGAGAGGCAGGGAAATAGTCCGACTACGCCCTGCCTCTTACTCTACTCAGGACCCACGAAGGCTGGCTGTATCTTGCCGTGGTTGTTGATCTGTTCTCACGCAAAATTATCGGCTGGTCCATACAATCCCGGATGACAAAGGACATTGTCCTGAACGCACTGCTGATGGCTGTATGGCGGCGTAATCCCCAAAAACAGGTGCTGGTTCATTCGGATCAGGGCAGTCAGTACACAAGCCATGAGTGGCAGTCGTTCCTGAAATCACACGGCCTGGAGGGCAGCATGAGCCGTCGCGGTAACTGCCATGATAATGCGGTTGCAGAAAGCTTTTTCCAGTTGTTGAAACGTGAACGGATAAAGAAAAAAATCTACGGAACGCGGGAAGAAGCCCGCAGCGATATTTTTGATTACATCGAAATGTTTTATAACAGTAAGCGTCGGCATGGTTCTAGCGAACAGATGTCACCGACAGAATATGAAAACCAGTATTATCAACGGCTCGGAAGTGTCTAGATTATCCGTGGCGATTCATTTTTCGGGTGGTTTGTTACTTTTTCCGTTGGTGTTCCAGGGCTACCGACCTCTGCATGTACGTATACATCCCTCTTTCTCGTTTACCCCGCCAGATTTCAATCCGATAGAATCGTTCCTGTTTTACTCACTCGTAATTCACTTTTCATAGTCATTTTGTGGACATTAAACGTGCGCTACAGGTGCGCATTCCTTGCTTCAGGATGGCTTACTATCTAAAATGGCAGAGATTTTTGATACTTTTGAACATTTTAATGAGGTATATACCATGATGAACATCGCTTGTGATGACGGCTCAACGAACGTAAAACTTGCCTGGATTGAGAATGGTGAAATCAAAACTCATGTTTCGCAGAACGCCTTCCGCGAAGGCTGGGCTACTCCACTCGCATTTGGTGGTAAAACTATCTACAACTATCTCATTGATGGGCGGAAATTTACTCACGACATTGGTTCAACATCTGCAATTACAACAACGCATACCTCTTTCCAGTTCGACGCTGTAAGTCGCGTAGCAATTCATCATGCCCTTTTGACTTCCGGTCTTGAGCCACAGGATGTTGAACTTACAGTGACACTGCCGGTGGCCATGTTCTTCACGAGCGATGCGCAGTTGAACGAAGCTAATATTGAAAAGAAAAAGGCCAACGTTATGGGCCCAATAACCCTGAATAATGGCGAAACTTTTCATGTTGTAAAAGTTAACGTAATGCCTGAATCAGTACCTGCGGCTGAATATCTGATTGATCCTAAAACAACCACGCAGCTTACACGAACCCTGGTTGTCGATCTGGGGGGAACAACCCTAGACCTGGCCATCATTCAGGGGGCAATGGAGGGCATATCTGATATCTTTGGCAACAGCGATGTTGGCGTTTCACGAGTGACAAAAGCTGTTATGGCTGCGCTCCAGGATGCCCAGTCTCCAAGTAGTTATGCCATTGCGGATATCATCATTAAAAACCGTCATGATAGAGCGTTGATTGCTTCTGCGGTCAATGATCACTCTAAAATTGATGCCATCATTGACGTTATCGATTCTGAGTCGAAAAATCTGGCCGAAGCTGTTGCAGCTGATATACGTCGTCAGAACAGCGTCCACAAAATCATACTGGCCGGGGGCGGTGCTGAGCTCATCCATTCTCATATTGTCGAACTATTCCCTAAGCTGGATGTCATCAAAGCGCCTGACGCGCAGCTCGCGCTCGTCAAAGCAATGGCAAGCGTCTAAACGAGGTTATGTGATGGAAGAAGATAAACGTTTACTCGTCTGGCTCCGCCCCGGCAATAATCCAGAAGACGGTAAAGCTCTTGATATTATGGAGCGCTTACCCCGCCGATCCCGGGGGGAATTTTACCGTAAGGCACTGGTAATTGCGTCTGCCTTGCATGAGCTCGACCCTCGGTTAATAAATTTGCTGGCCGCACAAACCACGACATCGTTTAATGCCGAAACGCTGAGCAACATTCTGTCGCAAACGCTGGGCATTGCCGTTGAACGGAATTCTTCACCAGTGGAAACCCAGGCCACAGGTATCCGAGCAACAACCATCATTGATTCGGATAAGCCTGCTGAGCAGAAAGAACCAATTCCTAAACCCTCCCTGATGATGCAAACCCTCAAACGTTGAATCCGAACCGGCTACTAGTAGCCGGTTTACTCACCTTGCTCGGTTAACAAGCTGAGATAGATCCGCAACCCCTTATCCAGTGACTCTCTAATGGCATCTGCTGCTGCCCCTGCATCCCTGTTTGAAAGAGCGAGTTCAAGCGACGAGAAAAATATTGGCCATTTATCCTCCGAGTCAGATTCGAACGTGTAACTCAGAGTTGGCCACAGGTTAATCCACAGTTGGGTTACAATTTTGAAAAACTCAGGCAGACCGGCGTATATGTAAAGCTTCAGCCGCAGAGTGAGGTTTAGCTGGTGCGCCAGATAAACATCCCTACGTTCATATGCGGAACGCAGCTTTTGGCACAAAGACAGGCATTCTTCAAAGCCATTGGCATCCATTTTCAGTACGGCCTTTTCTGCCAGTTCTGGCTCAATCAATCGCCTCATAATCGCTTGGTTGCTGGTTCAAGTCCAGCAGGGGCCACCAAATAAAACAAGGAGTTAGATGAGGAATCGTCTGACTCCTTTTTCGTTTTATACGAATTGGGTCAGGTAATGGGTCAGGTAAGGAATTACCTCCCCTCCTTCTTCATCCCGCTGCCAGCATCTCCGGATAGTGCGTCGCCACGATATCATTCATTTTTTCTGTCAGGTCGCACCGCTTAAACGTGATGTGCCCGGTTCCTTTCTGGAAATAACGTATACTGAATAAATTATCTTCGTAAACATCCTTCGAAGGGTTATCCCGGATATGATCCATCAGTCGGGTAGTAATATCACCACGATTATCAGGGATCGGTTTACCATCCAGCAGAAACAGCATTCGTTCCAGGTCTGCGAGTTGATCACGTCGCCATCCCCAGTTAAGACTAAATCCCCAGCGGTTATGCGTCACCAGATTGTTAATAATGATCTTCTTCCCAAAACTACAGGGACTATTGGTTTTATAATCCCATGACAGCCCTTTGAAGACATTGATGATACCGCGTTCAAAGACATCCCTTTTATTAAGATGTAACTGCTTAAAGGTACTGAGGATATTGGCTTCGCTGATGGCAGGAAGGTCACCCTCCTCCAGGGTTTTATGCAACTGGTCACGAGCCTGGGCATCCATCAACGCCATCATGCCAGACTTCAGCATCAAGTCGCGCCAGATACTGCGGTCTATATTACGCGTAATGGCGGGCATTGCTTTCTCAGATGGCTCGGTTAGCCAGCTGTCATAGCGGTGCCCGGATTTCATGGCCCAGTCCTGTGCCGTTCCCCCGCCCACTTCTGAAGTAAGGCGGGATACCGCATCAAGCTGCTGTATCAGTTGCTCAATCTGAACCAGTGCCGCATCACGCCCTGACACAGTCCGTTCAATATTAGTTGAGAGGATAAGTTCACTGTGATCCGTTAATACATCGGGTTCTGTTTGCATCGTTAATCATCCATAAAAGCAAACGCGCCTGCCAATAGTGGCTGGCGCATTATGCGATCAATATAAAAAGGGGAAGGTTTGGAGATAAAAATCAGGAATAAGACTCGAAGAATTCAGGTGTTGATTAGGCTGGTTGCGCGTCTGGCTCTGAGGATGTCGATAGCGGTGAGAAATGGAGTCTGATCCTGCCAGGTAAATCCTTTTCGGTCAGTGCGAATCAGCTCATATCTCTCTACCAGAAAGTTAATGGCATCCATCAGTGTGATACCAGCATCAATATGTTCCTGAATCACGGATTCATTAATAAAGGGAGTGTCGTCCAGTCGCAGACCATAGTGCTGGTCTAACAGGCGAGTCAGCAACATTTGCCAGACAGCCACGGGTGGCGGACATGGCTTCGCCACCCGCGGGTTTATTGCAGGATGAGTTTTCATTTTTTCTCTCGTTTGAATTAAAGGGGTTTAGTTTTGGGCGGGATAAATAACGATATAAACATAGCCATATGAACCGAGCCAGCCAGCCTTACAGAAGTCCATTTTCAGCAAAGGACGCTATGTGCCTGCCACCCACGATGAAGTGGTCAAGGACACGGACATCAACTAATCCGAGGGCCTGAATCAGGCGCTGGGTAATGACCTTATCTGACTGGCTGGGCGCGATATCACCAGAAGGATGGTTATGGGCAAGGATCACCGCTGCGGCATTAAAATAGAGTGCGCGTTTTACCACCTCACGAGGGTGAACTTCTGTACTGCTGATGGAGCCGGTAAATAAGGTTTCCCAGGCAAGCAGTTGATTCTGATGGTTGAGATACAACACCATAAACTCTTCCCGCTCACATCCGGCCATTCTCAGACACAGCCAGTCACGGACTGCACTTGTTGAAGTGAAAGCGACTCCCGGTTGATGTAAATAGTGACTGAGTAATTCAAAGGCTTTATCAACAGTACGCTGCACATGTAGGGGCAGTGATGGGGAAGAAAAATCGACTGTGTTTTCCATAAATAGGTCCTCAATCGAGGAGTGGTCAATAGAGAGTGATTGTCAGGGGGTCGGGATGTGAATCTGCCTGACTCAGTCATCGGTATTCATTGGCCTAGTTCAGGAAATGTATTGAGTTGCCCGTGTAGCCTTTAAGACTGGCTGAGTGTGATGATGAGGCTGAGATATATCCAGGCCCTGAAAAAGAAAACCCCTGCCACATCAGTGACAGGGTAAATCAGTGTTCGAAGATTATTGTGCTTCCTGATAGCGGATGTCCTTGCACTCATTTATACCATCAAGCTCTTTACGGATATTCTCCGCTGATGGACTGAAGCTCCCGACCTTGTCATCATTGATGTAGATATCAAACTTCGATGCCTGACTCAGGGCTTCAATAAAAGAAAACCAGGCATTATCGGCACCTCGCCAGCCAAGAGAGGAAGGGACTGGATACTGACTGTCTCCTGTCACCAAGGTAATGGTCTTATCCTCTTCATGTGAGTTAGCCCCCTTGCCTCCAGGAAGCGTGATATACACGCTATGCTGAAGGTTATCCTCCTCATCCGGATTCGTAGTACAGCTTACATTCAGAACCGTCTTTTCCGGGCTGGTGATAATGTACTCCGTCACGCCCATGGCAAAATTATTAGTCCACATGTTAGGTATCGCACTGGCAGGCGCTGCACAGAGCATCATGCTGGTTGCCAGTATTACTGGTATCAGTCTCATTGGTATCTCCATATTGGTGAGTCAGAAATTATCTATATCTAAATTGCGTCAATTAGCCCCTCGTTATTTGAGGTATGAATAAGCATAAGTGACGCGGTATTTTTGCCGAAACGATATTCAGTCTGTACAGACTGAATAAATATGATATCGCTGAACAGGTATTCTCACGCCGTCTGATGATAAATGTCGAAATATTTATCCGGTCAGACGGACCTTCTAGTTTGTCTTATCTTTTGTCCATTTTGGACGATTGCCATTAGAAAACGATTTAGACAGCGACCAGTACTCGATCGGGAAACGCTTGACGAGCTCGCCGTTAAGGCGAACATCAATGGTGCGATACTGGCCGTTATTCATGGTTCCTTTGCTGAAATAGGCGTTGCTACTGCAGGTTCCCGTATCGTACTGATTCCAGCCTTTTTCTGGTTTAGCCACAACATAAAAATCCCCTAATGCACAACCGTTGGTGGATTTACGGTTCACAATCGCAACCCGGTTAGTGGCTGCAAGAACAATAGAACAGGTACTGTTTTTTCCGCCACAGACATCCCATAGCACGCGTCCCTTAGGATCTTTGAATGACCAGATAGTATCAGGCGGTATATCACTACGGGCGAGGGAAGGAAGGCTAAACCCCAGTCCTGAACTCAGAGCAAGAACAGCAATCATTTTTTTCATGGTTATATTCTCAGATAAGTAAAAGTTGTATTTCTTCCTGTCAGCGACTTTACCTGACAGAAAAAACTGTTTAAGAGCAAACACCTGAGTCAGCAGATACTGTAGATAGCCTGCTGACGGTAGTGTTTCGTAAAAACAACAATCTCTCCTTATGGTCGCAGTCTACTCAGCACAATGATGGCTGCTGGTATCGGCATGACATGTGAGGGATAGCGCATCACGGACGGAATCGAAATGCGGCAGTGCCTGGATAAAGTCAGGCCGGGTTGAAAGCAGGCTGAAATCCTTGTGTGGAATAAAGGTGGCTCTCAGGACTGTCACGGTATGGATATTTTCTAGCGGGTAAACCGCAATACGGCCCTGTAACTCACCCACCAGATACCAGTGACCATACAGTGAAATAAGCCGGTATGGAGCCAGCCCTTCGCAACGCATCCCCTCTGCCAGCAATATGACTCGCTGACGGGTTGAGATAGCACTGACCAGACGATAAAAAGTGAGTGAGCCTGAGGGAGGAATTGCATTTGCTGGCTGCCATACCAGGCAGGGCATGTCATCGGCATTCAGCAGAGCACCGGCCAGCCTTCTGTCGAAACCGGGGAAAGCATCAGCCAGCCCCGTACGGTGAGCAAAGGTCAGTACATCAAATTCCCCCTGGGCCCCGCTATTTCCTGAGCGCAAACGACAATGTCCCTGGTGATACTCCAGGTCGAGGTACATCAGACGTTCATGAAAATCCCGCCTTAAGGTACGAACGGACACGCCAAACTCAGCAGCAAGTTTGGTGACGCTCAGAGTTTCACCGGTGACAAGACGACAGATGATAAGTGACAGCCTGACAGCCAGCCGGTCATGGCGACGTTCTGCCTGTGTCATGGGAGGGACTCCATTCAGATTAACTGACTGAAAATTTAAGTGATTACTTTAAAGAAGGTGCCGGACAGGGTATGGACATCATGAAAACTATTTTTTCTTTTTGCGGAAGTGAGAGATGGTGTGCCTTAAGGAGGTATTAGCTGGATTTAGCATCAGCGAAGATAAGCGTATGTGGACAGGTTATGTCCCCCGTAAACAATCCATTAACAAGTTTCGAGAAAAGATATTTTCGGCTTTTATGCAATCTGCTCCATCAGCGTTTCCGCTATCACCCAGAGCGCCCGGTTAAGTTTCACATCGCCATCAATACCACGCACAGCCCGAGTATGAGTACGTTTCCCCGTGATATTACGCCCGGACAGCCCGCCTTTAATCAGGTTCTCCTGAATACGCTGATACGTGGTCCACAAATCATTGCTCTCGTCCTGCCAGCGCCGGGGCGCAAGTACCTGAGATGCCGTCACAGGCTGGTGGTCCTCACCGAAACGATAGGTCAGTGCAGCCTGAGCCAGCGCCTGCTGTGCCGGTGGGGGCAACATCAGGGATTGCATGGCATCCCGTTTCTCCTCAACGCGGTCAAAAATCCCCAGCACCTCATAGGCCCCTTCAATCACCTGACTCACCACATCTCCCTTATGCGGTACCCGTACCTCACCAAAGGTTTCACCACAGACAAGCCCGTTCTGGCACACCGCCCGGAATAATCCCGGCAGCATCTGATAGGAGCTGGAGCCGTCATGGGAGTTGAGCAGAATGATTTCAGGGACCTGTTTCCCGGTAATTTGCCCCGCCCGACGCAGGCGTAACATATGCTTGGTATGCTCACGACGCCCGGGGTCTCGTACCCGGGTCTGACAGGCAAAGAACGGCTGAAAACCTTCCTTCTGCAGACTGTCGAGCAGCGATATGGTTGGAATGTAGGTATAACGTTCACTCCGGGACTGATGTTTATCCTCACAGAAGACACTGGGCACCACGCGAAATAACTCCTCATGGGTTAAGGGGCGGTCACGACGGATAAGGTTTGCTGCGCCAAAGCGCGAAGCCAGACGGGTCATATTCAGTTCCTTTATTTTGAAAATAAATAAAATCAGGCCCCGTCGCATTCAGCGACGGGGCCTGAAGAGAGGAGCGTTACATCTTCAGAAGAAAAAATCCCACAGAGAGCGGGCAACACGGACGACAATATCCCGTATCGCCTGGATGACATTTCGGGTGGGAGCGGATACCGCAGATGAGCGGGCAACGGTATCAAGCATATCGCCCACAGTTCGTCCAAATCGCTCCCGGGCCTGCCCTCTGATATTTTCCGTACGTAACGACTTATGCAGCCGGGAGGTCACAGGGCTGGTGGCTTTATCCGGCAGGCACGCCATCATCACCGAGACCATCGCGGCAATTCCCCAGCGGGTTCGCGCTGAGACGGCACAAAGCGGATGGATGGGCGCAAAGCGCTGGCGGATATCCTCCAGCTTCAGGCTCAGATTATGCCTCTGCGGTACCGAAGGACTATCGAATGCAGATGCTCCCTGCGGGAGCGGTTCAAACCGGTCTACCTGACTGACCACAAACAAGACTTTGTCCCGGTACGGGCCAATCACCTCCCGATAGAATTTCTCATCAACCGACAATGCCCGGTCGTCAGCCTTGATAACCCACAGAACCAAATCCATCTCCGGCAGCAGAGACTGATAGAGTTCCGCATACTGACGGTCTCTGACCTCGCTTTCCCCCGCACCGGGTAAATCGATTATCATCAGACTGTGCTTATCTGCTTTAAGCCGAAAGCGTAAAGCATCACGTGTACAGGCCAGAACATCACTGACCGGTGAGACCTCGCCACTGAACAAGGCATTACACAGGGACGACTTCCCGGCCCCGGATTTTCCGGCGATACCGATTACGGGTTCGTAATCAGTGAGACTCTGCAGGCGTTCAAGAATACGGTTACGAATAGCAGGAGGCAGACCGGATAGCGCACGCTCTATCGCTGCCGGAATAGGTAATTCATGCATGATTCTATTTCCTCTGAACATGAAAAAGACTAACTAGAAAGTCAGTCTTTGAAGAACATCATGCAAATGAAATATATCTGAATTTTTTTAAAATAAAGGAAAAAATCTTACACTCTACGGTTCATTCTTGTCATATTCATGTTCAGTTATGGTGACTCCTATTTTTAGTACTACCGCCAGTGAAAGTCAGTTTTTATCTTGCATAGATAACAGGGGGATATCCTGAAGGATCCTCATAAAATTCAGTAAACCAATATCATATCGGTATATCGTTGCCGTAATTTCTTCAAACCTGAGCCTAGCAATAGGGTTTTCAATATTAGCGGAGCATACCTAAATATATTCTCGCCAACTTTAATAGCGAAATAACTCGCCTGTATTTCACTATATTTGTCTGATA
This sequence comes from Citrobacter sp. Cf088, assembly GCF_030334295.1. Lineage (NCBI taxonomy): Bacteria > Pseudomonadati > Pseudomonadota > Gammaproteobacteria > Enterobacterales > Enterobacteriaceae > Citrobacter > Citrobacter sp. Cf088. Next base: position 13,129 of record NZ_JAOWEE010000036.1, read on the forward strand.
TTTATGATGTATCCTTCCTTTTTCAAGGCTGAAACCACTTAACCACATAATAATACTGACTAAAGCCGCGATCAGGCTAAACACCGCGACCCGCTCAACTGAATGGTTAGCTCTAAGCCTTAACCCGAATCCTCAGTGAGGATTTTTTCATCCTGAAAATTTTGCTCGATTTGCATTCTGCGGCTGTATAACTTCATCACCTGTTTAGGGGAAAATTCTGTGCTATTTGTAAAAATAAACCAGGGTGATTTTCCCACTGTATGGGCTTTAGTTGTCACCGATGGCCTGGGCGCTCTTTCCTTTGAACGTTTGAATTTACGGCCTTTAGGCTTACTTTTATAAAGATAAAAATGGCCTTCATGTTGTGCTTTTTTACTTCGCCCCAGCAGACCTTCACCCAGATAAGTTGCTGTTGTTGATGTCTTTATGCCTGAATTAATTACCTTTTCCCATCCATCACCAACATTGTAATAGTGATTACCCAGCACCCGACAAATATAAGTCCAGCCACGAGAACTGACCTGTTGAAACCACCACCCCTGAAAACCGGCATCGGTAATAACAATGACATGAGTTTCGGGTGTAAAGCACTCAGCAAGCGACTCAAGAAAATATTCATGCACCTCAGGATTCGCCGTCTGCGATGACGGAACGACATAACTCATCAATGGTAAAGAGCGACCATCACATGCCAGGCTCGCCTGCAGGAGTTGGAAACGCGAGGCATGATAAGCGCTCCAGTCAATGAGTATCACAGCACGGGACATTCCCTGCGTGATTTTCTGCGTAACACGCTGAAAAATTATGGAAATCTCATTTTATAAATGAGTATTCCCCAGCAGTCTATCTACACGCTTTATTTTGTTTTTAACCGATGCCGTTCCGGTTAAATGACGTCCAATACTGGTAAGCGTAAGAGATGCACCATTTATTACAGCACTGGTTGCCTCAATCAGTGCTTTTTGACGATAAAGATGCAGAGGCTCCAGTATATTTTTAAAAAAATTTCGGCATAATGAACGCGCAGACATAGTGGTGATTTCCTTGAAATTGTTATTACAATCAATTAGATCGCAACATACTATGCATGTCTCCTTTTCTGTGGATTTGTCAGGGGATATCCCCCCTGTTATCTATACAAGACAAAAACTTACTGGAGATCCTCAATGGGGGGCACTAAAAATAGGGAAGTCTACAAAATCACAGTCATCATGATTTTACAAACATAATAAAATAAATAATTAAATAATATTAATAGGTAATTCCTATCTTAATGAGATAGTAAACCATTGCATATGATGTAAAAATGTTAATGGATGTCACAACCTATTTTCGGAAAAATAAATGAACAAAATATACAAATTAGTCTGGAATGTGGCCCATGGAGAATGGGTTGTTTGCTCAGAACTGGGTCGCAAGACAAAATTAGGCTCATTGCGTAGTTCATTGATTATTGGTGCTTTACTCTTATCTCAAAATGCAATTTCAGCCGAGTGTAGCACGAATGCTAACGGCACGATCACTGTAAATAATTCGATCAATACTGCGGGATGTAGCGTTGAATCTATAGGCAGTGAAATAGGCAATACTAGTATTTGGAATACCGGTATCCTGCAATATAGTCAGGGAGTCAACCGAAACATCACTATTTTAAATGACTTAAGTTTTACGATAAAAGGCAGTGCGGGGATTGCAGTTGGTGGTACTAGCCCAGCCTATGTTTCTACTTTTGATGCTTCAAATAAGACAATAGATCTTACTATAGCTAATCTTGATACTAATGCCGCTAAACCGGAAGGTGATAATATAGCGAAGGTAGGGGTTGGTTCATCACATGGGGCTACTGTAAAAATAGGAACAATGAACCTAACGATGCTGTCTTTACCAAACGGGACATCATATAGCGAGAGATTTGAACATTACGGAGTGGTAGCCGGATCAAGCGTAAATGCGGGTGAACAAGAGAACTTCAATGGAATGTATTCACGTGCGCTATTTGATAACTTAGATATCAATATGGCCTCTACGAACAATACGGGGTTTTTAGCTAGTTCGTATCCATTGGTCGTTGGTATCAGGGCTATTCAAGGCGCATCTCGTAACTCGGGGAACGGTGCCGCAGGATATGTGAGTGTATCCGATACACTTAATCTCAATATTAAGAATGGCAAGAATGATGCTATTGGGATTTACATATCAGGTTCGGAAATTAATAACGTCACCCCTCAGGTACACCTCCATGACAGTAATATAAAGATAGTTAGTAGCTCATCTCGCGCTAATGCCATACGGTTAGGTAAAAGTGCTGCGATAGGTACCGGAGAGGGGCAGTTATACTCCAGCGGTAAAATGTTCCTGGATACAACCGAAGCACCTAATGATGCCAGTATTGATATCATCTGGCAGGGTGCTTTATTAGATGCTAATGAAAATACATCCCGTACTGAAATAAAATCAGGCAAAGAGGCTATAACTATTAGCGGTAATGCCAGTCAGGCTACAGCTAAAACAATCACTAATTTTAACAATCTCATCGTGAATAAGACAGGTAACAATGGTTCCGATCTTATTAATGTTGCCGGTGGGCAGAATTTATACCAGTTGAGTGTGAGAGGGGAAGATAGCAATCTCATTTCTAATAACGGAAAGGATGCCTATATTCTGGATGTGGCTGGTTCAGCCTCCAGCGCAAGTAACGTTCTTTTCAATTTTTCTCAAGGGAGAATGCAAGGTCTGATCAATACATCTAATGCATCAAAATTGGATGTTAATATTGCAGACGATGCGACTTGGCAATTAGAAAAAAATGCCAGTAGTACTACCGCTAGTTTCACTACCTTGAATCTTAACAATTCGTCCCTGATCGCACATGACGTTAACAATGGGAATTCGACGGGAAATAATAGTATTTCCTCATTTACTCTCAAGGGTAATGTGCTGGCGAAGAACTCTGAAATAGATATGGCCAATGGGGTAGCTGGGGACCATCTAACCATCGACGGGAATTTCACTACTGGTGGTAATACATGGCTGATGGACTCGTACCTTACTGGAGAAGGAGTAAGTACCAATAATGGAGGGGATGGTAAATCTTATACGGATACTGTCACAATCACTGGTGATACTATTGACCGTGGTTATGATTATGTATGGATTAACAACCTTAACATGAACAAGCCAACAGGCCAGGAATCACTTGAACTTATAAAGGTCAATGGTCAATCAGATGGCGAGTTTCTGCTGCAGCGCAGGGTTGTAAAAGGGAATTATGAGTACCTGCTGAATAAACATAGCGATGATGGGGCTTGGTACCTGGAAAGCTTCGCAATGAAAGGTGAAACCGGGGCAACAGGTGAAACCGGGGCAACAGGTGAAACCGGGGCTACGGGTGAAACCGGGGCTACGGGTGAAACCGGGGCAACAGGTGAAACCGGGGCTACGGGTGAAACCGGGGCAACAGGTGAAACCGGGGCTACGGGTGAAACCGGGGCAACAGGTGAAACCGGGGCTACGGGTGAAACCGGGGCAACAGGTGAAACCGGTGCTACGGGCGGAACTGGCGGCCATACCCCTGTATTACGGCCAGAGAGTGCAAGCTATGCCGCGAATGCCTGGAGTGCTAATCATATGTTTAATATGACGTTGCATGATCGTATTGGTGAAAGTGGATTAGTGAAAACCACTGCTGAAGATGAATTAGCCTCGTCGCTATGGATTCGCTCAACTGGGAAACGGACAGAAAGTAATAGTTCTGGTCAATTAGATACTCGAATTTATGACACTACTATTGAATTAGGTGGCGATATTGCGCGTTGGGATACTAATCAACAACGATATCATTTGGGTCTGATGGCTGGGTACGGTAATAGTAATAATAAGACAACCTCTTCAGTGACGGATTATCAATCGAAAGGGAAACTTTCAGGCTATAGCGTTGGTATGTATCTCACTTGGTTCGAGAATGCCCTTGATAATTCAGGATGGTATACCGACAGTTGGTTACGCTGGAATGACTTTAATGCCAGTGTCTCGGGAGATCAGTTATCTAAAGAGGACTATAAGCTTCGTGGCATTACTGGTTCTCTTGAATCTGGTTATGCATGGCGTGTAGCTGGCAATGATAAAACCAGTTTCTGGCTGACTCCACAGGCCCAGGTTACCTATTTAGGTGTTACCTCAAATGATTTCACTGAAAAAACAGGTACTAATATTAAAGGAAACAAAGATGCGGTTGAATCTCGTCTGGGTGTACGGGCCAGTACTACGACCCATACAAGCGGGACCTTCATTCAGCCGTATGTTGAGCTTAACTACAGGAACTTAAACCGTTTACAAAGTCCAAATCTTGATGGACAACGTGCAGCGGCTATAGGTGGTAAAAATTCGTTCGAAACGAAAGCAGGGGTTGAAACAACAATTAGCGATAATACCAGACTTTGGGCTAATGTTTCCTATGTAACAGGAAATAAGGATTTCAATTCATATCAAGGGATGATTGGTATTAACGTTAAGTTTTAATTAACTATGGTAAGGGAAAGGAATCCCTTGCCACATTCTGAAAAAATTTGAATATAATTTTGTCATCTGAATAATTAAATTCTTTCTGATGGAGGAGCGGATTCAGCAATATTTGATTGTTCATAGAAAAGCAAATTTTCACAATCGTAAACCGGAAAAACTATAATAAACTACACGTTATACATAGTGTGTACAATTTTTCGACGTAGATTGATGTCTATCACATTATTGAGAATTTCGCTGAGAGTTATTTTTAACATTGGTTGTCATTGAGACCGCATATTTTTGAGGTAAAAATGTCTCCATTACAGATTTTAATTTTGACGCAGGATTCATATCTGAAGATTGGCTTATCTTTCTTGATAAAAGAACTAATTGGGCAAGTTCCAGTTCGTATTAGTGACGGTGTCGATCTCTTCGACGAGCAACTGTTTGGAATGTGTGATTGCTTTATAATTAATGATAGAGTGACATGGGATATACTTAACCATCCTTTAATAAAGAAATACGAAAATTGTAGAGAAAGAAATAGAATAATTATTCTTTCTGCTGAGATAAATGAATTCAAAAAATCTTTGGAACATATTCTTTTAAATTCAATGAGGCAAAAAATTTTTTTTAATAATATGAAGGGATCACATAATATAAAAAAATTAACTGCAAAAGAATGTGGTATTCTTTCATCTTTAATTTCAGGCAAAAAAATAATAACGATAGCCAAAGACTTTAATTGCTCGACTAAAACCGTTTATGCACATAAATATCATATATTGGAAAAGCTCGGATTTAGCTCAATAAACCATCTTATCCTTTTTTTAAATAATACTGAAAAATTACAAAAATATAGGAAAGCCCCTACAATGAAGGACATAAATAATGTTTAATAATCGGTTTCAGTCAACTGATTTTATTATTATATGGATTTCTAATCTTGGTGATATCGCTGCAGCATTTGGACCAGAGACCCATCTGCAATGTATATCAGTGGTACGGCAAAGGTTAATAGACGGCGGATTGCCAGCTGTTGCTATAGAGTTGCAGGATGAGGTTGTTACTATAGATCTATCTATGCTGCCAACAAATGTGTTATCCGAAGTTACCCATGTAGAAAACTACTCTACCGATCGACAGGAGGATAAACTTGCACAATTTCTTTTCGCTATTGTCGGTGCAGAGTGCATTGATACAATTCAAGGCCAAGTTTATCTACGCGTTGAAGTTAAATTTCTACGGATCAATGGTACACAATACGGATTTACGGATCGTAGTTCATTCCTTGCTGAGCAATCCACGCGACGACCAGCACTAGTACCAGGAATATTGACTGCTTGGTGTCAACGTTTTCGTTCCGATATGAAACACGCCGCTAATCTATTGAATGGGCTACGTAACGGATCGTTAATACTTGTATTCCAGCCGATTGTTCATTTTATTAATGGGGAAACTGTATGTATATATAGCGAAGCTCTATTACGTCATATTGCAGAACCTACATATGCTCCAGAAGATGCTATAAATGCACTAGAAAGACTGAAACTCATTTCTCACCTTGACTATAGTGTAGTCAGTACCATTCTTCAACTCTTGCGCTATCAGCCTAATCAACATATTGCGGCTAATATCTCTGCGGTATCACTAAATAATAACGCGTTTTGGCATCATCTGATAGAACAGCTAGAAGAAATGCCAGATATAGCGAGCCGCCTGATCCTCGAGATTACGGAAACTGCAGAGATTAGTAAAATTAGCGACGCAATAAGACTATTGGGACTCCTTAAAAAGACAGGAGTTCGCATTGCTTTAGACGATGTTGGCACAGGGATGACTACGCTGGAGTTTATAGCGATAGCCCATGCTGATATCATTAAAATTGATCGTTCCGTATTGCAACGTTCTTCAATATCTTGCTCCGGTGTAGAGAGCTCTGAACTAGCAAACCTCGTATGTCTGTGCAAGAACTATGCAGGTTTGGTTGTAGTTGAGGGGATAGAAACATCTGAACAATTAAATCAAGCAATTGGTCCTGCGCGTGCTAATGGTGTTCAGGGATATTTAATCAGTCGGCCAGAAGTTCAGGCTGGATGGATGAAAACGGCTCCATGCCATGTCGTGGATGTTTATAATCAGTTTTTATCATCCCAACTTGAGGTGATTTTAAGAAATTAAAGACGCTGTACACGATTTTTCAGTGCGACATGAGGCTGTTCCTGTGATTGTTTCAGCCAGTATGCAGTAAGACGTGCGAAGAAACCTGCTGTCTTATCAGCAGTTCCCTACCCGACTGTGTGTTGAGAACAATTTCAGGGTACAAACTGTCGGGGACAACGTAGCCACGGATTATCCGTAAGAGTGAATCGTGAGGTTCAATCTGAAACTGTCCCCCGCAGGTTGTGAAGGGTAATTCCTCTATTTTTAGCGGAGGCGATAAGTAGAATCAGTTCATGTAATGAATATGCTGCATCGGTGTAAAACCATTCAGTGCCATGTTCGGTCGTTCGTGATTATAGAACCATTGCCATTTTGTCGCATAGTCCTGCAATTCATTCAATGATGAAAACAGGCTCTGTCCCAGCCAGTCATAGCGTATTGTCCGGTTATAACGCTCAATATAGGCATTCTGCTAAGGTTTGCCCGGCTGAATAAAATTGAGTCGAATATCTTGCTTTTCAGCCCATGTTATCAGTGTATTACCTATATACTCTAGACTATTATCACAACGAATTGAAGCCGGTTTTCCTTTCCATTTAATGAGCTGCTCCAGCGTTCTTATGACAAGGATAGCTGGCAGGGAAAAATCAACCTCAATAGCAAGGCTTCACGATTGAAGTCATCAATCACATTGGGTAAACGGACAGCCTGGAACAAGAGTTCCGACTTCAGCTTATTTAAGAATGGCGATGATCTGACTGTCAGTAAAACGTGATCGTTGAGCTTAGCTGCCCTTCGGGTCATAGAAATCCTTTTTAAATCAAGTTAGTAGAAAATTATACTTATGAACA
>NZ_JAOWEE010000037.1:0-245485 GCF_030334295.1 Citrobacter sp. Cf088
TGTAGATTCAATCTGTCAATGCAACACCCCTTTCAATTATCTCTTTCGGTGTTTTGAACTTCAGTGTCTTTCTCGGTCTGTTGTTTAGCTGAGCAGCAACCAGATCTAGTTCATGTTGAGTATATTGGGCAAGACATGTCTTTTTAGGAAAGTACTGCCGAATTAGCCCATTTGTGTTCTCATTTGTTCCCCGCTGCCAAGGACTCTGAGGATCGCAGAAGTAAACTTTAACGCCGGTGCTGACAGTAAATTCTAGATGTCTGGCCAGTTCCATTCCTCTGTCCCATGTCAGTGATTTTCTGAGTTCTGACGGTAAACTCAGGAATTTGTCGGTAAGAGCCTGATTTACTGAGACAGAATCTTTGCCCCTGAGTCTAAGGATGATCGTATAACGTGATTTTCGGTCTACAAGTGTGGCTATATGAGAGTTTTTTGTACCTGAGACTAAATCGCCCTCCCAATGCCCCAGAGAGCGTCTGTTATCGATATTTCGGGAACGTTCGTGAATTGGTGTTCCGTTCACTATGTTAATCGTACCTCTTTCGCCTTTGCGGGTATGACGCCTGCCATGGCGAAGGCTATGCGACCGTCGCAGATGCTGTATATTCAGGTGGTGTAGCGCTTCACGGCTACGAAAGTACAGCGTTTTATAAATTGTCTCAGGTGATATTCGCAGCGTTTTTTGACGTGGTTTTGTTCGCCTTAACCATCCTGATATTTGCTCTGGAGACCATTTCATCTCCAGCTTTTCCAGAACAAGCTTTCGCAATGGTAAATTTTGATCCAGTAAGCACGGTTTTGGCCTTTTCGCCATTCTGTTGGCTCGGTTATTAGCATCAACAGCTTTGTAATAGCGTCTGCCCCGATTACGCTGAACTTCACGTGAGATCGTCGAAGGACTGCGATTCAGCGCAGTAGCTATCGCACGAATGCTCATTTTGGCTGACAAACCAGCTCGTATCTCCTCGCGCTCAGACAGTGTCAGGTGAGCTACAGCCCGCTTACGCTCATGGGGTTTTATGCCGCCAGTATCCCTTAACATAGTGAAGATCGTTCCGGGTTTTGAACCCAGGATATTCGCTATTTCACTGAAGCCTGTTCCGTTCTTCCATAGTTCAAAAACAGAGGCTTTTTCCTCTGCTGTAAATGTTCGTCTCATTCAAAAAACCTCCGCAACCCCATGTTTTCACATAACTGTTGCGTTGACCAATTGAATCTACAATTGCGTTCTTGATGCACTTTCCATCAACGTCAACAACATCATTAGCTTGGTCGTGGGTAGTTTCCCTCTGGACCCGACAGTGTCAAAAACGGCTGTCATCCTAACCATTTTAACAGCAACATAACAGGCTAAGACATGCCGGACACCCAATAAAACTACGCTTCGTTGACATATATCAAGTTCAATTGTAGCACGTTAACAGTTTGATGAAATCAACGTATCCAAATGTTTGCTTTCATCACAAAATTGCAATATTACAACTAGTTGCACGCGCTAATTAATAAATGTAATGAATCCAACCAATGCGATCCATTTTAAATTAAATTATCATGGATAAACAGAAGGATATGCAACTTTTGTTAACATAAAGGGCAATAGTTCAGTCTGGAAATAGTTTAGCATTTTTTACCGGATGCGAAATGCTTTTTCAGTGATTCCTGTTAAAAATATGTAAATTCGCGCTGCGTAATATGTTGATGCATGTCACATTATTACCTGCACACAGGCCAAAAGAGTATCGAAATGCGTTTAACAATTATTCTGGTTGCCCCCGCCAGAGCGGAAAATATTGGTGCGGCAGCCCGTGCGATGAAGACCATGGGATTCACCCAGTTGCGAATCGTTGACAGCGAGGCCCACCTGGAACCCGCCACGCGATGGGTTGCGCATGGTTCGGGTGATATTATTGATAATATTAACGTTTTTCCAACGTTAGCCGAGGCGCTTCACGACGTGGATTTTACCGTCGCGACCACGGCGCGCAGCCGCGCGAAGTTTCATTATTACGCTACGCCGGTCGAACTGGTTCCCCTGTTGCAGGAAAAATCAACGTGGATGGATCACGCCGCGCTGGTTTTTGGTCGTGAAGATTCGGGGCTGACCAACGAAGAATTGGCTCTGGCGGATGTCCTCACCGGGGTACCTATGGTGGCTGACTATCCATCACTCAATTTGGGGCAGGCGGTGATGGTATATTGCTATCAATTAGCAGGTTTAATACAACAACCGGCCAGAAACATTGAGATGACGGATGAGCATCAGCTACAGGCATTGCGCGAACGTGTTTTGCGTTTATTAGCCACGCTGAACGTTTCTGACGACATTAAGTTGACGGACTGGCTGCAACAGCGAATGGGTCTGTTAGAGCAGCGAGACACGGCAATGTTGCACCGTTTTTTACATGATATAGAAAAAAATCTAACAAAATAAAGTATTGATAAATGTTTGTTGTGTGGTGTTTTACTCTGGTTTCAAGTGGGCGAGACATACTGTATTGGTTGAAAGTAAAAGGGCAAGCAGTCGCTCATGAACAAGTGTCGGAATGTGATCAATTTAAAAATTTATTGACTTAGGTCAGCAGATACTTTAACCCTAAAAGAATACAAGACAGACAGATAATAATTACAGAGCACACAACATCATGAAACGCATCAGCATCACTATTACCACAACCATCACCATTACCACAGGTAACGGTGCGGGCTGACGCGTACAGGAAACACAAGAAAAAGCCCGCACCTAAACAGTGCGGGCTTTTTTTTCGACCAAAGGCAATGAGGTAAACCATGCGAGTGTTGAAGTTCGGCGGTACATCAGTGGCAAATGCAGAGCGCTTTCTGCGGGTTGCCGATATTCTGGAAAGCAATGCCAGACAGGGGCAGGTCGCGACCGTGCTCTCTGCCCCCGCAAAAATTACCAACCATCTGGTGGCGATGATTGAGAAGACCATCGGTGGTCAGGATGCTTTAGCCAATATCAGCGACGCCGAACGTATTTTCTCTGAGCTGTTGGTGGGTTTGGCCGCTGCGCAGACGGGTTTTCCGCTGGCTCCGCTCAAAGCCTTTGTTGAACAAGAGTTTGCCCAGATTAAACACGTCCTGCATGGCATCAGCCTGTTGGGACAGTGCCCGGACAGCATCAATGCCGCGCTTATCTGCCGCGGCGAAAAAATGTCGATCGCCATCATGGCTGGCCTGCTGGAAGCGCGCGGGCACAACGTGACGGTCATCGATCCGGTGGAGAAATTGCTGGCAGTCGGCCATTACCTCGAATCTACCGTTGATATCGCCGAATCTACGCGCCGCATTGCCGCCAGCCGTATTCCTGCGGACCACATGATTTTGATGGCCGGATTTACCGCCGGGAATGAGAAAGGTGAGTTAGTGGTGCTGGGGCGTAATGGCTCCGACTACTCTGCCGCCGTACTGGCCGCCTGTTTGCGCGCGGATTGTTGTGAGATCTGGACCGATGTTGACGGCGTATATACTTGCGATCCGCGTCAGGTACCCGACGCCCGACTGCTGAAGTCGATGTCTTATCAGGAAGCGATGGAGCTTTCTTACTTCGGCGCCAAAGTGCTGCACCCGCGCACCATTACCCCTATTGCCCAGTTCCAGATCCCTTGCCTGATTAAAAATACCGGGAATCCACAAGCGCCTGGCACGTTGATTGGCGCCAGCAGTGATGACGACGATTTGCCGGTAAAAGGTATTTCTAATCTCAATAACATGGCGATGTTTAGCGTTTCCGGCCCAGGAATGAAAGGCATGGTGGGTATGGCGGCACGCGTTTTTGCCGCAATGTCGCGTGCGGGCATCTCGGTAGTGCTGATCACCCAATCCTCTTCCGAATACAGCATCAGCTTCTGCGTCCCGCAGGGCGACTGCGCGCGTGCGCAACGCGCGATGCAGGATGAATTCTACCTCGAACTGAAAGAAGGCCTGCTGGAGCCGCTGGCGGTGACTGAGCGTCTGGCTATCATCTCTGTTGTTGGCGATGGTATGCGTACTCTGCGTGGCATTTCGGCGAAATTCTTTGCCGCGCTGGCTCGTGCGAACATCAATATCGTGGCGATCGCCCAGGGTTCGTCTGAGCGTTCTATTTCAGTGGTGGTGAACAACGACGACGCGACTACCGGCGTTCGCGTGACCCATCAAATGCTGTTCAACACCGACCAGGTGATTGAAGTGTTTGTGATTGGTGTAGGCGGCGTGGGCGGTGCGCTACTGGAGCAGCTTAAACGTCAGCAAACCTGGCTCAAAAAGAAGCATATCGATCTGCGCGTGTGCGGCGTGGCGAACTCGAAGGCCCTGTTGACCAACGTCCACGGACTGAATCTGGAAAACTGGCAGTCGGAGCTGGAAAGTGCGAAAGAGCCTTTCAACCTTGGGCGCTTAATTCGCCTGGTGAAAGAATATCATCTGCTTAATCCGGTGATTGTCGACTGTACGTCAAGCCAGGCGGTGGCAGATCAGTATGCTGATTTCCTGCGCGAAGGCTTCCATGTGGTTACGCCGAACAAAAAGGCCAACACCTCGTCGATGGATTACTACCATCAGCTGCGTTTTGCCGCCGCGAAGTCCAGGCGTAAATTCCTCTACGACACCAACGTGGGCGCAGGCTTGCCGGTAATTGAAAACCTGCAAAACCTGCTCAGCGCAGGTGATGAATTGCAGCGTTTCTCCGGTATTCTTTCCGGCTCGCTGTCGTTTATTTTCGGCAAGCTGGATGAAGGCATGAGCTTCTCGCAAGCCACCACCATGGCGCGTGAGATGGGCTATACCGAGCCCGATCCGCGTGACGATCTTTCCGGCATGGATGTGGCACGTAAGCTGTTGATCCTCGCCCGTGAGACCGGTCGTGAGCTGGAGCTTTCAGACGTGGTCATTGAACCAGTTCTGCCAAAAGAATTTGATGATTCCGGTGATGTATCCGCGTTTATGGCGAAATTACCGCAGCTGGATGACGTGTTTGCCGCGCGCGTGGCGAAAGCCCGTGATGAGGGAAAAGTATTGCGTTATGTTGGCAATATCGAAGAGGACGGCGTTTGTCGCGTGAAAATTGATGCAGTAGACGGCAACGATCCGCTGTTTAAAGTGAAAAACGGTGAGAACGCGCTGGCATTCTATAGCCACTACTATCAGCCGTTACCGTTGGTTCTGCGCGGATATGGCGCGGGTAACGACGTGACGGCAGCGGGCGTCTTTGCCGACCTGCTACGCACCCTTTCATGGAAGTTAGGAGTCTGACATGGTGAGAGTTTATGCCCCGGCTTCCAGTGCCAATATGAGCGTCGGGTTTGATGTGCTCGGTGCGGCGGTAACTCCGGTGGACGGTTCGCTGTTGGGCGATGTGGTGACCGTTGAGGCGGCTGATCAGTTCAGCCTGAACAACCTTGGGCGCTTTGCCAACAAGCTGCCGTCAGAGCCGCGCGAAAATATTGTCTATCAGTGTTGGGAGCGATTCTGCCAGGAGCTGGGTAAAACGGTTCCGGTGGCGATGACGCTGGAAAAAAATATGCCGATTGGCTCCGGGTTAGGCTCCAGCGCCTGTTCCGTCGTGGCGGCATTAGTCGCTATGAACGAACACTGCGGTAAGCCGCTCAACGATACGCGCCTGTTGGCGATAATGGGCGAGCTGGAAGGGCGTATCTCCGGCAGTATTCATTACGATAACGTTGCCCCGTGCTTTTTGGGCGGCATGCAGTTAATGATTGAAGAAAACGGCATTATTAGCCAGCAGGTGCCAGGCTTTGATGAGTGGCTATGGGTACTGGCGTATCCGGGGATTAAAGTGTCCACGGCAGAAGCGCGGGCGATTCTACCTGCGCAGTATCGCCGTCAGGACTGTATCGCCCACGGGCGACATCTGGCTGGATTTATCCATGCCTGCTATTCCCGTCAGCCTGGGCTTGCCGCGAAGCTGATGAAGGACGTCATTGCTGAGCCGTATCGTACCCGCTTGCTACCAGGCTTTAGTCAGGCGCGTCAGGCGGTAACAGAAATTGGCGCGCTGGCCAGCGGGATCTCCGGGTCAGGGCCGACGCTGTTCGCCTTGTGCGATAAGCCGGATACGGCGCAGCGCGTAGCAGATTGGCTGAGTAAAAATTACCTGCAAAATCAGGAAGGCTTTGTTCATATTTGCCGGCTGGACACGGCGGGCGCACGGGTACTGGGATAATCAATGAAACTGTATAATCTGAAAGATCATAACGAGCAGGTCAGCTTTGCGCAGGCCGTCACGCAAGGGCTTGGCAAGAATCAGGGATTGTTTTTTCCGCACGATCTACCGGAATTCAATCTGACAGAAGTGGATGAGATGCTGAACCAGGACTTCGTTAGCCGCAGCGCGAAGATCCTGTCCGCATTTATTGGTGATGAGATCCCTCAGGAAATTCTGGAAAAACGCGTGCGTGCTGCATTTGCTTTTCCGGCACCGGTTGCTCAGGTTGCTGCAGATATCGGTTGTCTGGAACTGTTCCACGGCCCTACGCTTGCATTTAAAGACTTTGGCGGACGCTTTATGGCGCAAATGCTGACGCACATCAGCGGCGACAAGCCGGTAACCATTCTGACGGCGACCTCAGGTGATACTGGCGCGGCGGTTGCACATGCCTTTTATGGCCTGAAAAACGTGCGCGTGGTGATCCTCTACCCGAATGGCAAGATCAGCCCATTACAGGAAAAATTGTTCTGTACGCTGGGCGGCAATATTGAAACTGTCGCCATCGACGGTGATTTTGATGCCTGTCAGGCGCTGGTTAAACAGGCGTTTGATGACGAAGAGCTGAAGGTGGCTCTGGGACTGAACTCGGCTAACTCAATCAACATCAGCCGTCTGCTGGCGCAAATTTGTTACTACTTTGAGGCCGTGGCGCAACTGCCGCAAGAGGCGCGGAATCAGCTGGTGATTTCTGTTCCCAGCGGTAACTTTGGCGATTTGACCGCCGGGCTGCTGGCGAAATCACTGGGCCTGCCGGTGAAGCGTTTTATCGCCGCGACCAACGTCAACGATACGGTTCCACGCTTCCTTGCACAAGGCGAGTGGGCACCGAAAGCAACCCAGGCGACGTTGTCGAATGCGATGGATGTCAGTCAGCCGAACAACTGGCCGCGCGTGGAAGAACTGTTCCGCCGTAAAATCTGGCGTCTGAATGAGCTGGGTTACGCCGCCGTTGACGATGTCACGACACAGGAAACGATGCGCGAGCTGCATGAGTTAGGCTACACCTCTGAACCGCATGCGGCGGTGGCTTACCGTGCGCTGCGTGATCAGCTAAACCCTGGCGAGTATGGCCTGTTCCTCGGTACTGCGCATCCGGCGAAGTTTAAAGAAAGCGTTGAGGAGATTCTTGATCTGAAGCTGGCTCTGCCAAAAGAGCTGGCGGAACGCGCAGACTTGCCGCTGCTTTCGCATCATCTGCCAGCTGATTTTGCGCAACTGCGTAAGCTGATGATGACCCGCAGTTAACGGTGGTGCCCGCTGGCGCTTTGCTTAGCGGGCCTACAAAACCTGTAGGCCGGATAAGGCGTTAGCCGTCATCCGGCATGTAAATTATTGCTCGTGGCGTTTAAACACCAGTTCGCCGTTTCCTGACGCTTCTTCATCAAAGAAATAGCCTTCGCTGTTAAATGCGGTCAGCTGTTCCGGCTGCGTTAAGCGGTTCTCAATGATGTAGCGGCTCATCAGGCCGCGCGCTTTCTTGGCATAAAAGCTGATGACTTTGAACTTGCCGTTTTTCTCGTCGAGGAAGACTGGTTTAATCAGCTCGGCATTGAGCTTTTTCGGCTTCACGGATTTAAAATACTCATCCGAAGCGAGATTAATCACCACGCTGTCGCCTTGTGCTTCAAGTGCTTCATTAAGTTTATCGGTGATGATATCTCCCCAGAACTGGTAGAGATCTTTACCCTTCGCATTGGCCAAACGAATGCCCATCTCCAGACGATAAGGCTGCATCAAATCCAGTGGACGTAGAACGCCGTACAGTCCTGACAACATCCGTAAATGCTGCTGAGCGAAGTCGAAATCCGCCTCGCTGAAGGTTTCAGCCTGCAGCCCGGTATACACGTCGCCCTTAAATGCCAGAATGGCCTGGCGCGCATTGTCCGGCGTGAAGTCAGGCTGCCAGTCATGGAAACGCGTGGCATTCAAATCCGCCAGTTTGTCGCTAATTCCCATCAGCTTGCCAATCTGCGGCGCAGAGAGCTGGCGCGCCACATGGATAAGCTGCTGAGAGTGATCCAGCAGTTCGGGTAGCGTATGGCGTGTTGTTGCCAGCGGACTTTGGTAGTCGAGCGTTTTTGCAGGTGAAATCAGAATCAGCATATCCAGTCCTTGCAGGAAATTTACTGCGACTTTAGCAAAAAAAACGACAGATTTGATCGATGGTTGTGATTGCCGCGCTATCCGCGCGGCGTTTCATCCCAGCTTTCGGGGGCAAGCTGTTGTCTGATATCAGGATAACGGTGCGGATCGAATTCCGGGCGCACCCCGAGTTTACGCTGGCGCAGATAGTCGCTGGCGATGGTATGGACAACCGGAGAAAGCAGCAGAATCGCTGTCAGGTTAGTAATGGCCATACAAGCCATAATGATATCGGCCAACTGCCAGACCAGCGGGAAGCTGACAAACGTTCCGCCGATAATGGTGCTAATGGTAGCGATTCGCAATAGCCAGATGACGCGCATATTGTCCAGTTTCAGAAAGACGAGATTGTTCTCCGCATAGATGTAGTTGGCGACGATCGAGCTAAAGGCAAAGAGAATCACAATAAAAGCCACGAATCCGGCTCCCCATTCTCCCGTCAGCGTTACCATTGCTTTTTGAAGTAACTGGATGCCTTCCATTGGCACATAGCTGGTGCCATTGCCTGCCAACAGAATAATCATCGCGCTAGCCGTACAGACCACGAGAGTGTCGCCTAATACCCCAATCATTTGCACAATGCCTTGTGCCGCAGGATGCGGTGGCCAGGAGGCGGCCGATGCGGCTGCATTCGGCGTAGATCCCATTCCGGCTTCGTTAGAAAACATGCCGCGTTGAAAACCGTTGGCAATAGCCTGGCTTAGCGTATATCCGGCCGCACCCGCTGCTGCTTCCTGCCAGCCAAAGGCGCTTTTTATAATGGTGACGATAATGTCGGGAAGCTGCCCGATATGCCACAGACAGATGATGATGCTACTTCCAACCCACAGCAGTGCCATCATCGGAACGAACCATTGCATCAGGCGTGCGACGCCTTTAATACCGCCGACGATGACCAGTAATGACACTATTGCCAGTGCGATACCGGAGAAGAGGGGAGGGATGTCAAAAGCAAAGGTCAACGCACGAGAGACCGAGTTCGCCTGAACGCTGTTAAAAATCAGTCCATAGGCAATCAGTAAAAAGATGGCAAAAAGGACGCCCATCCAGCGCATGCCCAGACCACGTGCCATATACCACGCAGGACCACCGCGGAACTGTCCTTTGCTATCGCGTTCTTTATACAGTTGGGCAAGTGAGCACTCGGCGAATGACGTTGCCATACCAATGACCGCTGAGACCCACATCCAGAAAATGGCTCCAGGGCCGCCAGCGGCGATCGCCAACGCTACGCCGGCCAGGTTCCCGCTACCGATACGCGCGGCAAGGCTGGTGCACAGAGCCTGAAAGGAAGTTAAACCGCCCGGCTGCGGGCTAATGCTGTTTTTAAGACTTGTGCCAAACTGGCGAATGTAGCGGAACTGCACGAACCCTGTACGCCAGGTGAACCAACATCCTGCGCCAAGCAGGAGGTAGATCATCACCGATCCCCAGAGTATTTCATTAATAAATGAGAAAAAATCAGGCATTAACATCCCTCTTGTTGATGCCGGTAAGCGCGAAGATTTCCGTGTAAGCGCTACCAATAATCGACCAGTATATACCTTGTCATGAGAGTGATTGCGGGAGTTTATCATAACAATCGTTATATCCCGCAATTGCGCATCACAGGCTTTGAGATGCGTAATCAGGGCTGAGCAGCGGGTCGGACAATCCAGGCGGTTGCGCTGAGAGTGCGTCGTGCTATCATCAGGGAAGATCGGTTACATCCCCCTAACAAGCTGTTTAAAGAGAATCGCTATCATGACGGACAAATTGACCTCCCTTCGTCAGTTCACCACAGTAGTGGCCGACACCGGAGACATCGCGGCAATGAAGCTGTATCAGCCTCAGGATGCCACAACTAACCCTTCTCTCATTCTTAACGCAGCGCAGATCCCAGAATACCGCAAGCTGATTGATGACGCTGTAGCCTGGGCTAAGCAGCAGAGCAACGACCGCGCACAGCAGATCGTCGACGCGACCGACAAACTGGCAGTAAATATCGGTCTGGAGATCCTGAAACTGGTCCCGGGTCGTATCTCTACTGAAGTTGACGCTCGTCTGTCTTACGACACCGACGCGTCCATCGCGAAAGCAAAACGTCTGATCAAGATGTACAACGACGCTGGCATCAGCAACGATCGCATTCTGATTAAACTGGCTTCAACCTGGCAGGGCATCCGTGCCGCTGAGCAACTGGAAAAAGAAGGCATCAACTGTAACCTGACTCTGCTGTTCTCCTTCGCGCAGGCACGTGCATGTGCAGAAGCTGGCGTATACCTGATTTCTCCGTTCGTTGGTCGTATTCTTGACTGGTACAAAGCCAACACCGACAAGAAAGAGTATGCACCGGCAGAAGATCCAGGTGTGGTTTCCGTAACGGAAATCTACGAGTACTACAAACAGCACGGTTACGAAACCGTGGTGATGGGTGCGAGCTTCCGTAACATCGGCGAAATCATTGAGCTGGCAGGCTGCGATCGTCTGACGATTGCTCCGGCACTGCTGAAAGAGCTGGCGGAAAGCGAAGGCGCTATCGAACGTAAACTGTCCTTCTCCGGCGAAGTGAAAGCGCGTCCTGCACGCATCACCGAAGCTGAGTTCCTGTGGCAGCACAACCAGGATCCGATGGCTGTAGATAAACTGGCGGACGGTATCCGTAAGTTTGCTGTAGACCAGGGTAAACTGGAAAAAATGATCGGCGATCTGCTGTAATCATTTAAGCGTGGCCCTGATATGGGTCACGCTACCTCTTCTGAAACCTGTCTGTCCTTCCTTTCGCAGTGTATCATTCTGTTTAACGAGACTGTTTAAACGGAATAATCATGAATACTTTACGCATTGGCCTGGTTTCCATTTCTGACCGTGCTTCCAGCGGCGTTTACCAGGATAAAGGTATCCCGGCCCTTGAAGAGTGGCTGGCATCTGCCCTTACCACCCCTTTTGAGCTGCAAACGCGACTGATCCCGGATGAACAGGCGATCATCGAACAGACCTTATGCGAGCTGGTGGATGAAATGAGCTGTCATCTGGTGCTGACTACCGGCGGAACGGGTCCGGCACGTCGCGACGTGACCCCCGATGCTACGCTTGCCGTCGCTGACCGCCAGATGCCAGGCTTTGGCGAACAGATGCGCCAGATAAGTCTGCACTTTGTGCCAACGGCTATTCTCTCCCGCCAGGTCGGTGTGATTCGCAAACAGGCGTTGATCCTGAATCTGCCTGGGCAGCCGAAATCGATCAAAGAAACGCTGGAAGGCGTGAAAGATGCCGACGGTAAGGTTATCGTACCGGGTATTTTTGCAAGTGTACCGTATTGTATACAGTTGCTGGATGGGCCGTATGTGGAAACCGCACCGGCTGTTGTAGCATCTTTTCGTCCTAAAAGCGCAATTCGCGACACAAACGCCTGAAAGTAGCCCGATCGTGACATAAGTGCCAATCACAGTGGAGTATTGAATTGTTTACGATATAGTAATTTTTGCTTTACATGTATCGACAGACAGATTTAATAATTCCACTGACTGATGGTTTGCTATGTCACAACACACTCGACCGCTGAATCGCCAGGATTATAAAACTCTTACGCTTGCTGCCCTCGGCGGTGCGTTTGAGTTTTATGATTTCATTATCTTCGTCTTCTTTGCCGCTGTTGTTGGTGAACTGTTCTTTCCGGCAGATATTCCTGAGTGGCTACGTCAGGTGCAAACCTTCGGCATTTTTGCCGCCGGATATCTGGCGCGTCCGCTGGGTGGCATCATCATGGCGCACTTTGGCGATCTGGTCGGGCGTAAGAAAATGTTCACCCTGAGCATTTTGCTGATGGCGATACCGACGCTGGCGATTGGTCTTTTGCCTACCTACGCCTCAATGGGGATCCTCGCACCGCTGCTGTTACTGCTGATGCGCATTTTGCAAGGCGCTGCCATCGGCGGAGAAGTGCCGGGCGCGTGGGTGTTCGTGGCGGAGCATGTACCGGAGCGCCGCATCGGCATTGCCTGTGGCACGCTGACCGCCGGGCTGACGGTGGGGATTCTGTTGGGATCGGTGGTTGCGACGCTGGTGAATACCAACCTGACGCAACAGGCGGTGCATGACTACGGCTGGCGTATCCCGTTCCTGTTGGGGGGCGTTTTTGGGCTGGTGGCGATGTACCTGCGTCGCTGGTTGCAGGAAACGCCCATCTTCCTAGAAATGCAGCAGCGTAAAGCACTTGCGCAAGAGCTACCGGTGAAGTCGGTGGTGAGTAAGCATAAAAAAGCGGTGGTTATTTCAATGCTGCTGACCTGGTTGTTATCGGCCGGGATTGTGGTGGTGATCCTGATGTCACCAGTCTGGTTGCAGAAGCAGTATGGCTTTGCACCCGCGCTAACGCTACAGGCCAACAGTGTCGCTACCATTATGCTGTGCGTCGGCTGTCTGCTGGCTGGATTTATTGTCGACCGGGTCGGCGCCAGCAAAACCTTTATTGTCGGCAGCCTGCTGCTGGCCTGTTCGAGCTGGTTTTTCTATCACCTGACCGGCGGCCATCCTCAGCACTTGTTCCTGTTATACGGGCTGGTGGGATTATGCGTTGGCGTGGTCGGCGCAGTGCCTTATGTCATGGTGCGGGCGTTTCCGGCGGAAGTCCGTTTTACCGGTATTTCCTTTTCCTATAACGTCTCATATGCCATTTTTGGTGGTCTGACGCCAATCGCCGTGACGATGTTAATGAGTGTGTCGCCAATGGCTCCGGCCTGGTATGTGCTGGCGTTATCGCTGGTGGGGTTAGGTCTGGGGATTTGGCTGCGACAGGATATTTATCATCGCGATACGAGCGTACAGGGAGAGTTACAGCGTTTGTAAGGAATATCCCCCCTGAAGGGGGGATATTGTCAGATTAGTGCGCTTCACCAATCGGCAGGATGGTACGGCCAAACTGTTCGTTCAGCACTTCACCCATCGCCAGGTAAATGGCGCTTGCACCACACACTAAGCCAACCCAACCCGCTACGTGAATGATTGCTTCGTTACCTGCAATGTTGCCAACGGCCAGCAGGGCGAACAGCACTGTCAGGCTCAGGAACACGAACTGCAGCATGCGCGCGGCTTTCAGCGTACCGAAGAACATGAACAGAGTGAACACGCCCCACAGACCCAGGTAAGCGCCCAGGAACTGACCATTGGTTGCATCCGCGAGGCCCATTTTCGGCATCAGCAGAATCGCAACCAGCGTCAGCCAGAACGAACCGTAGGAGGTAAAGGCGGTTAAACCGAAGGTGTTGCCTTTTTTATATTCCAGAAGACCGGCAAAAATTTGCGCGATACCGCCGTAGAAAATGCCCATCGCCAGAATAATAACGTCTAAAGCGAAGAAACCCGCGTTATGCAGGTTAAGCAGAATGGTGGTCATGCCAAAGCCCATCAGGCCCAGCGGTGCCGGATTAGCCAACTTAGTGTTGCCCATAATTCCTCAAAATCATCATTGATTGAATGGTGAAATAGTTTCCCCGAATAACGATCGCTGTCTTCGGGGCGCGGCATAATAATCAGGGGAGAGGGCACTGTCTATGATCTAACGAAGGGAAAACGAATTATTTTCCCTGTGATGCCCATCACAGGGAAAACGAATTATTTTCCCTGTGATGGGCATCACGCTTGTGCGTGGTTGAGCATTCTGCGCAGGCAGGCAATGTGGAGTACAACCGGGATCGTCACGCGATAAGCGCTGCCGCTCACCGCTTTAACCCCGTTTAAAGCCGCACCTACCGGGCCGCCAAGTCCGGCTCCGCGCAGTAATCCGTGCCCTATTACGCTGACGGCGGCGTGGGTTCGCAGAATTTTGGTTAACTGGCCGGAGAGCAGGTGAGAGACGCCTTTTGCCAGGTGACGATCCTTCAATAATAACGGTAGCAGTTCTTCCAGTTCAGAAACTTTTGCATCGACAGCCTGCAGAAATTCCTGCTTTTGTCCGGCATCCATTTTTTGCCAGGCGTTGCGTAAAAAGTGCTCCAGCAGAGACTGTTCAATTTCGAACGTGGACATCTCTTTATCAGCTTTAATCTTCAGACGCTTCGAAACGTCCAGCAAAATCGCCCGATACAGTTTTCCATGTCCACGGAGTTTATTGGCAATGCTGTCGCCCCCATAATGCTGCAGTTCGCCAGCAATCAGTTGCCAGTTGCGGCGGTGCTGTTCCGGATGTCCTTCCATCGATTTAAATAAATCGTTGTGGTTGAGAACGCTCGACAGACGGGCTTTCCCCTTTTCATTATGTGTAAGCAGGCGGGTAATATTGGCGAGCTGCTCCTCGCTGCAATGCTGAAGAAAATCGAGATCGTCGTCATTCAAATAGGTGACATTCATGTTTCTATGGCTTTTGAATAAAAGTATGGGGAATTAGTCGTCGCCGATGATTTTCAGCGTCGCCATATCAGAAGAGTTCACCGTATGGCCGGAGAAGGTAATTTTTTTCACGCAGCGCTTATTGTCGTTGTCGCTATTGATGTTGATCCAATTGGTCGTTTGCCCTTCTTTGATGGAGGAAGGCACGTTCAGACTCTGGCTGGACATGCGGGCAGCTTTGAAATAAACCGATGCACCACTGAGCTGTAAATCACCATGATCGGCCGTAAGTTGAATGCGTTTCACCACGCGGCAAACGGGAAGTTTCAGCGTCAGATCGTTGGTTTCATTACGGGGCATGGCGATCACGCCGAGGACTTTATGATCGTTAGCGTGTGCGGCGCTGCTCAGCAGCAGGCCCATAAGCAGGCTGGCGGAAAGGGTTAATACGGATTTCATGGAATTTCTCTTTGACGGCTGTAAAAGTGTGTCGTTTCAGACCATCTTACCGCTGTCAGAATCATGATTCATGCTTGTAATCTTTTCTTTTTATTACAATTTTTATGTGAATGGCTGTGCTGAATTTATCTGTTTTATGAATTAATTTTGATTTGAGACTATTCATTTTTTAATCTTTTAGCCTTTTTTCTGCGATTTTATTGCCACAAGGCTAAAAAAAATTTTCATGCCCCCCTTGATGACGTGGGTTACGACCCCATCTTGTAAGCAACCGCAGTGGTGAGTCTGAAAAAAAACGATTCAGGGTAGTTGAAACCGCACGTTTCGCCCTTATTACAGATTCACAACCACATGATGACCGAATTTTTAGTGGAGACGTTTAGATGGGTAAAATTATTGGTATCGACCTGGGTACTACCAACTCTTGTGTAGCGATTATGGATGGCACTACTGCACGTGTGCTGGAGAACGCCGAGGGCGATCGCACCACGCCTTCTATCATTGCTTATACCCAGGATGGTGAAACTCTGGTTGGTCAGCCGGCTAAACGTCAGGCAGTGACAAACCCGCAAAACACCCTGTTTGCGATTAAACGCCTGATTGGCCGCCGCTTCCAGGACGAAGAAGTACAGCGTGATGAAGCCATCATGCCGTACAAAATCATCGGTGCTGACAACGGTGATGCATGGATTGACGTAAAAGGTCAGAAACTGGCACCGCCGCAGATTTCTGCTGAAGTGCTGAAAAAAATGAAGAAAACGGCTGAAGATTACCTGGGTGAGCCGGTAACTGAAGCAGTTATCACCGTACCTGCATACTTTAACGATGCTCAGCGTCAGGCAACTAAAGACGCCGGTCGTATCGCAGGTCTGGAAGTAAAACGTATCATCAACGAACCAACCGCAGCTGCGCTGGCTTACGGTCTGGATAAAGAAGTTGGCAACCGTACTATCGCGGTATATGACCTCGGTGGTGGTACTTTCGATATCTCTATTATCGAAATCGACGAAGTTGACGGCGAAAAAACCTTCGAAGTTCTGGCAACCAACGGTGATACCCACCTGGGTGGTGAAGACTTCGACAGCCGTATGATCAACTACCTGGTTGACGAGTTTAAGAAAGATCAGGGTATCGACCTGCGTAATGACCCGCTGGCGATGCAGCGTCTGAAAGAAGCCGCTGAGAAAGCGAAGATCGAGCTGTCTTCCGCTCAGCAGACCGACGTGAACCTGCCGTACATCACTGCAGACGCGACCGGTCCGAAACACATGAACATCAAAGTGACCCGTGCGAAACTGGAAAGCCTGGTTGAAGACCTGGTTAACCGTTCTATCGAGCCGCTGAAAGTTGCTCTGCAGGATGCTGGCCTGTCCGTATCTGATATCAACGACGTTATCCTCGTTGGTGGTCAGACGCGTATGCCGATGGTGCAGAAGAAAGTCGCTGAGTTCTTCGGTAAAGAACCGCGTAAAGACGTTAACCCGGACGAAGCCGTAGCAATCGGTGCTGCTGTTCAGGGTGGTGTATTGACCGGTGATGTTAAAGACGTGCTGCTGCTGGACGTAACCCCGCTGTCTCTGGGTATCGAAACCATGGGTGGCGTAATGACTCCGCTGATCGCGAAAAACACCACTATCCCGACCAAGCACAGCCAGGTGTTCTCTACCGCTGAAGACAACCAGTCTGCGGTAACCATCCACGTGCTGCAGGGTGAACGTAAACGCGCTGCTGATAACAAGGATCTGGGTCAGTTTAACCTGGATGGCATCAGCCCGGCTCCGCGCGGTATGCCGCAGATCGAAGTTACTTTTGACATCGATGCCGACGGTATCCTGCACGTTTCCGCGAAAGACAAAAACAGCGGTAAAGAGCAGAAG
Organism: Citrobacter sp. Cf088; assembly: GCF_030334295.1. Taxonomy (NCBI): domain Bacteria; kingdom Pseudomonadati; phylum Pseudomonadota; class Gammaproteobacteria; order Enterobacterales; family Enterobacteriaceae; genus Citrobacter; species Citrobacter sp. Cf088. Next base: position 17,011 of record NZ_JAOWEE010000037.1, read on the forward strand.
ATCACCATCAAGGCTTCTTCTGGTCTGAACGAAGAGGAAATTCAGAAAATGGTTCGCGAAGCAGAAGCGAACGCAGAATCTGACCGTAAGTTTGAAGAGCTGGTTCAGACCCGTAACCAGGGTGATCATCTGCTGCACAGCACTCGCAAGCAGGTTGAAGAAGCAGGCGACAAACTGCCGGCTGACGACAAAACTGCCATCGAGTCTGCACTGACCGCGCTGGAAACTTCTCTGAAAGGTGAAGATAAAGCGGATATCGAAGCGAAAATGCAGGCGCTGGCACAGGTTTCCCAGAAACTGATGGAAATCGCTCAGCAGCAGCACGCACAGCAACAGGCTGGTGCAGCAGGCGCTGATGCTTCTGCAAATAATGCGAAAGATGACGACGTTGTCGACGCCGAGTTTGAAGAAGTGAAAGACAAAAAATAATCGCCCTTTGAACGGGTAATTACTGGCACGGGCGAAGAGGTTTCCTCTCCGCCCGTGCACGCATGTTAGGGGCAGATAAAAAGAGATGGCTAAGCAAGACTATTACGAGATTTTAGGCGTTTCCAAATCAGCGGAAGAGCGTGAAATCAAAAAGGCCTACAAGCGCCTGGCCATGAAATATCACCCGGACCGCAACCAGGGTGATAAAGAGGCCGAAGCCAAGTTTAAAGAGATCAAAGAAGCGTACGAGATCCTGACCGATGCGCAAAAACGTGCGGCCTACGATCAGTACGGTCATGCTGCGTTTGAGCAAGGCGGCATGGGCGGCGGCGGCGGTTTTGGCGGCGGGGCTGATTTCAGCGATATCTTTGGTGACGTGTTTGGCGATATCTTTGGCGGCGGTCGTGGTCGTCAGCGCGCCTCACGTGGTGCTGATTTACGTTACAACATGGATCTCACTCTGGAAGAAGCCGTGCGTGGCGTCACCAAAGAGATCCGTATTCCGACTCTGGAAGAGTGTGACGTCTGCCACGGTAGCGGCGCGAAGGCGGGCACTCAGCCGCAGACCTGTCCAACCTGTCACGGTTCTGGTCAGGTACAGATGCGTCAGGGCTTTTTTGCCGTACAGCAGACCTGTCCACACTGTCAGGGCCGCGGTACGCTGATCAAAGATCCGTGCAACAAATGCCACGGGCATGGTCGCGTTGAGAAGAGCAAAACGCTGTCTGTTAAAATCCCGGCAGGGGTTGATACCGGCGACCGTATCCGTTTGTCTGGTGAAGGCGAAGCCGGTGAGCATGGCGCGCCAGCAGGTGATTTGTACGTTCAGGTGCAGGTAAAACAACACCCAATTTTCGAACGTGAAGGCAATAACCTCTACTGCGAAGTGCCGATTAACTTTGCGATGGCTGCTCTGGGCGGCGAGATTGAAGTCCCGACGCTGGATGGTCGCGTGAAGCTAAAAATTCCGGGCGAAACGCAGACCGGCAAACTGTTCCGCATGCGTGGAAAGGGCGTCAAGTCTGTACGCGGTGGCGCTCAGGGCGATCTGCTGTGCCGTGTAGTTGTTGAAACCCCGGTTGGTTTGAACGACAAGCAGAAGCAGTTGCTGAAAGATCTGCAGGAAAGCTTCGGCGGTCCTACCGGCGAAAACAACAGCCCGCGTTCCAAAAGCTTCTTCGACGGTGTGAAGAAGTTCTTTGACGATCTGACTCGCTAACGACAAGCCAAAAAACTTTCTCGTTTGAAAAAACCGGTATTCCCTTTTAAGGGAATACCGGTTTTTTATTGTCAAGGATAAAAGTGAGTTGAATGGTCTTGAATGTGAGTTTTCTAACATGTCAGGTAAATATATTAGGGGTGGTTTAGTTAGAAGATATTGATGCGCTTACTAACAAATATGAACTTATCATATCTACAGCAACATTATTTGACACATTATTTTAAGCAGTCATTATCTATTCTGATGTGAGATTTACATCACTATCTTGTAATTACATTTGTTTAATATTTATCACCGCAGCGAACCTTCATTCATTGATGAAAAAATATAATTATGGGGAATAAATTCAATGCCTCGGATAAAGGAAATACTACTGGCTAGTCTTGTATTAGCCACTCCAGCTCTTTTTAGCCAAAATGTACAAGCTCTGGAATATAAAAACTCTTTTGGGTCAATTAACGCTGGTTATGCAGACTGGAATAGCGGTTTTGTGAATGTGCACCGCGGTGAAGTTTGGAAAGCAACGGCTGATTTTGGCGTCAATTTTAGAGAAGCTGAATTCTATTCTTTTATTGAAAGCAACGTATTAAACCATGCAGTGGCGGGCCGTAACCATACCGTCTCTGCTATGACCCATGTGCGTCTTTTTGATTCTGACTATACCTTCTTTGGCAAGATATACGGTCAATGGGACAACTCATGGGGTGACGATCTGGATATGTTTTATGGACTCGGTTATCTGGGGTGGAGTGGAGATTGGGGTTTCTTTAAACCTTATATCGGCTTGCATAACCAATCAGGTGACTATGTATCACCGAAATATGGACAGACCAGTGGATGGAATGGATATGTTATTGGTTGGACTGCTGTTTATAACTTCTCTTTATTTGGTGAAAGCTTTGTTTTATCTGACTGGAATGAAGTCGAGATTGATAGAAATGATGCTTACACGGAGCAGCAATTCGGTCGAAATGGTTTAAATGGAGGATTAACGCTGGCATGGAAGTTTTATCCACGATGGAAGGCATCTGTAACGTATCGTTATTTTGAGAACAAATTAGGTTATGACGGATATGGGGATCAGATGATTTATATGGTCGGATATTCATTTTAATTAAAATTAAAGGAACTGAAATGAAAAGAACAGTCATTGCCAGCATGATTGGGCTGGCACTGTGCGCCGGGAGCACATTACAAACCGCGCAGGCTGCTGCGGATAAACGCCCTAATTTAGTCATCATTCTTGCGGATGATTTGGGTTATGGCGATCTGGCGGTTTATGGTCATCAAATCGTTAAAACACCGAATATCGATAAATTGGCTCAGGATGGTGTGAGATTTACGGATTACTATGCGCCAGCTCCGCTGTGCTCCCCTTCTCGTGCTGGGTTATTGACTGGACGTATGCCGTTCCGCACGGGGATCCGTTCTTGGATCCCGGAAGGGAAAGATGTGGCATTGGGCCGTAATGAGCTGACGATTGCTAATCTGCTGAAAGCGCAAGGCTACGACACGGCGATGATGGGTAAATTACACCTCAATGCCGGCGGTGATCGAACAGACCAACCGCAAGCTAAGGATATGGGGTTTGACTATGGCCTGGTGAATACAGCCGGATTTGTGACCGATTCCACTTTAGATAACGCGAAAGAGCGCCCACGCTATGGCACCGTGCATCCGACCGGATTCGTGCGTAATGGCAAACCGATTGGCAGAGCAGAAACATTTAGCGGTGAACTGGTTAGTTCAGAGGTTGTTAACTGGCTGGATAACAAGAAAGACGATAAACCGTTCTTCTTATACGTTGCATTTACCGAGGTCCATAGCCCGCTGGCCTCACCGAAAAAGTACCTCGATATGTATTCGCAATATATGAGTGTCTACCAGAAACAGCATCCGGATCTGTTCTACGGTGATTGGGCTGATAAACCTTGGCGTGGCACAGGTGAGTATTACGCCAACGTCAGTTATATGGATGCTCAGGTTGGTAAAGTAATGGATAAGATAAAGGCAATGGGTGAAGAAGATAACACAATTGTTATCTTTACTAGTGATAACGGACCTGTCACTCGTGAAGCGCGTAAAGTGTATGAGTTAAACCTGGCGGGTGAAACGGATGGTCTTCGCGGTCGTAAAGATAATCTGTGGGAGGGCGGGATCCGCGTTCCGGCAATTATCAAATATGGTAAGCATATTCCGCAGGGAATGGTGACAGATACGCCTGTCTATGGCCTCGACTGGTTGCCGACGCTGGCAAACATGATGAACTTCAAGCTCCCTACCGATCGCACCTATGATGGGCAGTCTTTGATTCCATTGCTGGAACAGAAAACCTTAAAACGTGAAAAACCGCTGATTTTCGGTATCGATATGCCATTCCAGGATGACCCTACTGATGAATGGGCTATTCGTGATGGCGACTGGAAAATGATCATCGATCGTGAGAATAAACCCAAGTACCTCTATAACCTGAAAAAAGATCGTTTCGAGACACTGAACCAGATCGGCAAACAGCCTGATATTGAGAAACAACTCTACGGTAAATTCCTGAAATATAAACAGGATATTGATAACGACTCGTTAATGAAAGCACGCGGTGATAAGCCTACGCCGGTCACCTGGGGCTAATCGAATAATTATAAGAAATACCATGTATGCCACTTAGGGCTCTGCCCGCCTGGCTCAGCGTTTTAGCTCTGAGCCAGGTTCTTTTATTTATAGGCTTGAATGATGATGAGCAGGAAAAGTTGCCAGGTCATGATTAAACCGACGGGTTCGGTATGCAATCTGGATTGTAAATACTGTTTTTACCTGGAGAAAGAGAAGCTCTATCCCCAGAGAAAAGCCAATTACAGGATGTCTGAAGATACGCTTGAATTGTTTATCAAACAGCATATCGCCGCGCAGGATGTGGATGAGGTGATTTTTGCCTGGCAAGGAGGGGAGCCAACGTTGATGGGGCTGCCATTTTTTCGACGGGCGGTCGAACTTCAGCAGATATACGCGGGTGAAAAGACAATAATCAATACGTTCCAGACCAACGGTATTTTGATTGATAACGAATGGGCTATTTTTTTTAAGCAACACGCCTTCCTGGTGGGCGTTTCTATTGATGGTGATGCCGCGTTACATGATGAATGGCGGGTTACTCGTTCGGGTAAACCAACGCATGAGAGAGTTGAACGGGCCGTTAAATGCCTGGTACGCCACGGTGTGGAATTTAATACGCTGACGGTAGTGAATCACACGAATATGCATCACCCATTGCAAGTCTATGACTATCTGAAAAGCATCGGCAGTCGTTATATGCAATTTATTCCGCTTGTCGAAAGAAGCGCTGAAGGAGACGGTATTGGTCTGACGCATCCTGAAGACGGACAAACGAGAATGATGCCGTGGTCGGTTGATTCACTGCAATTTGGTCATTTTCTCAACGCTATTTTTGATGTCTGGATCCGTAACGATATTGGCGATATCGGCATACAGATGTTTGAGCAGACGCTTGCCGCGTGGTGTGGTTTACCGCCGCAGGTATGCGTGTTTGCATCAACCTGCGGTAGCGCATTTGCCATGGAAATGAATGGCGATGTGTATAATTGCGATCATTTTGTCTATCCGCAGAACAAGTTGGGGAATATTCAAGATTCGACGCTGCGCGCGATGAACAATAGCGAACAAAACCGGCAGTTTGGCGAAGATAAAAATCGCACAATGGCACAAGAATGTTACTCCTGCCAATGGCAGTTCGCCTGTTATGGCGGCTGCCCTAAGCACCGCTTCTTGCCGTCAACGTCAGGTAAAAGAAATCACAACTATTTGTGTGCGGGTTATAAGGCGTTTTTCTCTCATACTGCAATGACGATGAGCGCCATGAGAACACTCTATGAAAATGGTTTTTCACCTGTAGAAATAAAATCAGTATTTGCTTGAACGTATCGTATTCGCAGGGAGTGAATATGTTTTCTTGGGTTAATGTCGATAGCTGCAAAACGCCTGGTTGCAAAAATGTGGGCGTGTTGAACAGCCCGGATTACCAACATCAGGGGAGAAATATACTCTGCCGGGCCTGCGGTTTTCTCTTCCCCATTATTTCGGAACGGTCACTCAACCGCTTTCGTCAGTCGGTCAATCAGGCATGGAAAGGGTTGATTAAATCCTGCCCCTATTGCGGGGGGATTTCACTTAAAAAGTACGGTTTTTCCGCGCAAGGAGAACCGCGTATTTACTGTCAGCGCTGTCATAAAACATTTATATCTCCTGTCAGGCAGAAAACAGATGCACGTCAGGGTTATCTCGCCACGCTGATTCAGGAAGGCGCGACACTGGCGGATATTCGCACCACGCTTGCGCTGGATAGCACCGGGTTAAGCCGGGAGTTACGGAAACTCTCTCGCAGTGCAAATCTGGTAGAACGCGAATTTATTTTTCCTACGTTCGATATCACTATGAGCACGCGCGCTTTTCGGATCAAATTTAACGGCGGTGATAGTTTCCTGTATGTGTTGGTCACTGCAGAAGAAAATACCGGTCGAATTGTTGCCGTGACCACAAATTACTCAGCTCATCCCGTAGAAGCTGAGTATCAGTATCATTCTGACTATGAAGAACGCCTGCCTCCCGGTACGTTGGCGCATATTGTGCAACGTAAAGAAGTGATAACGATGCGGCGGGAGATTCTTTTTGATGTGGATTACGGCCCCGCAATATTGCACAAAAATGATCCGGGGATGTTAGTTAAACCCGTTTTACCCGCTTATCGTCATTTCGAGTTGGTTAAAATGCTTACGGATGAACGCTCTCTCAACATTCAGCATTACCTCGATCAGGAATGTTTTATCCTGGGAGGATGCATGATGGCGAATATACAGCATGTTCAGCAAGGGCGTTGTCATATTGCTTTTGTGAGAGAACGCGGAGAATCAGCACCGCAAAAAGATATTCCGCCAAGGCTGTTCCTGGGAGGCGGCATCCGTAATAACGTTTGGCGAACATTCTCCACGCGTGACTACGCGCTGGCGGTATGTAACTTAACGGAGAACCGGAAAACGAGTATGCAGCGCAGCGCCACGCTTGCGAGTGCGACCCGTTTTATCCATTTTATCGATACACATCCTTTTCTGGCACACCTCAACCGTATGTCTCCGGCAAATGTGACGGCAACGCTGGACCATCTCAGATACGCGTTTAATGCGCGACATCACCCAAGTGAAGGTTAACTGATACAGCATTCTCTTATTATAAAGCTCGAGAAAAACGATCTATTCATCATGAATAATCTAATTTTAACGAGCTTTTTGGGGGTGTAAGATAGTATTTACGAAGTATTCACCCAATAGAGAGAATAAAAGTGAAACATCTGCATCGTTTTTTTAGTAGTGACGCCTCGGGGGGGATCATCCTGATCATCGCAGCCGTCGTCGCTATGTTGATGGCAAACATCGGAGTAACCAGTGGATGGTACCACGCCTTTTTGGAAACGCCCGTTCAACTGCGGGTTGGCGCGCTTGAGATCAACAAAAATATGCTGCTGTGGATCAACGACGCGTTGATGGCGGTGTTCTTCCTGTTGATTGGTCTGGAGGTGAAGCGCGAGTTGATGCAAGGCTCGCTGGCCAGTCTGCGTCAGGCAGCGTTTCCGATCATTGCCGCTATCGGGGGCATGATTGTCCCGGCGCTGCTGTACCTGGCATTCAACTATGCCGATCCCATCACCCGTGAAGGGTGGGCGATCCCGGCGGCAACGGATATCGCTTTTGCATTAGGCGTGCTGGCGCTGTTGGGCAGCCGTGTACCGCTGGCGTTGAAAATATTCCTGATGGCGCTGGCGATTATCGATGACCTCGGTGCTATCGTAATTATCGCGCTGTTCTATACCAGCGATCTCTCGCTGTTGTCGCTGGGGGTTGCCGCGTGCGCGATCCTCGTTCTGGCGGCATTGAATCTGTGCGGAGTGAGACGTACCGGGATTTATATTCTGGTTGGCGTGGTGCTGTGGACTGCCGTACTGAAGTCGGGCGTGCATGCAACTTTGGCGGGTGTGATCGTGGGCTTCTTTATTCCGTTGAAGGAAAAACACGGGCGTTCACCGGCGAAGCGACTGGAGCATGTTCTGCATCCATGGGTGGCATACCTGATCCTGCCACTGTTTGCCTTCGCCAACGCGGGCGTTTCACTGCAGGGCGTCACTATTGATGGACTGACCTCGGTATTACCGCTGGGGATCATTGCTGGTTTGTTGATCGGTAAACCGTTGGGTATCAGTCTGTTTTGCTGGCTGGCGTTACGCCTCAAGGTGGCGCAATTGCCAGAGGGAACGAATTTCCAGCAGATTATGGCGGTCGGCATTCTGTGCGGCATTGGCTTTACGATGTCGATTTTTATCGCCAGCCTGGCGTTTGGGAACGTCGATCCTGAGCTGATTAACTGGGCGAAACTGGGGATCCTGATCGGCTCCTTACTGTCGGCGGTAATTGGTTACTGCTGGTTACGCACCCGGTTGAACGCGTCAGCCTGACGGGATAGCCCTTTCGTGACAATTTTCAGGGAGAGAGTATGTCTCATATAAATTACAACCACCTGTACTACTTTTGGCATGTCTATAAAGAAGGTTCGGTGGTTGGCGCAGCTGAAGCGCTTTATCTGACACCGCAGACCATTACCGGGCAGATTAAAGCGCTTGAGGAACGTTTGCAGGGAAAGCTGTTCAAGCGCAAGGGGCGTGGACTGGAGCCTAGTGAGTTAGGCGAATTGGTTTTTCGTTATGCGGATAAGATGTTCACCTTAAGCCAGGAAATGCTGGATATCGTGAACTACCGCAAAGAGTCTAATTTACTGTTTGATGTCGGCGTGGCGGATGCGCTATCGAAGCAGCTGGTCAGTAGCGTGTTGGATGCCGCTGTGGTTGAAGATGAACAAATCCATCTGCGTTGTTTTGAGTCAACACATGAGATGCTGTTGGATCAACTCAGCCAGCATAAGCTGGATATGATTATCTCCGACTGCCCGATCGATTCTACACAGCAGGAAGGGCTGTTCTCGGTGCGGATAGGCGAATGCAGCGTGAGTTTTTGGTGCACCAAACCGCTGCCTGAAAAAACCTTCCCGGCCTGCCTTGAGGAGCGTCGATTACTGATCCCTGGACGTCGTTCAATGCTCGGTCGTAAGCTGCTGAATTGGATCAACTCACAAGGATTGAATGTCGAAATCCTCGGCGAGTTTGATGACGCTGCGCTGATGAAAGCGTTTGGCGCAACGCATAATGCCATTTTTGTTGCGCCTACGCTGTATTCACACAATTTCTATGCCGATGATTCTATTGTTGAAATTGGACGCGTAGAGAATGTGATGGAGGAGTATCACGCCATATTTGCGGAAAGGATGATCCAGCATCCGGCGGTGCAGCGTATTTGCAATGCGGACTACTCAGCACTGTTCAAGTCGCCACAGGTCTAAACGCCTTCATGTTGCCGGCTGCGGTGTACTAACCGCAGCCGGACTGTGACTACAGTTTCAACATATTACGATACTGCCCGCCTTCGCGGATAAATACCGGAATTCTGTTCAGGGGAGCGTCATAGCTCAGCGTTTGTCCTCCCTGATAGCTCTCGCCGGTTGCAAGATCCGTCCATGTTTCCCCTTCCGGTAGCCAAACGTCACGCTCGCGCATGCCTTCATGCATCACCGGAGCAATCAGCAGATCGGGACCAAAACAGTACTGATCGGTAATCTCCCAACTCCTTGTCTGTTCTGGGAATTCAAAAAACAGGGTGCGCATAACCGGGGCATTGCGTTGGTGTGTTTCCGCCATCACCGCTTTGATGTACGGCCTTAACTTTTCTCGCAACGTCAGACAGCCAGTCAACACTTCGCACACCTCTTCACCATAGCTCCACACTTCGTTTGCCGCACCGGTCGGACACTGGGCAATACCATCACGGTAAGGATGTTCTGGTAAAATTTGCGGATCGCGGTTGCCGTGCAGGCGCATCACTGGGCTAAACACGCCCCACTGGAACCAGCGAATCAGCAACTCATGAAAGTGTGGGTCGTGAATATTGCCGCCATGAAAGCCGCCAATATCTGTTGTCCACCACGGGATACCTGCAATCCCCATATTCATCCCGGCGGCAAACTGATTGCGCAGAGAACGAAACGATGAGTGGATATCACCTGACCAGACCAGCGCGCCGTATTTCTGACTTCCGGCCCAGGCGCAGCGCAGCAGGTTGATCACCTGGTCTTCGCCATCGGCTTTCATGCCGTCAAAAAAGGTTTTGGCGTACATTCGCGGGTAGATATTGCCCACTTCCAGCACCGGTCCGGCGTGGTAGCGATAATTATCGTAGTCGTAAACGCTGAACTCCGGCTCGGCTTCGTCTAGCCAGAAGAGCTTCACGCCTTTATCGTAATAGTTGCGTTTTGCTTTACCCCAGACGTAGTCGCGAGCGCCGGGATGGGTGGCATCAAAGAAAGTGGTATTGCCGAGGAAATCCATATTGATCGGTAATCCGCGCTCTGTTTGCACCAGCCAGCCGTTTTCACGCATCTCCCGATAGCTTTCGGTGCGGTTGTCTACCGTTGGCCACACGGAGACCATTAGCTCAATACCCAGCGATTTTAGCTCGGCGATCATGGCATCGGGATCGGGCCAGTCCCGCGAGTCGAACATCCAGTCCCCCTGATTTGGCCAGTGGAAGAAATCGATCACGATGACCGAGATGGGGAGGTTGCGCCGTTTGTACTCGCGGGCGACGGCGAGCAACTCCTCCTGAGTGCGATAACGTAACTTGCACTGCCAGAAGCCCATGGCGTAATCCGGCATCATTGGTGGCGTGCCCGTGGCGAGCGCATACGCCCGGCTAATTTCTGCCGGGGTATCGCCAGCGGTGATCCAGTAGTCCAGCTGCTCGCTGATTTGAGCTTCCCACTCGGTCACGTTGTGGGCGAACGTCACGCGGCCGACCGCCGGGTTGTTCCATAAAAATCCGTAGCCCAGGCTTGAGAGCATAAAGGGCACCGAGGCCTGAGAGTTGCGCTGGGCCAGTTCGAGCACGCATCCTTTGAGATCCAGATTGGCCTGTTGATACTGCCCCATACCGTAAATTTTTTCCCCTTCGGTGGCTTCGAAGCGGGCTTTAAGTGAATATTTCCCACCCTGAATAGGGCGGAATTCGCGTCCCTCAAGGTTGAGTGCGCTGACGTACTGGCCGTGAGAAGATTCATCCTCGCCAATTTCGCCCCGCAGGCGCCAGAACTCCTGCAACAGGGGTTTGTGTGGATGACGGTAAAAGGTAACTTGTCCTTTTTGATTGACGATAGCGATAATTTTGCCGTTGGTCAGTGTCGCCTGGTGGTGCTCATAATCGATGTGGCAGTGGCTTTCTGCGACTGGCTCAGTCAATGCCCAGTCTTCATTTCTCATTACCGGCAGATGACGACCACTGCGTACGCGCAGGCTGTTCTCGCCCCAGGGTTCAATCCACAAATAGCGATCGTTTTGCTGCCAGACCAGACGACGCGGGTCATGTTGCACAAATGGCATGGTGGTGCCTCCCATATTTTGAGGGTAAAGATTAAGAAAGTTATTGGGTGATGGTTTCCAGATCGTGGCGAATCGTCTCTTCCATTGCTTCGTACTTACGGAAGAAAAGTAGCGGGATCGCCGCGAGTGCGAAGAGTAGGGCGGGCGCCCAGATAAAAGCCCAGATAATGCCTTCCAGGCCCGCAGCGCTTTGGGCATGGTTCGGGACATAGCCAAAACTGTTCATGATCCAGGCGGCGAAAGCGGTACCCAGACCACTGCCCATCTTGATGCAGAAAGTACTGCCGAAGGCGATAAGAATGCCCGTGGCCTTAATGCCCGTTTTCCAGGCACCGAAGTCGACGGCAAAGCCCAACATGGCAAACGGCATTGAGCAGGCGATTCCGCTACCGATATTGCCGAGCACCCAGGCCGCGATGAGGAAAGGTATGTTGTCCGCCGCCAGCCACATCAAGACGCCGCCGAACGTGGCGACCAGCAAGCCACCTACCCATATCCAGGTTTTAGCCAGGAATTTGCTAAAGAAAGGGATGGCGATGATGAACAGGATCTGAATCGTCGCCAGACTGTTAATCAGCGGAACCAGGTCTTTGCGATCGAGGTTGTAGGTCAGATAATAAACAATGGTTGTGGACCGCTGTTGCAGGGCAATCCAGAAGATCAGATTGGCCAGCACCATCAGGATCCATGGCCAGTTACCTTTCATTGCCGTGAAACTTTTTTTCATCGGCAGTTTGGGTTCTTGCTGTATTTTATCCGCATCCATTTCGCGGATATTTTTAAAGGCGAAAAGCGTTAGCGAACAGGATATTGCAGCAAACAGAATCGCTGTGTAAATAAACCCAGCATGATCATTTCCGTTACCTAAAAATGCAACCAGGGGTAATGCTGTGGCATTCATTAATAAAACCCCAATTTGTCCCCCGGTCATTCTCCAGGAATTTAATACCAGCCGTTCCTTAGGGGACAGCGTCATTAGAGGTAATATTGCGCTGAGCGGTGTGTTGAGTCCGGTAAATAAAATGCTGGCAATCATGTAGGATATTGCTGCATATATGGCTTTTCCTGTCATACTGATATCTGGAGACCAAAATGACAGCGCGCTGAATACACCAAAAGGCAGCGGCAGCCATAAGAACCAGGGACGACATTTACCGTAACGTGAACGTGTTTTATCGATAATGATCCCCCAGATTGGGGCATCTATACCATCTACGATACGCGCCAACAGCAGGATGACACCTGCTACGGCGAGACTAATACCCGCAACGTCAGTGTAGAAATATAAGATGTAGGTTGAGCCGAAACAGTACAGTAGATTACCTGCCACATCCAAAGAGCCGTAGCTAATACGCTGTAGTAAAGATAATGATGCTGACCCGCAAGACTGGGTATCCTCAATAACAGAACTCATAATAATAACTCCGATATTGGTGCGATACGCCCAGAAAAACAACTTTTACTTTCCAAGCAAGTTTTAAATATTATTTTTTATGTCGTTACTGAATTTAACCTCAGATTAAAATGAGTGAGTAAGGTGTACATGGAAAGTAGTTGACCCTACCGCAGCAATCAATTATCAAATCTTACATCAGGATTGCGTTTATTCGTTTTTGAATGAGCGATGTTTCTATTTGCTAAGGTGGTCACAGTTTTTTTAATAATGAAATAAAAAAAGGAAAACAGTGAAAGAAAATAACTTTCAAGTATTACGCGACGCGACTAACTAAGGGAGGGATAGCTGAAAAAACAGGCTGGTCAGGAAGAGCGCGGGCGAGTGAGAACAACATCAGTGGTTGAAGAGAAAAACGCCAGATAGCAGGCATAAAAAAACCCGCTTTCGCGGGTTTTTTCACAAAGCGTCAACAAGCAGGCGATTAAGCCAGTTTGTTGATCTGTGCAGTCAGGTTTGCTTTATGACGTGCAGCTTTGTTTTTGTGGATCAGACCTTTAGCAGCCTGACGGTCCACGATTGGTTGCATTTCGTTAAATGCTTTCAGTGCAGTAGCTTTGTCGCCAGCTTCGATAGCTGCGTATACTTTCTTGATGAAAGTACGCATCATAGAGCGACGGCTAGCGTTGTGCTTGCGGGCCTTTTCAGACTGAACGGCGCGCTTCTTAGCTGATTTGATATTAGCCAAGGTCCAACTCCCAAATGTGTTCTATATGGACAATTCAAAGGCCGAGGAATATGCCCTTTTAGCCTTCTTTTGTCAATGGATTTGTGCAAATAAGCGCCGTTTAAATTCCAGCACTCGTTGCGTAGTGATGGCGCAGGATTCTACCAGCTTGCGTGGCGTGAATACAGCTTTTCGACGAGAAAAATTGCATTGGTGTACCCGTGAAGGGCGTCAATTTGTTTCATAACAATGAAAACCATCCTCTTTCTGTTTCGTAGAAACAATCGCCGGTTAACCTTGACCGCGGTACAGGGTATACTTTCACGATTTTCACTGTTTTGAGCCAGACATGAAGCTGATACGAGGCATACATAATCTCAGCCAGGCCCCGCATGGGTGTGTGCTGACTATTGGTAATTTCGACGGTGTGCACCGTGGCCACCGTGCGTTGCTGCAAGGCTTACGGGAAGAAGGGCGCAAACGCAATTTACCGGTGGTGGTAATGATTTTCGAGCCACAGCCGCTGGAACTGTTTGCGACGGACAAGTCACCTGCGCGCCTTACCCGCCTGCGGGAAAAACTGCGTTATCTGGCCGAATGCGGTGTGGACTACGTGCTGTGTGTGCGTTTTGACAGGCGTTTCGCCGCATTAACGGCGCAGACCTTCATCAGCGATCTGCTGGTGAAGCGCCTTGGTGTACAATTTCTTGCCGTTGGCGATGATTTCCGCTTTGGCGCTAGCCGTGCGGGCGATTTCTTGTTATTACAGGAAGCGGGCGCTGAGTATGGTTTTGATATCACCAGCACCCAAACCTTCTGTGAAGGCGGTGTGCGTATCAGCAGCACCGCAGTACGTCAGGCGCTGGCCGAAGATAACCTGCAACTGGCCGAAAGCCTGCTTGGGCATCCTTTTACTATCTCAGGACGCGTCGTTCACGGTGATGAGTTAGGGCGCACCATCGGTTTTCCGACGGCAAACTTACCGCTTCGTCGTCAGGTTTCTCCGGTGAAAGGTGTTTATGCGGTTGAAGTGATGGGACTGGGTGACAAACCGTTGCCCGGCGTCGCCAACATCGGCACCCGCCCGACGGTAGCAGGCGTACGCCAGCAGTTGGAAGTGCATCTATTGGACGTTGTAATGGACCTGTATGGTCGCCATATAGATGTAGTACTGCGTAAAAAAATACGCAGCGAACAGCGATTTGCCTCGCTGGATGAACTAAAAGCGCAGATTGCGCGTGATGAGTTGACTGCCCGTGAATTTTTTGGGCTAACAAAACCGGCTTAATGCCTATACGAGTTTTAAATACGGAACCGAGAATCTGATGAGTGACTATAAATCAACCCTGAATTTGCCGGAAACAGGGTTCCCGATGCGCGGCGATCTCGCCAAGCGCGAACCGGGAATGCTGGCGCGTTGGACTGATGATGACCTGTACGGCATCATTCGTGCGGCCAAAAAAGGCAAAAAAACCTTCATTCTGCATGATGGCCCTCCTTATGCGAATGGCAGCATTCATATTGGTCACTCGGTTAATAAGATTCTGAAAGACATTATCGTGAAGTCCAAAGGACTCACGGGCTATGACTCGCCGTACGTTCCGGGCTGGGACTGCCACGGTCTGCCGATCGAGCTGAAAGTAGAGCAGGAATACGGCAAGCCGGGCGAGAAGTTCACCGCTGCTGAGTTCCGCGCCAAGTGCCGTGAATACGCAGCGACCCAGGTTGATGGTCAGCGTAAAGACTTTATCCGTCTTGGCGTACTGGGCGACTGGTCGCATCCGTACCTGACCATGGACTTCAAAACTGAAGCCAACATCATTCGTGCGCTGGGTAAAATCATCGGCAACGGTCACCTGCACAAAGGTGCGAAGCCGGTACACTGGTGCGTTGACTGCCGTTCCGCGCTGGCGGAAGCGGAAGTTGAGTATTATGACAAAACCTCCCCGTCCATCGACGTGGCGTTCCACGCTGCCGATCAGGATGCGGTGAAAGCGAAATTTGGCGTTTCTGACGTCAACGGCCCGATCTCTCTGGTTATCTGGACCACTACCCCGTGGACGTTACCGGCGAACCGCGCAATCTCTCTGGCACCTGATTTTGACTATGCGCTGGTGCAGATTGACGGCCAGGCTGTGATTCTGGCGAAAGATCTGGTTGAAAGCGTCATGCAGCGTATTGGCGCGGCTGAATACACCATTCTCGGCACCGTGAAAGGCGCTGAGCTGGAACTGCTGCGCTTTACCCATCCGTTTATGGGCTTTGACGTGCCGGCTATCCTTGGCGATCACGTTACGCTGGACGCGGGTACCGGTGCGGTCCATACCGCTGGCGGTCACGGTCCGGATGACTACGTCATCAGCCAGAAATACGGCCTGGAAATCGCTAACCCGGTTGGCCCGGACGGCGCATACCTGGCGGGTACCTATCCGGATCTGGACGGTGTGAACGTCTTTAAAGCCAACGACAAAATCGTTGCGCTGCTGAGCGAAAAAGGCGCGCTGCTGCACGTTGAGAAGATGCAGCACAGCTACCCATGCTGCTGGCGTCACAAGTCACCGATCATCTTCCGTGCGACCCCGCAGTGGTTCGTCAGCATGGATCAGAAAGGCCTGCGCGCGCAGTCGCTGAAAGAGATCAAAGGCGTACAGTGGATTCCGGACTGGGGCCAGGCGCGTATTGAATCGATGGTTGCCAACCGTCCTGACTGGTGTATCTCCCGTCAGCGTACGTGGGGTGTGCCGATGTCTCTGTTTGTTCACAAAGACACCGAAGAGCTGCATCCGCGCGCTATCGAACTGATGGAAGAAGTGGCTAAACGCGTTGAAGTTGACGGCATCCAGGCGTGGTGGGATCTCGATCCGAAAGATATCCTCGGCGACGAAGCTGACCAGTATGTCAAAGTCCCGGATACGCTGGACGTGTGGTTCGACTCCGGTTCAACCCACTCATCCGTCGTGGATGTGCGTCCTGAGTTTGCGGGCCATGCGGCAGATATGTATCTGGAAGGTTCTGACCAGCACCGTGGCTGGTTCATGTCTTCCTTGATGATCTCCACCGCCATGAAAGGCAAAGCACCTTATCGCCAGGTACTGACCCACGGTTTCACCGTTGATGGTCAGGGCCGTAAGATGTCCAAATCTATCGGTAACACCGTTTCTCCGCAGGACGTGATGAACAAACTGGGCGCGGATATTCTGCGTCTGTGGGTTGCTTCTACCGATTACACCGGTGAAATGGCCGTTTCTGACGAAATCCTGAAACGTGCTGCCGACAGCTATCGTCGTATCCGTAACACCGCGCGCTTCCTGCTGGCGAACCTGAACGGGTTCGATCCGGTTAAAGACATGGTGAAACCGGAAGAGATGGTGGTGCTGGATCGTTGGGCGGTAGGTTGTGCGCAAGCGGCGCAGGACGAAATCCTGAAAGCCTATGAAGCCTATGACTTCCACGAAGTGGTACAGCGCCTGATGCGCTTCTGCTCCGTAGAAATGGGTTCGTTCTACCTCGACATCATCAAAGACCGTCAGTACACCGCGAAAGCGGACAGCGTGGCGCGTCGTAGCTGCCAGACTGCTCTGTTCCATATTGCAGAAGCGCTGGTTCGTTGGATGGCGCCGATCATGTCCTTCACCGCCGATGAAATCTGGGGCTACCTGCCGGGCGATCGTGAGAAGTACGTCTTTACCGGTGAATGGTACGAAGGTCTGTTTGGCTTAGGCGAAACCGAAGCGATGAACGATGCCTACTGGGACGAGCTGCTGAAAGTGCGTGGCGAAGTGAACAAGGTTATCGAGCAGGCGCGTGCGGATAAGAAAGTCGGCGGTTCTCTGGAAGCGGCAGTGACCCTGTACGCTGAACCTGAGCTGGCGGCGAAACTGACCGCGCTGGGCGAAGAGTTGCGCTTTGTTCTGCTGACCTCCGGCGCGACGGTTGCAGATTATGCGGCTGCTCCTGCTGATGCTCAGCAGAGCGAACTGCTCAAAGGTCTGAAAATCGTACTGAGCAAAGCCGAAGGTGAGAAATGCCCGCGCTGCTGGCATTACACTACCGACGTCGGCCAGGTGGCGGAACATGCAGATATCTGCGGACGCTGTGTCAGCAACATCGCCGGTGATGGCGAACAACGTAAGTTTGCCTGATGAGTAAGCCTCTTTGTTCAACAGGACTACGCTGGCTGTGGCTGGTGGTAGTCGTGCTGATTATCGATTTAGGCAGCAAATACCTGATCCTCCAGAACTTTGCTCTGGGGGATACGGTGTCGCTGTTTCCGTCGCTTAATCTGCATTACGCGCGTAACTATGGTGCGGCGTTTAGCTTCTTAGCTGATAGCGGCGGCTGGCAACGCTGGTTCTTTGCCGGTATCGCCATCGGTATTTGCGTCATCCTGATGGTGATGATGTATCGCTCGAAGGCGACGCAGAAGCTGAACAACATCGCGTATGCGTTAATCATTGGCGGTGCGCTGGGCAACTTGTTCGATCGCCTGTGGCACGGCTTCGTGGTTGATATGATTGACTTTTACGTCGGCGACTGGCATTTCGCGACCTTCAATCTGGCCGATACAGCTATTTGTATCGGGGCGGCATTGATTGTTCTCGAAGGCTTCCTGCCGTCGAAAGAGAAAAAAGCCGCATAAAAAAATGCCGGATGGCGCTATGCTAATCCGGCCTACAATTTACTGCGATCCTTGTAGGCCCGGTAAGCGTAGCGCCACCGGGCAGACAGGCGGCAGCAATTTTAAAGAGCAACCTGCATGTCTAAATCAGTACAGAGTAACAGTGCGGTGCTGGTGCACTTCACCCTTAAGCTCGACGATGGCTCCACCGCAGAGTCAACCCGCAATAACGGCAAGCCTGCGCTGTTTCGCCTGGGCGACGGTTCTCTGTCTGAAGGACTGGAGCAACACCTGCTGGGGCTAAAAGAAGGCGATAAAACCACCTTTGCTCTGGAGCCGGATGCCGCCTTTGGCGTATCAAGTCCGGACTTAATTCAGTATTTCTCGCGTCGGGAATTTATGGACGCGGGCGAGCCAGAAATTGGCGCTATCATGCTCTTTACCGCAATGGACGGCAGTGAGATGCCTGGCGTGATCCGTGAAATCAACGGTGACTCGATCACGGTTGATTTCAACCATCCGCTGGCTGGGCATACCGTTCATTTTGATATTGAAGTGCTGGAAGTCGAACCGGCACTGGAGGCGTAAAATGCAGATCCTGTTGGCCAACCCGCGCGGTTTTTGCGCTGGCGTAGACCGCGCTATCAGCATTGTCGAAAACGCGTTGGCTATTTACGGCGCGCCGATTTATGTCCGTCATGAAGTGGTACATAACCGTTATGTGGTGGATAGCCTGCGCGAGCGCGGCGCTATTTTTATCGAGCAAATCAGCGAAGTGCCGGATGGCGCGATCCTGATTTTCTCCGCTCATGGCGTGTCTCAGGCGGTGCGTAACGAAGCCAAAGGCCGCGACCTCACGGTTTTTGATGCAACCTGTCCGCTAGTCACGAAAGTGCATATGGAAGTTGCCCGCGCCAGCCGTCGTGGCGAAGAATCCATTCTGATTGGTCACGCCGGTCACCCGGAAGTCGAAGGCACGATGGGCCAGTACAGCAACCCGCAAGGGGGAATGTACCTGGTTGAATCACCGGAAGATGTGCTGAAACTGAATGTGAAAAATGAAGGCAAATTATCCTTCATGACGCAGACCACGCTCTCCGTTGACGACACTTCTGACGTTATTGATGCTCTGCGTCAACGCTTCCCGAAAATTGTCGGACCACGCAAAGATGATATCTGTTATGCCACCACCAACCGTCAGGAAGCGGTTCGCGCGCTGGCGGAACAGGCTGATGTTGTGCTGGTGGTCGGCTCGAAGAACTCCTCTAACTCCAACCGTCTGGCTGAACTGGCACAGCGAATGGGGAAAGCGGCGTATTTGATTGACGATGCGACCGACATCCAGGAAGCGTGGGTGAAAGAGGCGAAGTGCGTAGGCGTGACGGCCGGAGCATCGGCGCCGGATATCCTGGTGCAAAACGTGATTGCTCGCCTGCAGGAGCTTGGCGGTGGGGAAGCTATTCCGCTGGAAGGCCGCGAAGAGAACATCGTTTTCGAAGTGCCGAAAGAGCTGCGTGTGGATGTTCGTGAAGTAGAGTAAGTCTTTCCGGTTACGATTATGAGAAGATGCCAGACTTAACGTCTGGCATTTTTTATGGAGAAACCATGCGCTTACCGATCATTCTTGATACCGATCCCGGCATTGATGATGCCGCCGCCATTGCTGCCGCGCTGTTTGCCCCTGAGCTGGATCTGCAACTGATGACCACGGTAGCAGGCAATGTGTCGGTGGAAAAAACCACCCGTAATGCGTTGCAACTGCTGCACTTCTGGAATGCGGATGTTCCACTGGCGCAGGGAGCATCAATGCCGCTGGTGCGGCCACTGCGTGATGCCGCTTCCGTGCACGGCGAGTCCGGTATGGAAGGGTATGAATTTGTCGAACACGACCGCCAGGCGATGGCAAAACCCGCCTTCCAGGCGATTCGCGATGCGCTGATGCATGCCCCGCAGCCCGTGACGCTGGTGGCAATTGGCCCGCTGACCAACATTGCGCTGCTGCTGACCCATTATCCTGAATGCGTATTCAACATTCACCGTCTGGTGATTATGGGCGGCTCTGCCGGGCGCGGGAACTTCACACCCAACGCCGAGTTTAATATTGCTATCGATCCCGAGGCTGCCGCGAAAGTCTTCCAGAGCGGGCTGGATATTGTGATGTGTGGGCTGGATGTTACTAACCAGGCCATGCTCGCCCCGGACTATCTGGCGACGCTCCCCCAGCTTAACCAGACGGGAAAAATGCTGCACGCGCTGTTTAGCCATTACCGTAGCGGCAGTATGAATACGGGGCTGCGAATGCACGATCTGTGTGCCATTGCCTGGCTGGTGCGTCCGGAACTGTTTACCCTGCAGTCGTGTTTCGTGGCGGTTGAAACCCAGGGCGAATATACCTCAGGTACGACGGTGGTGGACATCGAAGGACGTCTGGGGCATCCAGCAAATGCGCAGGTTGCGCTGGGTCTGAACGTTGAAGGTTTCCAGCAGTGGGTGGCAGAGGTGCTTGCACTGGCCCCTTGAGGCTGTGATCCGGCCCGCAATATGCAGACAGAATTAGCAGGTTAATCGATTAATCTGCTAATCTGATCCTGTTGTTCTCCTCGGGCCGGAGACACATATGAACCTTTCTTTTATCCAGCCACCGCAGGTGGCGTGGGCAAGCGGCGCTTTGGCCGATGGCCCGTTATTGCGCAAATCTACCCGTATTCAGGATCTTACTGACGTTTTTGCCGATGAAAACGCCCGTCAGCAATTGGCTGGTGAGCAGGTCGTGTATGACGTTGAGATGCTGGATACGTCTTCCGCTGAAGGTGAACTCTACACCGGCGTTACCCATCTTTATCCTGGCCGGGTCGGCTGCGAGTATTTTATGACCCGCGGGCATTTCCATGAGCGCCGCGAACAGGGGGAAGTCTATTTCGGTCTGCGTGGCGCTGGTTTGCTGCTGTTGCAAACCGAACAGGGCGACACGAGGCTGGAAAAGGTATTCGCCGGATCCATCCACATTATCCCCGGCTTTACCGCGCACCGGTTAATCAACACCGGGGAAGAGGTACTGTCGGCGCTCGCCGTATGGCCGGGGATTGCGGGTCATGATTATGCGGCGCTCGCCAGGGGCTTCAGAATAAGAGTCTTTGAGGAAAATAATCGGGTTCAGGCGAAGGAGGTACAGAATGGCTGACTTAGCGCATTCTTACGGCCTTGATATGACGGTTCATCATCGCCCGCTTGGCTTTAGCTATGGGGATGAGGTTACCGGGCCGATGCCGGAAATTCGTCAACTCGATGACATCCGCGCCTCGCTGCGCGATCCGCACTGTGAAGGGCCGCAAGAGGTGTATGCCATTGCGATGGATGTGGCGCGAATGCAGGATCGCGAAGAGTTGAAAAAGCGGATGCTGTTATTTGGCGTGGTGACTTATGCGGCGGGACGACTGGGGGAAGAGCCGGTGCGTAGTCAGGGACATATTCATCGTATCAGTCAGCACAGCGGCTGGTCCCCGCCGGAGCTTTACGAAATCTGGCAGGGAAAAGCGATAATCTATATGCAGGAGTATGTTGAGGATGATCCTGGCCGCTGTTTTGCTGTAATTGCCGGACCCGGTGAGAAAGTGTTGGTACCGCCCGGCTGGGGGCATGCGACCATATCCGCAGATCCGGATGTCCCGTTAACTTTTGGCGCGTGGTGCGATCGTGAATATGGTTTTGAGTACGACGCCGTGCGTGCGCATAAAGGGTTGGCGTGGTACCCGTTACTGCAGGGAAACAACGTTATCTGGCAGCATAATCCGCGTTATATTCCCGGACGATTGCAGGCCGTAACGCCCCGACAATATACGGAGTTCTCAATTAGTTCTGCACCTGTTTACCAGCAGTTCATCAAGGACCCGGCGCGCTTTCAATTTATCTCACGCCCGGACAAATATCCCGAGCTGTGGCAAAACTTTCACCCATAAAGAGCCGGGGCATAGCCCCGGTTGTATCGTTTTCTGTGTATTACCCCGCAAACAGGCCCGTGGCGACGCCAAGCGCCGCCAGGACCAGCAGCAATACCATCGCTTTCACTGGCGACACACCACGCTTGGCCATCAGATACCAGGTGCCAAGTACCACTATCAGCGGCAGTAACTGCGGGAAGATACCGTCCAGCATTTGTTGAACATGGATATTCACCCCATCTTTGGTAATAAATTCCAGCCCGGTACCAAGCTTAACGTAACTTGCCGCCACGCCCCCCATGACAAACACGCCCAGCAGCGATAATGCTTCACGCAGACGGGCGGACTTGCTACTCACCAGCATTTCCACCGAGCCGGAACCCATCTTGTAGCCTTTCAGGAACAGGAACCACGAGCCGGGAATTATGATAGCCAGCCAGGCAACGGTATAAAACAGCGGCCCCAGAATATTACCGCCGGCCGCCAGGGCCATGCCGATGCTGAGCAGGATAGGGATCAACATGCCGGGGATCATTGAATCGCCGATCCCGGCAATAGGGCCCATCAGACCAACCTTCAAGGTATTGATGGTCTCGCCATCGATCGGCTCACCGTTCGCTTTTTTCTCTTCCAGCCCCAGCACCATGCCATTTACGATCGCGCCTATCTGGGGTTCCGTATTATAAAACGAGGCGTGGCGGCGCAGCATCTCTGTACGTTGGGTTGCGTCGGGATAGAGCTTTTTCGCCACCGGGAGCATACTCAGGCAAAAGCCAAAAGACTCCAGACGCTCAAAGCTCATCGATGACAAGTTGTGCATCATCCATGCGCGCCAGCAGCGGCGAAGATCTTTACGCGTAAGTGTACGTTCTTCCATCAGAATTCATCCTCATCATCATCGGCTACCGACTTTGCAGTCGCGGCCTGCGGCGGTTCCGGTTTGTAGTTGTAATGGATCAACGCCAGCAGCGAACCGACGATCACCAGCGCGACCATGTTGAGTTTTAAAAAGACGATGCAGACAAAACCGACGAGGAAGTAGATCAGCATGGTGTAGTTTTTGATGATCTGCTTGAGCAAAATCGCGATCCCGACTGCAGGTAAAATGCCGCCCAGTACGTTCATCGTCGACAGAACAATTTTCGGTAAACTGTCCATAAAGCCGCTGATGTATTGTGCCCCGAAGTAAACCGCAATAAAGGTCGGTACAAAACGCAGGACAAAGTTTGTCACCTGTGGCCAGATGGCGCTGTTCAGGTAAATGCCGCGTTCGTCGCCCCGTTCCAGCGCCACATCTGCCCGGTGATTCCAGAAGGAGTTCAGTACCATCATCAAGTTAAACAAAATGGTTCCGGCTATACCGATAGTTGCCGCCAGCGCGACCGCGACCTCGGGGCCTTTTCCGGAAAGGATCCCTAAAGCAATTGCCGGGTAAGCCACAAAGTTGAGGTCGGCGGGCATCGAACCGCCGGGTGTAACCATCGCGATATACACCGCCTGAACCGCGACGCCAATCATGATCCCGGTTTTAATGTCGCCGAGGATAATCCCGACCAGCATTCCGGAAATCAGCGGGCGGGTGATCAGGTACCAGCCGCCGGTCAGTCCCAGCAACCAGGGGCTGCTGAGGGCGCCGAGATAGCAAAGTATGCCAATCAACGTAGCTTCGATAATCATCGTGCGCTCCTTATTTCAGCTTCTGACGTGCGTCCTGCCAGCTGTAGCAACTGGCATCAGGCACCAGGCGAAACTCAACCAGGTGGCCATGCTGTGTCAGCCAGTCAAAGGCGGCAATTTCATCCCCGTTGACCGACTGATTCGGGCCGATGGTGGTGGTATCAGCACGAGCACTCATTGGACCCACATTAATCTTGCCGTTGGCATTTTTCAGGCTGATACCAGCTTCTTCAATGCGTTTGAGCGTCACGGGGGATTTGCCAATGACGAAATAACGTTTCTCGCTGGCAATGACTTTCGGCAGTTTTTCAATTGCGGTGGCCGTATCAAACAACCAGACTTTGGTGTCCTGCACAGCACCTTTCATCACCGAAGAGAGCAGAGGGTCGGCCGCGACGGCGTCGTCTATAGCGACAATTCCGTCACAGGGCAGCTCTTTGGCCCAACGTGTCACGAGCTGCCCATGGATTACGCGGTCATCGATACGTACAAAAGAAATACTCATAGTGGTTTCCTTTAAAAATCGTCGGACTGAACGGATAAAACCGGGACGGCTTTAATCAGCGTGGGTACCGTCAACGTCAACAGCTCGACGGCTGCGGCATGAACGTCCGTTAAATGGCAGATCTCTTCGCTTTGTAACAACATTGGGAAATTGACTCCCGCCACAACGGCAACAGGAGGAACCGTTTGTGCAGAAAACGCATGATGGCAGGCGACATTCCAGGGAGTACCGCTTTGCATGTCACACAGCACCAGAACGCCGTCAGCGCCTTTCCCGGCACTTGCGAGAACTTGAGAAAACGTCTGCTTAAACCCTTCGATACCTGCCTGTTCACTCAGCGTGACGGGATAAACATGCGGTAATTCTCCGTAAACCATACGACCGCTGGCGAGAAGCGCTTCCGCCAGGGGACCATGGGTGGCAACAATAACGTTAATCATGCGCTTATCCTCTGACCCAGGCTTTAATCGTGGCAAGCTGTTGACCGATGCCTTTGCCAAACGGCGAAATGCGATACTCTCCAACGGCGGCTGGGATGATAAAGGTCTCTGCATAGTTGACGACAAACGGGGCAAACGCGCCGCTCGGGCTTTCGACAACGGCCTGAGCTCCTTCGACAAGGTTAAGGACGTTTACGCCGCCATGGGTATGGTGAGTGACCGGTGCCGTAAACCAGTGGCGACGCGTTTCGATAAATTCGCGTTCGTGCATCCCGGTTCTTTCTTCTCGCCAACCTTCTCCTTCAGCGATGGGGTCAATACGGTTGACCAGATTGTCGTGTACCCATTGCGTGTCACGTTGCCAGTCAATAACCTGTTGGCCGTGATCCAGATGCACCGGACGCGGTAAGCCGTCTAATCCTAAGCGACCCCAGTCCCACAGTTTGAAGGTGAAAATATACGGCGTTGCGCTGATCTCCAGCACCATGGTGCCTGCTCCTGAACAGTGGACGGTTCCGGCGGGGATCAGGAAGTGATCGTGTTTATGCGCAGGGATCTGGTTCACGAATCGTTCATCATCAAACGTTTTTTCACCACGCCCCGCTGCCCGGAGATCGTCGAGCATATCTTGCGGCGCGATCCCGGTTTTGGTGCCGAGATACACCACGGCGTCCGGCTCGGCTTCGAGGATGTAATAGCTCTCATCCTGGGTATAGTGCATGCCAAACTGCTGCTGAATGTATTCGGTGAGCGGATGAACCTGAAAGCTCAAATTCTGGCCGCCAATGGTGTCAAGAAAGTCAAAACGGATCGGGAATTCCGCGCCAAAGCGCGCATGGACTTTTTCGCCCAGCAGGGGGCGGGGACAGGTCAGCACCAGATCCTGAGAGGGGATCTCGATCCGCACGTTGCCAAAACGCAGTAACAGGCTGTTTTCCTCGGGCACGCAATCAAAACACCACGCGTAATTGGGGGCTGAGGGATCGAGATCGAAGCGTTGTTTCATCCATTGCCCGCCCCAGACGCCAGGGTCAAAGAAAGGGACAACGCGAAACGGTTGTTGGGTGGTTTGTTGCAGACCGGCGCGTAGCGCGTCGCCGCTGACCATCGCGGGACTATTTTCTACCGTGGTATCGAGCAAATAATCGGCACGTTTGAGTAACGGCGTTTTGTGTTTGTCGAAGACCCGCCATTCAATGAAAAAAGCACGTTTGTAACGACGAAGAATATCTTCATCCTGGTTTTTTGCCCCCCAGTTACCCAGCCCGTCATGGCGCATGCGCTGCTGAATTTCCCAGCGCGGAAGGTCAGCATAAACCAGCACGTCACCCGGGTGTGCCAATGCAGCGCCAGAGCCGTATACCACGACCAACCCTTCACTAATGGCATCAATCTGTTGGCGGAGCTGGCTGAGTTTGTCGCTATCAAAAAATTCATCCAGGTGATGACAGGAAAGCACGCCGAATACGCGATCGTCGGTCAGGTTACGCGCCAGTAAATCATGCAGGGCCTGCTCATCGCGGCGGGCGGATTCAATATTCAGCACCAGTGCGGCATCTAATGTCGTAACGAGCTGTTGCTCCAGCTCGTCAAGCCGCACGCCCGGATAGCAATCCACGATCAATACGGTTTTGGCTGCGCCAGATACTTTGGTGTTAATCACTGAATGGATCGACGACCAACCCAGCCAGGCGTGGTTGTCATAGCCCTGAATGATAACCTCAGGGAATTTATTATAGGTTGTACGCATTTTCTGTCTCCGTGTTGGCTTATTTAAGATTAATCGATTAACCTTATTTTCATAGTGTGGTTAACGCGATTAACCCGCCATATTCAGGATCCAGCGCGGTGAAAAGCACGTTAGCGTGATGTGAATCACACGTAAAAAGACAAGATTTCGGTTATTCGATTAACCTTTGCAATAAATTCAGGAGAAGTCATGACAACAGTCACGTTGGCGCAGGTAGCGGAACGCGCGGGAGTCTCCACGGCAACCGTTTCAATGGTATTGCGTAACCGGGGGCGCATTTCTCAGGCCACGCGTGACCGCGTGCTCAAAGCGCTGGACGATACTGGCTACGTTTATAATCAAACCGCCGCCAACCTGCGTAACCGGAGCAGTAATCAGGTCGGATTGTTGTTACACGATATCACTAACCCTTTTTACGGTGAGATGACGGCAGGGCTGAGCCATGAGATGGAGCGGCATGACCTGCTGCTGTTTCTGGCAAACAGCGAAGAGTCAGGAGAACGGCAGCAAAAATTTGTCGACTCGTTGATGCGCAATAATGCCTGCGGCATGGTGCTCTGCGCGGCTCGTGAAACGCCGACATCCTTCTTCGAAGCGCTGAAACGGCGCAATATTCCCGCCATCATGGTGGTCCGTCCCCTTAGCGATCCTGATTTTGATTTTGTGGGCACCGATAACTTTCTCGGTACGCAAATGGCCACCACCCATTTAGTCAAAATGGGGCACAAGAATATTGCGTTTATTGGGGGGAGCCCAAGTTCCGGGAGCCGGGCGCAGCGTATAGGTGGATTCACCAGCACGTTGCTGGAGCATAGAATATCGCCTAATCCGGAATGGATAGTGGCGACGCAGGCCAGCCAAATTGATGGCGCAAAAGCGGCGGAGTCTCTTCTTCTGCGCTTCCCGCAAATTACCGCTGCCGTTTGTTATCAGGATATCGTGGCGCTTGGGGTCATGCAGGCATTACGTAAAATGGGGCGTGAACTAGGGCGCGATTTTGCGCTGGTGGGGTTCGACGACATCACCGAAGCGGCGCTGGTACAACCTGCGCTCACCACTGTGTCGGTGGCGGCAAAAGAGATTGGTCGCAAGGCCGGGGAGCTGCTTTACAGTCGCATTCAGGGAAATGACGAACCACCGAAACGTATTATTCTGCCACCTGCGCTGGTGGTCAGAGAATCATGTGGTTTTAGCTGATCGTCATGCCTTTTACTGATATCTCTGCCTGTTTATCATTAAATTCTAATTATCGACGTTTTCGGCTGGCGGCGCAGCGTTGCGCTGGTTAATCTGAAAACGATTTACGTAAAATTAACAAAAGAGAATAGCTATGCATGATGCACAAATCCGCGTTGCCATCGCGGGAGCCGGAGGACGCATGGGGCGTCAGTTGATTCAGGCCACTCTCGGCATGGAAGGCGTACAGCTGGGCGCGGCGCTGGAGCGCGAAGGTTCCTCCTTATTAGGAAGCGATGCCGGAGAGTTAGCGGGAGCCGGGAAAACGGGCGTTACCGTACAAAGTAGCCTTGAAGCGGTGAAAGATGATTTCGATGTTTTCATCGATTTTACCCGCCCGGAAGGCACGCTGACGCATCTGGCGTTTTGCCGCCAACACGGTAAAGGGATGGTGATTGGCACCACCGGCTTTGATGACGCGGGTAAACAGGCTATTCGTGATGCCGCGCAGGAGATTGCTATTGTTTTCGCCGCGAACTTTAGCGTCGGCGTGAACGTTATGCTTAAGCTGCTGGAGAAAGCGGCGAAAGTGATGGGCGATTACACCGATATTGAGATTATTGAAGCCCACCACCGCCATAAAGTTGATGCGCCGTCAGGCACTGCGCTGGCGATGGGCGAGGCGATTGCCGGGGCGCTGGATAAAGATCTGAAAGACTGCGCAGTCTATTCGCGTGAAGGTTACACCGGCGAGCGCGTACCGGGCACGATCGGCTTTGCCACGGTGCGGGCGGGGGATATCGTTGGTGAGCATACCGCGATGTTTGCTGATATTGGCGAGCGTATTGAGATCACGCATAAAGCGTCCAGCCGCATGACTTTTGCTAACGGCGCGGTGAGATCGGCAATTTGGCTAAAATCAAAGTCAAATGGTCTTTTTGATATGAAAGATGTGCTTGATTTACGTAATTTATAGCTTTTACTACCCTTCGTGATGTGGTTATTGTAATCATAATTAATTGATTACATGGGGCAATATTTTATTGCCCTTTTATTTTTTAGCTTTTGAATGTGTTTTTTCTTTTAAATGAGTGTTTGTATATGTTTTGTTGGGTGTTTATGTTATCTCAATGTAAATTTTGACCAAATGGTCCACTTTTTTCTCTCCTGTATTCTGTTTTTACACTCTTTGCCTACCGCAAGCGTTTTCTACCCCGAGTTAGCTGATCTTTTTGCCTGTTAAATCGTATGATTTATCCCAGTGGCGCAAAATAATAATAAAAATTACCCTTTTGGGTAGACTTTTACGTGGGCTATCTCTAGAATGCCGCCGTTTGCCAGAAATCCATAGGTAAGCAAATTTGCATTGATTCATGAGGTGTTAATGAATTAATATGCAAATAAAGTGAGTGAATATTCTCTGGAGGGTGTTTTGATTAAGTCAGCGCTATTGGTTCTGGAAGACGGAACCCAGTTTCACGGTCGGGCCATAGGGGCAACAGGTTCGGCGGTTGGGGAAGTCGTTTTCAATACTTCAATGACCGGTTATCAAGAAATCCTCACTGATCCTTCCTATTCCCGCCAAATCGTCACTCTTACTTATCCTCATATCGGTAATGTCGGCACCAATGAAGCCGATGCAGAATCTTCACAGGTACATGCGCAAGGACTGGTCATCCGCGACCTGCCGCTGATTGCCAGCAACTTCCGCGATACCGAAGACCTCTCTTCTTACCTGAAGCGCCATAACATTGTGGCGATTGCTGATATCGATACCCGTAAGCTGACGCGTTTGCTGCGTGAAAAGGGCGCACAGAACGGCTGCATCATCGCGGGCGATAACCCGGATGCGGCGCTGGCACTGGAGAAGGCAAAAGCTTTCCCTGGCCTGAACGGTATGGATCTGGCGAAAGAAGTGACCACCGCGGAGCCTTATAGCTGGACGCAGGGGAGCTGGACGCTGGCGGGTGACCTGCCGGAAGCAAAATCTGCCGATGAACTGCCGTTCCACGTTGTGGCTTACGATTTCGGCGCTAAACGTAACATTCTGCGTATGTTAGCGGACCGCGGCTGCCGCCTGACGGTTGTACCGGCGAAAACCTCAGCAGAAGACGTTCTGAAGATGAACCCGGACGGTATCTTCCTGTCCAATGGCCCTGGCGACCCGGCGCCGTGCGACTATGCGATTACCGCGATTCAGAAATTCCTCGAAACCGATATTCCGGTATTTGGCATCTGCCTCGGCCATCAGCTGTTGGCGCTGGCGAGCGGTGCGAAGACCATTAAGATGAAGTTTGGCCACCACGGCGGCAACCATCCGGTAAAAGATATTGATAACAACACCGTGATGATCACCGCGCAGAACCACGGTTTTGCTGTAGATGAAGCCTCCATGCCTGCCAACCTGCGCGTGACCCACAAGTCACTGTTCGACGGCACCTTGCAGGGGATTCATCGTACCGACAAACCGGCGTTCAGCTTCCAGGGCCACCCAGAGGCGAGCCCAGGCCCGCACGATGCGGCACCGCTGTTCGACCACTTTATCGAGCTTATTGAGCAATACCGTCAGTCCGCGAAATAATCAGGAGTAATAAGAGCCATGCCAAAACGTACAGACATAAAAAGTATCCTGATTCTGGGCGCGGGCCCGATTGTTATCGGTCAGGCGTGTGAGTTTGACTACTCCGGTGCCCAGGCGTGTAAAGCGCTGCGCGAAGAGGGCTACCGCGTCATTCTGGTGAACTCCAACCCGGCCACCATCATGACCGACCCGGAAATGGCCGATGCCACCTACATCGAGCCGATTCACTGGGAAGTGGTGCGTAAAATCATCGAAAAAGAGCGCCCGGATGCGGTGCTGCCGACCATGGGCGGCCAGACCGCGCTGAACTGTGCGCTGGAGCTGGAGCGTCAGGGCGTGCTGGAAGAGTTCGGCGTGACCATGATTGGTGCTACCGCTGATGCGATTGATAAAGCAGAAGATCGTCGCCGTTTCGACGTAGCGATGAAGAAAATCGGCCTCGACACCGCGCGCTCCGGTATCGCGCACACCATGGAAGAGGCGCTGGCGGTTGCCGCTGACGTCGGCTTCCCATGCATCATCCGCCCAAGCTTCACCATGGGCGGCACCGGTGGCGGTATCGCCTACAACCGCGAAGAGTTCGAAGAAATCTGTGAACGCGGTCTGGATCTCTCGCCAACCAACGAGCTGCTGATTGATGAATCGCTGATCGGCTGGAAAGAGTACGAGATGGAAGTGGTGCGTGATAAAAACGACAACTGCATCATCGTCTGCTCTATCGAAAACTTCGATGCGATGGGCATCCACACCGGTGACTCCATCACCGTGGCGCCAGCGCAGACCCTGACCGACAAAGAATACCAAATCATGCGTAACGCCTCGATGGCGGTACTGCGTGAAATCGGCGTAGAAACCGGCGGTTCTAACGTGCAGTTCTCGGTGAACCCGAAAGACGGTCGCCTGATTGTTATCGAAATGAACCCGCGCGTATCCCGCTCCTCGGCGCTGGCCTCGAAAGCGACCGGCTTCCCGATTGCTAAAGTGGCTGCCAAGCTGGCAGTGGGTTACACCCTCGATGAACTGATGAACGACATCACCGGCGGCCGTACCCCGGCTTCCTTCGAGCCGTCCATCGACTACGTTGTGACGAAGATTCCACGCTTCAACTTCGAGAAATTCGTTGGCGCTAACGACCGTCTGACCACGCAGATGAAATCTGTCGGTGAAGTGATGGCGATTGGCCGCACGCAGCAGGAATCCCTGCAGAAAGCGCTGCGCGGTCTGGAAGTGGGCGCGACCGGCTTCGACCCGAAAGTAAGCCTCGATGACCCTGAAGCGCTGACCAAAATCCGCCGCGAACTGAAAGACGCGGGCGCTGAGCGTATCTGGTACATCGCCGATGCCTTCCGCGCGGGCCTCTCCGTCGACGGCGTGTTCAACCTGACCAACATCGACCGCTGGTTCCTGGTACAGATTGAAGAGCTGGTGCGTCTGGAAGAGAAAGTGGCTGAAGTGGGCATCAATGGCCTCGACGCTGACTTCCTGTTCCACCTGAAACGCAAAGGCTTTGCCGATGCGCGTCTGGCAAAACTGGCGGGCGTCCGCGAAGCGGAAATCCGCAAGCTGCGTGACCAGTACAACCTGCACCCGGTCTACAAGCGTGTGGACACCTGTGCGGCGGAATTTGCTACCGACACCGCTTACATGTACTCCACCTATGAAGAAGAGTGCGAGTCCAATCCTTCCGTAGACCGCGATAAAATCATGGTCCTCGGCGGCGGCCCGAACCGTATCGGTCAGGGTATCGAATTTGACTACTGCTGCGTACACGCCTCGCTGGCGCTGCGTGAAGACGGTTACGAGACCATCATGGTCAACTGTAACCCGGAAACCGTCTCTACCGACTATGACACTTCCGACCGCCTGTACTTCGAGCCGGTAACCCTGGAAGACGTGCTGGAAATCGTGCGCATCGAGAAGCCGAAGGGCGTTATCGTACAGTACGGCGGCCAGACTCCGCTGAAGCTGGCGCGTGAACTGGAAGCCGCAGGCGTACCGGTTATCGGCACCAGCCCGGATGCTATCGACCGCGCAGAAGACCGTGAGCGCTTCCAGCATGCGGTTGACCGTCTGAAGCTGAAACAGCCAGCCAACGCCACCGTGACCGCGATTGAACAAGCGGTTGAGAAGGCAAAAGAGATTGGCTACCCGCTGGTGGTGCGTCCGTCCTACGTTCTCGGCGGCCGTGCGATGGAAATCGTCTACGACGAAGCTGACCTTAAGCGCTACTTCCAGACCGCCGTCAGCGTTTCCAACGACGCGCCGGTGCTGCTGGACCGCTTCCTGGACGATGCGATTGAAGTCGACGTCGACGCTATCTGCGACGGCGAAATGGTGCTGATTGGCGGCATCATGGAGCACATCGAGCAGGCTGGCGTTCACTCCGGTGACTCCGCGTGTTCCCTGCCAGCCTACACGCTGAGCCAGGAAATTCAGAACGTGATGCGTGAGCAGGTGCAGAAGCTGGCCTTCGAGCTGCAGGTTCGCGGCCTGATGAACGTGCAGTTCGCGGTGAAAGACAACGAAGTCTACCTGATTGAAGTCAACCCGCGTGCGGCGCGTACCGTACCGTTCGTCTCCAAAGCGACCGGCGTACCGCTGGCGAAAGTGGCGGCGCGCGTGATGGCAGGGAAAACCCTGAAGCAGCAGGGCGTGACCGAAGAAATCATCCCACCGTACTACTCGGTGAAAGAAGTGGTGCTGCCGTTCAACAAATTCCCAGGCGTTGACCCACTGTTAGGGCCAGAAATGCGCTCTACCGGGGAAGTGATGGGCGTAGGCCGTACCTTCGCGGAAGCGTTCGCTAAGGCTCAGCTCGGCAGTAACTCCACCATGAAGAAACAGGGCCGTGCGCTGCTCTCCGTTCGCGAAGGCGACAAAGAGCGCGTGGTTGACCTGGCCGCTAAGCTGCTGAAACAGGGCTTCGAGCTGGACGCAACCCACGGTACCGCGATTGTACTGGGTGAAGCGGGTATCAACCCGCGCCTGGTGAACAAGGTGCATGAAGGTCGTCCGCACATTCAGGACCGTATCAAGAATGGCGAATACACCTACATCATCAACACCACCGCAGGTCGTCAGGCGATTGAAGACTCTAAGCTGATTCGCCGTAGCGCCCTGCAGTACAAAGTGCATTATGACACTACCCTGAACGGCGGTTTCGCGACGGCGATGGCGCTGAATGCCGATGCCACTGAGAAGGTGACCTCGGTACAGGAAATGCACGCGCAGATCAAAAAGTCATAAACAAAGAGTCCGGTGATAATTGCGTTAACCGGACCTGCAATATAATCTTGAAAGGGTTTCTGTAAAGAAACCCTTTTTTTATCTCTCGTAAGGTCATTCCTGGCCAAATGCAGTTTCATAACCACATTTTCAATGTAATAAGCACGAT
The DNA here is from genome assembly GCF_030334295.1 of Citrobacter sp. Cf088. Taxonomy (NCBI): domain Bacteria; kingdom Pseudomonadati; phylum Pseudomonadota; class Gammaproteobacteria; order Enterobacterales; family Enterobacteriaceae; genus Citrobacter; species Citrobacter sp. Cf088. Next base: position 50,402 of record NZ_JAOWEE010000037.1, read on the forward strand.
ATTGCTCACACTAATCAACATTCAAGTCGCATACTATCTTTTATATCCACAATTTTAATATGGCTTAGTTTTTATTAATTTGGACAGGCCGTAGCCAGACTTTTAATTTGTGAAATGGTGTGCTTATGTGTGAAAAATATGTTGAAAGACCGCTTTATTTGTTAATTGCTGACTGGATGATGGCTGAAGATCGTTGGATCACCGCAAAAGAAATTTCCCGCCATTTTGATATTGAACACTGCAAAGCAATTAATACGCTCTCTTATATTCTGTCGGAAGTGGGAGAAATTGTTTGTGAAGTTAAGATGATCCCTAATCAGATTGCAGGCCGGGGCTGCCAGTGCCAGCGTCTGGTAAAAGTCATCAGTATTGATTCTCACCTCTACAACCGATTGAGCCACAATTTGCAGGAAAAAAAGGTGAGTGTGGCGAAAACGCCGCGGCTGTCTGCCGTTCCCCCAACAGAGCTCAACCGTGAGCAGAAATGGCAGATGATGCTCTCCAAGAGTATGCGTCGCTAATTGTCAGTTGCCTGATGGCGGCATAAACGGTGGTTGACGCGTAGGCCGGATAAGCGTGAGCGAATCCGGCATCAATTACTGTGCTGATTTGGGTTTTACGTCCGTCGTGCCTTTCAGGCGCGGCCGGTGTTCTTCGACCCGCGTTAATGGCTGCGTTTCGCGTAAACCTGCCCGGCAGCGGACCGCAAGATCCTGATACTCTTTGGTGTTTAACCGTTTCCAGTGCAGTTCCTGGTCCGTGACTTCACGCAATACGCGAGCGGGTGAGCCCACCAGCATCTGCCTTGCCTCCCCCTGAAATCCGGCTTTGACAAAGCTCATGGCGGCGACAATGCTCTCTTCACCAATCGCTGCGCCGTCCATAATGACGCTGTTCATGCCGATCAGCGCATCTCTGCCCACCACGCAACCGTGCAGGATTGCGCCATGGCCGATATGCCCATTCTCATGCACGATGGTGTCAGTGTCGCAATAACCGTGCATGATGCAGCCATCCTGCAAGTTAGAACCTGCCTCCAGAATCAGGCGACCATAGTCACCGCGCAGTGAGGCATGCGGGCCGACGTAGACGCCAGCCCCCACGATTACATCACCAATCAACACGGCGCTGGGATGAACATACGCCTCTGGATGCACTACCGGAATCAGGCCTTCAAAGGCGTAATAGCTCATCGGTTATCAGCGTCCTTTCCACTCCGGATCGCGTTTTTCTGCAAACGCCTGCGGTCCTTCAAGCGCATCTTCGGAGTGCAGCACTGACGGATAGTGCTTCAGCACGCCGCTGCGGATGTAGCGGTAGCCTTCTTCCACCGGCATTTCGCTGGTCGCACGATAAATCTCTTTCAGCGCGGCGATCGCCAGCGGGGCGCTATTCACTAGCTGCTGCGCCAGTTCGCGCGCACTATCCATCAGTTCGCTCTGGCTGACAACGCGGTTGACGATACCCCAACGCAGCGCTTCTTCGGCACTCATTCGTCTGCCGGTCATCATCATTTCGTTGACGATAGCCGGTGGCAGTAGCTTCGGCAGACGTAGAACGCCTCCGCTGTCAGGTACGATCCCGAGCTTGGCTTCCGGTAGCGCGAAGCTGGCATTTTCCGCGCAGACGATAAAATCCGCCGCCAGCGCTAATTCAAAACCACCGCCAAACGCATAGCCGTTTACCGCAGCGATGACCGGTTTATTAAGGTCGAAAATTTCGGTTAAACCGGCAAAGCCGCCTGGGCCAAAATCGGCATCCGGCGCTTCACCTTCAGCCGCTGCTTTTAAGTCCCAGCCCGCAGAAAAGAATTTCTCACCGCCGCCGGTGATTATCGCTACGCGTAATTCCGGGTCATCACGAAAATTAAGAAACGCTTCACCCATGGCAAAACTGGTTTTTGCATCAATGGCATTGGCTTTAGGCCGGTCGAGGGTAATTTCCAGAATCGGGCCGTTACGGGTCAGATGTAATGATTCACTCATAGTTCATCTCCAGATAAATAGATTTCCCGGCAGGAGGAATTCCTACCGGGAGGGTTATTTCAGATTTTTTTTGATTATTTTTCCTGAACAATTGCGCGGCAGGTCGGTTCTTATCTCCATAAACGAGGGAACCTTGAATTTCGCCATATTGTTTTCGCAGAAGCTGAAGAACTCGGCCTCGCTTAATGTTTCACCTTCATTAAGGACGATAAACGCTTTAATGGCTTCATCACGGATTGAATCTTTAATACCGACAACCACAATGTCCTGAATTTTCGGATGCGCAGAAATAATATTTTCCAGCTCGACGCAGGAGACATTTTCTCCGCCGCGTTTAATCATGTTGCAGCGTCTGTCGACGAAATAAAAATAGCCATCCGCATCCTGATAGCCCGAATCTCCGGTATGTAACCAGCCTTCAGGTTCCAGTGCTTTGGCGGTAGCCTCCGGCTGGGCATAGTACTCTTTGAAGATTGTTTTGCCCGGCACGCCTTTAATACAGATTTCGCCAATTTCTCCGGCGGGCAGGGGACGGTTGTGATCGTCACGGATTTCGGCTTCATAGCTAAATCCCACGCGGCCAATGGAGGGCCAGCGTCGTTTGTCACCGGGACGGTCGCCGATAATACCGACGATGGTTTCAGTCATACCGTAGGAGGTCAGCAGCCTGACGCCAAAGCGTTCGGTAAAGGCGTCTTTTTCCTGTGCGGATAAATTGAGATAGAACATTACTTCGCGTAGGTGATGCTGTCTGTCGGTTGGCGCGTCAGGTTGTACCATCAGCGTTCTGATCATCATCGGAATGCATTCGGTAACCGTCGCCTTATATCTATGCACCTGATTCCAGAACGCCCTGGCACTGTACTTCTCTAGCAGCACAAAGGTGCTGCCAGCGGAGAATGCGGGCATTGCGGCGGTACACTGACAGTCGATATGAAAAGCGGGCATCACCGTCATGTAGACGTCATCATCGCGCAGAGCGATTTGCCAGGAAGTGTAGTAGCCTGCAAAACGCAGGTTGTAGTGGGTAATCACCACCCCTTTAGGCCGTGAAGTGGTGCCTGAGGTAAACAGAATTTCCGCCGTATCGTCAGTGGATAACGCAGGTGTATAGCACAGCGTGGCGGACTGGCGGGATTGCAGTTGGGTAAAGTGGCTCACGCCGTCGTCAACCGGAAGCTGTTCGCCAATCAGGCAGATATGATTAAGCGGTGTGGTATTTTCCAGCCGTATCTGGCGGTACATAGGATAAAACTGGGCGCTGGTGACCAGCAGACTTACCTGGCTGTTTTGCAGGATCCAGGCACTTTCTTCGCCCAGTAAGCGGGCATTAATCGGTACCATAATGGCGCCAATTTTTGCCAGCCCAAACCAGCAAAAAATGAATTCCGGACAGTTATCCAGATGCAATGCGACCTTATCGCCCTTGCGGATCCCTAAGGAATGGAAAAGGTTTGCCGTGCGGTTAATCTCTTCATTGAGCGAGGCATAGCTAAACTGCCGAACGACTCCTTCGCAGGATTCGAAAATTAACGCCGTTTTATCTCCGTACACCCCGGCCAGGTCGTCCCACATCTGACGTAAGTTTTGTCCGCCAACGATATCCATATTGCTTTATCCACTGAAATCAGGCGTGAGCGCTAACCAATGAGCGGTCAGCGCGTCGCGTTTATTCCTCAACTCTGGCCAGGCCTTTGCCGACCAGCTCATTTATGTCTGCTTCGCTATAACCAATGTTTTTCAGAATGGCGGCAGTATCCATGCCATGTGACGGCATGCCACGCCAGATTTTCCCCGGGTTGTTTTTAAATTTCGGCATGATGTTCGGACCTTTGCAGGTGCGGCCATCCATTGTTTGCCACTGAGTAATGGATTCACGGGCAACGTACTGCGGGTTGCCTTCCAGTTCCGGAATGGTCAGCACCTTCGCGCAGGCGATATTCAGCTCAGCAAAGCGCGCCTGGACTTCGGCGATGGTGTGCGTTGCCAGCCAGGCGTCCAGTTTCTCTTCCACGAGCGGGCCGTAAGGGCATTCCACGCGATGGATAAGCTGGGTACCTTCCGGAACTTCCGGCGTGCCAAGAATGTGGGCGAGGCCAATATCTTTGAAGCACTCGTTGATTTGCGTGATGCCGACCAGCTCCATGACGATATAGCCATCGGCGCATTTATACAGGCCGCAGCCAGCGTAATACGGGTCTTTGCCTTTGGTCATGCGTGGGCAAATTTCGCCGCCGTTGAAGTAATCCATCATGAAATACTGACCCATGCGCAGCATCACCTCGTACATGGCGATATCGATGCTTTCACCTTTACCCGTTTCGCGGACTTTGTGCAGAGCCGCCAGCGCCGCTGTCGTCGCGGTCATCCCGGAGAAGTAATCGGCGGTGTACGGGAAGGCTGGCATTGGCTGATCCACGTCACCGTTTTGGATCAGATAGCCGCTAAATGCCTGTGCGATGGTGTTATACGCTGGAAGATTGGTGTACTCCTCGGTACCAAACTGGCCGAAGCCGGAAAGGTGGGCGATAACCAGTTTCGGGTTATGTTCCCACAGCACTTCATCGGTAATACCGCGGCGGGCAAAGGCCGGGCCTTTACTGGCTTCAATGAAAATATCGGTGGTTTCCATCAGCTTCAGAAACGCTTCCCGGCCTTCATCTTTGAAAATATTCAGCGACAGGGCATGCAGATTACGGCGTGAGAGCTGCGGATAGTTAGGTTGCACACGGATGGTATCGGCCCATGCGACGTTTTCAATCCAGATAACCTCAGCACCCCATTCGGCGAACATCTGTCCGGCGAACGGACCGGCAATTTCGATCCCTGAAAAGACAACGCGTACCCCGGAAAGCGGGCCGAAGGCTGGCATTGGTAAATGATGCATCATTTTTCTCCTGGCATTTTTTTTGTAGGCCCGGTAAGCGCAGCGCCACCGGGCATATTGCCGGATGGTGGCGTAAACGCCTTATCCGGCCTACGAAACGAACGAATCAACGGTATTGCTTCAATACCGCACGACCCAACGTCAGGATCTGCATTTCGTCAGAACCACCAGAAACACGGTCAACGCGCAGGTCACGCCAGAAGCGCGTGATGCGATGGTTACCCGCGATACCCACGCCACCCAGCACCTGCATGGCGGTGTCTACCACTTCAAATGCCGCGTTGGCGCAGAAGTATTTGCACATGGCCGCGTCGCCCGAGGTAATAGTGCCGTTATCCGCTTTCCATGCGGCTTCCAGCAGCATGTTTTTCATGGAGTTCAGTTTGATCGCCATGTGCGCGAACTTCTCCTGAATCAGCTGGAAACGGCCGATCGTTTCACCAAACTGTACGCGTTGGTTGGCATAACGCGCTGCGTCTTCAAAAGCGCACATTGCCGTACCGTAGTTGGTCAGTGCGACGAGGAAGCGTTCATGGTCAAACTCTTCTTTCACGCGGTTGAAGCCATTACCTTCCCGACCGAACATGTCTTTCTCGTCCAGTTCAACGTCATCAAAGGTGATTTCACAGCAGCTATCCATGCGCAGACCGAGTTTCTCCAGTTTGTTGACCTTGATACCCGCTTTGCTCATGTCAACAAACCACTCGGTATAAACAGGTTTATCCGGTGATGCACCATCTCTCGCCATCACTACAATGTACGGGGTATAGGCGCTACTGGTGATAAAGCACTTACTGCCATTAAGATAAACCTTACCATTTTTGCGTGTATAAGTGGTTTTCAGACTGCCAACATCCGATCCCGCTCCCGGTTCGGTAATTGCAGAGTTCCACATCTGCTTACCTGTTCCCTGGAACGCCATGATTTTATCAATTTGCTCTTGGGTACCTTCACGCAGAAAAGTGTTAAAACCCCCCGGTAACTGGTACAGCACATAGGTTGGTGCGCCAAGACGTCCGAGTTCCATCCAGACGGCGGCAACGGTGACAAAACCGGCTTCCAGCCCGCCGTGTTCTTCCGGGATCAACAGGCTATCGATGCCCATATCTGCCAGTGCTTTTACAAAACGCTCAGGGTAGACGCTGTCGCGATCGCACTCGGCAAAATAAGCTTCCCAGTTCTCACTGGCCATCAGTTCACGAATACCGGCGACAAACAGTTCCTGCTCGTCATTTAAGTTGAAATCCATCTTTCAGCCTCTTGATCAATTGGGTTAATAAGAATTACTTGTCTTTCCAGTGCACTTTGGCGTCTTTAATAAAGGACAGCGTCACCATGATGTTGACGAAGAACAGCGGACATCCTCCGGCGATAATTGCGGTCTGAATGGGCTTCAGCCCACCCAGCGCCAGCAGAACGATGCCGATGACGCCGACCAGAACGGACCAACCGATACGCACCAACAGCGGCGGTTCTTCACCATCACGAACTTCGCGACAGGTGGACATCGCCAGGGTGTAGGAGCAGGCGTTAATTAGCGTGACGGTGGCAATAAAGCAGAGGATAAAGAAGCCCCACATGGTGGCGGTGCTGAATGGCAAGGCGGCCCAGGTTTCGATAATGGCGCGCGCCACGCCGTGTTGTTCAATCAGCTGCGGGATGTTGAGAATGTTTTTATCCATCAGCAGCAGCGTGTTGCTGCCAAGGACTGTCCACAGGATCCAGGTGGAAGCGGTCAGGCCCAGCACCATCCCAAAGCACAGTTCACGTACGGTACGACCTCGAGAAATACGCGCCAGGAAGATACTCATCTGGATGGCGTAAATGACCCACCACGCCCAGTAGAAAACAGTCCAGCCCTGCGGGAATCCGCCTTTACCGATGGCATCGGTATAGAACAGCATGCGCGGCAGATACATCAGCAGCATGCCGACCGAGTCGGTGAAGTAGTTCATGATGAAGCTGGCGCCGCTGACGATAAACACCCAGCCCAGCATCAGGAAGCTCAGGTAGCTACGCACGTCGCTGGCGATTCTGACTCCTTTTTGCAGGCCACAGGCTACGCAAATGGCGTTCAGAATGATCCAGCAGGTAATGATGATGGCGTCGAGTTGCAGCGTATGCGGAATACCGAACAGCCATTGCATACACTCGGTTACCAGCGGCGTCGCCAGACCGAGGCTGGTACCCATCGCGAAGATCAGCGCCACCAGGTAGAAGTTATCAACGATGGTGCCGAACAGCCCTTTCGCATGCTTTTCGCCCACTAACGGTACGAGCGTGGAGCTGGGACGGATGACGTCCATCTTGCGCACAAAGAAGAAATAGGCGAAGGCCACAGAAAGGAAGCTGTAGGTTGCCCACGGCAACGGCCCCCAGTGGAACAGGCTGTACGCCAGACCGATCTCTTTAGCACCCGTGGAATTGGGCTCCAAAGCGAACGGCGGGGTAGAGATATAGTAGTAGATCTCGATGGAACCCCAGAACAGCACCGCGGCGGATGTACAGGAGGCGAACATCATAAAAATCCAGCTGGCGGTACTAAACTCGGGTTTTTCGTCGCCTAATTTCTTTTTGGCATACGGGCCAAAGACTAACCAGAACCATCCGAAGAGCATGACGACCATATACCATTCGAATGCCCAACCCCAGACGTTGGTGACATAACTGAATACCGCATTAATAACGACGTTAGCGGCATCAAGATCTCTTACTGTTAGCCAACAAAGTATCCCAACAATTATTAATGGCGGAAAAAAAACCTTCGGTTCAATTCCCGATTTTCTCTTTTCATTTTTCATAAGTGAATTCCAGTGTGAAAACGAAATTTATTTAGCGTGCCCGTATGTGATCGTTTGTTTATTTATTATTAATGATTTGTTGATGACTTTTTAACCTCTGGGGCGCCTCAGTGAGTAACTCATAATGGGTATTCATTTCCGGCTATTCTGTTATCTGTGTCACACTTTTTTATGCTGGTTATTTTGTCTGGAAATCTAGATAATTTCTTTGTTAATCATGATATTGACATTGGTTTTTTAACTTTTTTAAGTGACTGGCGTTCAATATTGTTGAACCAGCAGACAATATTGAAAATTTTCATATTTGACGTGATTCTTTCAATATTGGTGAGGCATGTAACACTATTGAAAGTTACGAATTTCAATGTGTGACATTTTCAATATTGGTGATTAAGGTTTTATTTCCGAATTAAAGAGCGTGATATCTGTATTTAACACCGCCGATATAAATACGTTTCCTTCATGATTTCTGGAGATGCAATGAAGATAATTACTTGCTACAAATGCGTACCTGATGAGCAGGATATTGCGATTAATAATGCTGATGGAACACTCGATTTCAGCAAAGCAGATGGCAAAATCAGCCAATATGATCTGAATGCGATCGAAGCGGCTTGCCAGTTAAAACAGCAGGTGGGAGAGGCTCAGGTTGTGGCCATGAGCGTCGGAGGCAAAGCGCTGACCAATGCAAAAGGGCGCAAAGATGTGCTTTCCCGTGGCCCTGATGAACTGATTGTTGTCATTGACGATCAATTTGAACAGGCGCTGCCGCAACAAACTGCCACTGCGCTGGCTGCCGCCGTGCAAAAATCCGGTTTTGATCTGCTTATTTGCGGCGACGGTTCTTCCGATCTTTATGCTCAGCAGGTTGGTCTGCTGGTGGGCGAAATGCTGGACGTGCCGGCGATAAACGGCGTGAGCAAAATCCTCTCTCTTACCGACAGCACTCTGACGGTAGAGCGTGAACTGGAAGATGAAGTTGAAACCCTGAGTATCCCGCTTCCGGCGGTTATCGCGGTCTCTACTGACATCAACACCCCTCAAATCCCTTCCATGAAAGCCATTCTTGGTGCGGCGAAAAAACCGGTTCAGGTTTGGTCACCTGCAGACTTTGGGCTGAACAGCGTGCAGGCGTATTCCGCACAACAGGTTGCTGCGCCGAAACAGCGCGAGCGTCAGCGCGTTGTAATTGAAGGTGACGGTGAAGAACAGATTGCCGCGTTTGTCGAGAATCTTCGCAAAATCATTTAATTATCAGGGGATGTTATGAACAAATTTTCCAGTATCTGGGTATTCAGCGATACCCCTTCTCGTCTGCCGGAACTGATGAATGGTGCGCAGGCTTTAGGTGAAAAAGTTAACACGTTTGTGCTCAGCGATGCGGACAGCGCAACGGCATGTCATTTAGGCGCGGATCATGTCTGGCTGCTCAGCGGCAAACCAGAAGACCGTATGGTTGAAGACTACGCCGATGTGATGGCTCAGACCATTCGTCAGCACAGCGAGGGCGGCGCGGTGCTGCTGCCGAATACACGTCGGGGCAAGCTGTTAGCGGCAAAGCTGGGCTTTCGCTTGTCGGCTGCAGTCTCAAATGATGCCAGCGCAGTCGCGGTGCAGGATGGAAAAGCGGCGGTCAAACATATGGTCTACGGCGGCCTGGCGATGGGAGCAGAAACAATCGCTTCACCGTTTGCCGTGATCACTCTCAGTAGCGGAACGTTTGACGCGCAGCAACCGGATACCACCCGCAGCGGCGAGATGCATACCGTACAGTGGCAGGCTCCGGCCATTGTCGTGACCCGTACGGCAACTCAGGCGCGTCAGAGCAACAGCGTCGATCTCGACAAAGCCCGTCTGGTGGTCAGCGTGGGACGCGGTATTGGTAGCAAAGAAAATATCTCGCTGGCAGAAGCGCTGTGCCAGACGATTGGCGCTGAGCTGGCCTGTTCCCGTCCGGTGGCGGAAAACGAGAAGTGGATGGAGCATGAACGCTACGTCGGCATCTCCAACCTGATGCTTAAGCCTGAACTGTATCTGGCCGTGGGGATCTCCGGGCAGATCCAACATATGGTCGGTGCCAACGGCGCACAGACGATTTTCGCCATCAACAAAGACAAAAATGCGCCGATTTTCCAGTATGCAGATTATGGCATCGTTGGCGATGCGCTGAAGATCCTGCCTGCGCTGACGGCTGCCTTAGCGCGTTAAACCATTCGGGCAGGATGCGAAGGTATCCTGCCGCTGACAGGAGTACGTATGTCCGAAGATATCTTTGATGCCATCATAGTGGGTGCAGGTCTGGCTGGTTCGGTTGCGGCGCTGGTGCTGGCTCGGGAAGGTGCACAGGTGCTGGTTATCGAGCGCGGCAATTCTGCTGGCGCGAAGAATGTCACCGGTGGGCGCATGTATGCGCATAGCCTGGAGCGCATCATTCCCGGTTTTGCTGAGCAGGCCCCCATTGAACGCATAATCACCCACGAAAAGCTCGCCTTTATGACCGACAAAGGGGCGATGACCATCGACTATTGCAATGGTGAAGAGGCCGCATCGTCGCAGGTTTCTTATTCCGTCTTACGTAGCAAATTTGACGCCTGGCTGATGGAGCAGGCCGAGGAGGCGGGCGCCCAGCTTATCACCGGTATTCGTGTGGATAACGTTGTGCAGCGCGAGGGTAAAGTCGTGGGCGTGGAAGCCGACGGCGATATTCTGGAAGCCAAAGTGGTGATCCTCGCCGACGGGGTGAATTCTCTGCTGGCTGAAAAGCTGGGTATGGCAAAGCGCGTCGAGGCATCGCATGTTGCCGTCGGCGTAAAAGAGCTGATCGAACTGCCAAAATCGGTAATTGAAGATCGTTTCCAGTTACAGGGGAACGAAGGTGCAGCCTGCCTGTTTGCCGGATCGCCAACCGATGGATTGATGGGCGGTGGCTTTCTCTATACGAATGAAACGACCCTTTCTCTGGGGCTGGTCTGCGGCCTTCATCACCTGAAAGACGCGAAAAAATCGGTCCCGCAAATGCTGGAAGATTTCAAACAGCATCCGGCGGTTGCCCCACTGATCGCCGGTGGCAAGCTGGTGGAATATGCCGCGCACGTCGTACCTGAAGCCGGTATGAATATGCAGCCAGAACTGGTGGGGGACGGTGTGCTGATTGCCGGTGACGCTGCCGGAATGTGTATGAACCTCGGCTTTACCATTCGCGGTATGGATCTCGCCATTTCCGCAGGCGAAGCGGCGGCGAAAACGGTGCTTTCAGCGATGAAGCGCGACGACTTTAGCAAGCAGTCGCTGGGTGAATACCGTCAGCATCTGGACGATGGCCCGATGCGCGATATGCGTATTTACCAGAAGCTTCCTGCTTTTCTTGATAACCCGCGCATGTTTACCGCCTATCCCGAAATGGCGGTCAGTATCGCACGCGACCTGTTCACCGTAGATGGTTCCGCCCCGGTGCCAATGCGTAAAAAAATCCTGCGCCATGCGAAGAAAGTGGGCTTCATCAACCTGATGAAAGATGGCCTGAAAGGAGTGACCGTATTATGACATCTCCCGTCAATGTGGACGTCAAACTGGGCGTCAATAAGTTCAATGTCGATGAAGACAGCCCACATATCATTCTCAAAACCGATCCTGATAAACAGGCGCTGGAAGTGCTGATTAAGGCCTGTCCAGCAGGGCTGTATAAAAAGCAGGACGACGGCAGCGTACGGTTTGATTACGCCGGATGCCTGGAGTGCGGAACGTGCCGCATTCTCGGGCTCGATACAGCGCTGGAAAAGTGGGAATACCCGCGTGGGACATTTGGCGTGGAGTTTCGCTACGGTTAATAAGTACGAGGTTGTGCACCCGTAGGCCGGATAAGACGCGCTAGCGTCGCCATCCGGCAATCATGTGACGCCAGTGCCGGATGGGGGCGTAAACGCCTTATCCGGCCTATAGATGACGCTTTGCCCGTGTTGAAACAGGAAGTCGCTATGCAGCAGCCCAGGAACTTTGATGACATCAAATTTACCTCTATTCACCGCCGGATAATGCTGTGGGGAAGCGGTGGGCCATTTCTGGATGGTTATGTGCTGGTGATGATTGGCGTAGCGCTGGAACAGCTCACGCCAGCATTGAAACTGGACGCACAGTGGATTGGTCTGCTGGGTGCCGGCACGCTCGCCGGTCTGTTTGTGGGGACGTCGCTGTTTGGCTACATTTCCGATAAAGTCGGGCGGCGCAAAATGTTCATCATCGATATTATCGCCATTGGCGTGATATCGGCAGCAACCATGTTTGTTTCCTCGCCCGTTGAGCTGTTGGTGATGCGCGTGCTGATCGGCATTGTGATTGGTGCCGATTATCCGATTGCTACCTCGATGATTACCGAGTTCTCCAATACCCGCCAGCGCGCTTTCTCCATCGGTTTTATCGCCGCGATGTGGTATGTCGGCGCCACCTGTGCCGATCTGGTCGGTTACTGGCTTTATGATGTTGAGGGAGGATGGCGCTGGATGCTGGGCAGCGCGGTGATCCCCTGTATTTTGATCCTGATTGGGCGCTTCGATCTTCCTGAATCGCCGCGCTGGCTGCTGCGTAAAGGTCGGGTGAAAGAGTGTGAAGCGATGATGATCAAACTGTTCGGCGAACCGGTGGTGTTCGACGAAGAGGCGCCGCAGGAGACGCGTTTTCTCCAGCTGTTTAACCGCCGTCATTTCCCGTTTGTCCTGTTTGTTGCCGCTATCTGGACCTGTCAGGTGATCCCGATGTTCGCCATTTATACTTTTGGTCCGCAGATTGTTGGACTGTTGGGGCTTGGTGCCGGGAAAAGCGCCGCGTTGGGCAATGTGGTGATAAGCCTGTGCTTTATGCTGGGGTGCATTCCGCCCATGTTCTGGCTCAATAGCGCGGGCCGTCGGCCATTGTTAATTGGCAGCTTTATTATGATGACGCTGGCGTTGGCTGTACTGGGGTTAATTCCTGATATGGGGGCGTGGCTGGTAGTGCTGGCGTTTGCCGTGTACGCGTTTTTCTCGGGGGGACCGGGAAACCTGCAGTGGCTATACCCAAACGAGCTGTTCCCTACCGACATTCGCGCGTCTGCCGTCGGGGTGATTATGTCCTTAAGCCGCATCGGTACTATTGTTTCAACCTGGGCGCTGCCGGTATTCATCACCAAATACGGTATCAGCAATGTCATGCTGATGGGCGCAGGAATTTCGCTGATTGGCCTGCTTGTGTCCATCGCTTTCGCCCCGGAAACGCGAGGTCTGACGCTGGCGCAAACCAGTCAAATGACGATTCGCAGTAAGCCCGTGACCAGGGCGGGCTATTAGGAGTGTTCTGTATTTTCCCTGCAACTCAGTCAGTTAGCCTACAGTTAACTGGGTATATCACTGAAAACAATTGAAAGCAGGGAGAACACCATGCAAAAACATATCCTGATCACCTCAATTTTTACCGCAGCAGCACTGTTTACCGTGGCCGGTTGTTCCTCAAACCAGGCGGTTAAAACCACCGATGGCAAAACAATCGTCACTGACGGCAAACCGCAGGTTGATGATGATACTGGTCTGGTGTCGTACAAAAATGCCCAGACGGGTAAGACGGAACAGATTAACCGCGATCAGGTTAAGGATATGAGCGAACTGGACAACTAGTTCAGTTTTCTCCATTCAGCCACTCAATAATATTGACTGTTAGCCTGTGGATTAAGTGACTAAACTCACTGTTATTACAATAATGCAGTGACACAGGCTAATCATGATTCTCATCATTTATGCGCATCCCTATCCGCAACATTCGCATGCGAATAAGCGGATGCTTGAACAGGCAAGGACGCTGGAGGGCGTGGAGATACGCTCGCTATACCAGCTCTACCCCGACTTCAATATCGATATTGCCGCTGAACAGGATGCGCTGGCGCGCGCTGATTTGATCATCTGGCAGCATCCGATGCAGTGGTACAGCACACCTCCATTACTCAAGCTGTGGATGGATAAAGTCCTTTCGCACGGCTGGGCGTATGGCCATGGTGGTACTGCGCTGCACGGTAAACAACTGCTGTGGGCGGTGACGACCGGCGGCGGTGAAAACCACTTCGATATTGGCTCCCATCCCGGATTTGATGTGCTTTCTCAGCCTTTACAGGCAACAGCGCTCTATTGCGGCCTCAAATGGCTGCCGCCGTTTGCGATGCACTGTACGTTTGTCTGTGATGATGAAACGCTGCAAGCGCAGGCGCGTCACTACAAACAGCGTCTGATGGAATGGCAGGAGGCACACCATGGATAGCCATACGCTGATACAGGCGCTGATTTATCTCGGATCGGCGGCGCTGATTGTACCCATCGCCGTACGGCTGGGATTAGGGTCGGTACTGGGGTATCTCATCGCCGGATGCATTATCGGACCCTGGGGTCTGAGGCTGGTGACGGACGCCGAATCCATCCTGCATTTTGCGGAGATCGGTGTGGTACTGATGCTGTTTGTCATCGGTCTGGAGCTGGATCCGCAACGTTTGTGGAAATTGCGGGCATCGGTGTTCGGCGGCGGTGCGCTACAGATGGTGGTTTGCGGCGGCTTAATTGGTTTGTTCTGTATGTTCCTTGGCCTGCGCTGGCAGGTAGCGGAACTGATCGGCATGACGCTGGCGCTTTCCTCAACGGCGATCGCTATGCAGGCAATGAATGAACGCAACCTGATGGTTTCGCAAATGGGCCGCAGCGCGTTTGCCGTGCTGCTGTTCCAGGATATCGCCGCTATTCCATTGGTGGCGATGATCCCGTTACTGGCGGCGAGCGGCGCATCGACTACGCTTGGGGCGTTTGCATTGTCAGCCCTGAAGGTAGCGGGCGCACTGGTATTAGTGGTGGTATTGGGGCGTTATGTCACACGTCCGGCCTTGCGTTTTGTTGCGCGTTCGGGCCTGCGGGAAGTATTCAGTGCCGTTGCGCTGTTCCTCGTGTTTGGCTTCGGTCTGCTCCTGGAAGAGGTTGGCCTGTCGATGGCGATGGGGGCCTTTCTTGCCGGAGTGCTGCTGGCAAGCTCTGAGTATCGCCACGCGCTGGAAAGCGACATTGAGCCATTTAAAGGATTGCTGCTGGGACTGTTTTTCATTGGCGTGGGGATGTCTATCGACTTTGGTACGCTGATTGATAATCCCTTGCGCATTATCATTTTGCTGGTCGGTTTCCTGGTTATCAAAACCGTCATGCTGTGGTTGATAGCGAAACCGTTGCAGGTGCCGAACAAGCAGCGTCGCTGGTTTGCCGTATTGTTAGGGCAGGGCAGTGAGTTTGCCTTTGTGGTGTTTGGTGCGGCGCAAATGGCAAATGTGCTCGATCCTGACTGGGCGAAATCGCTGACACTGGCGGTGGCGTTGTCGATGGCGGCTACGCCGATTTTGCTGGTGATTTTGACGCGTCTGGAAAAATCGGCGACTTCGGAAGAGCGGGAAGCCGATGAAATCGATGAGGAGCAACCGCGGGTGATCATCGCTGGATTTGGGCGATTTGGCCAGATAACCGGTCGCCTGTTGTTGTCGAGTGGGGTCAAAATGGTGGTTCTTGATCATGACCCGGACCATATCGAAACGCTGCGTAAATTCGGGATGAAGGTTTTCTATGGCGATGCGACCCGGATGGATCTGCTGGAGTCTGCCGGGGCGGCGAAAGCTGAAGTCATTATTAATGCCATTGACGATCCGCAAACCAGCCTGCAGTTAACCGAAATGGTGAAAGAGCATTTCCCGCATCTGCAAATTATTGCTCGTGCGCGCGATGTGGATCATTACATCCGCCTGCGCCAGGCGGGCGTGGATATGCCGGAACGCGAAACCTTTGAAGGTGCACTGAAGACCGGACGTCTGGCGTTGGAGGGGCTCGGGCTTGGGCGCTATGAGGCACGTGAGCGGGCCGACGTATTCCGCCGATTCAATACCATGATGGTAGAGGAGATGGTGAAAGGGGAAAATGACGCGACTTCCCGCGCGGCCGTTTATAAACGCACCAGCGCAATGCTGAGTGAAATTATTGCGGAAGATCGTCAGCACTTATCGTTAATTCAACGCCATGGCTGGCAAGGCACGGATGAAGGTAAGCATACGGGCGACGTCGCCGATGAGCCGGAAGTGAAACCGTCAGCATAGGGTAAAAAATGTGATGTTCTGCAAACTTTACTGCTAATTGGCTGTTTTTGAACTACTGTAATGCTGGCGTACCACCTTAAATAGGTCGGTTCGCCAGCAGAACGGAAAATTTTCCTGTTCATCCTCTTTCCGCCAGTCGACGAAAGATTGCGCTTTCCGTATAGTGGCGACAATTTTTTTGTATCCGGGAAATATTCAATGATCAGTCTGATTGCGGCGTTAGCGGTAGATCGCGTCATCGGTATGGAGAACGCCATGCCGTGGAACCTCCCTGCCGATCTCGCCTGGTTTAAACGTAATACCTTAAACAAGCCGGTTGTCATGGGACGCCACACCTGGGAATCCATCGGGCGACCGTTACCTGGGCGTAAAAATATCGTCATCAGCAGCAAGCCTGGCACTGACGATCGTGTACAGTGGGTGAAGTCTGTTGATGAAGCCATTGCGGCCTGCGGTGATGAACCAGAGATTATGGTGATTGGCGGTGGGCGCGTGTATGAGCAGTTCCTGCCAAAAGCGCAGAAGCTGTATCTGACGCACATTGATGCTGAAGTCGAAGGGGATACGCATTTCCCGGACTACGAACCGGATGACTGGGAGTCGGTGTTCAGTGAATTCCACGATGCCGACGCGCAAAACTCTCACAGCTACTGCTTCGAGATTCTGGAGCGTCGTTAATCCTGTAAGTGCCGGATGGCGGCGAAACGTCTTATCCGGCCTACTCTTGTGCCAGATGTAGGCCTGATAAGCGTAGCGCCATCAGGCATAAATCTCTCAGGCGTTGACCGCTTCGCCAGGATCCAGATTCAGATGGCGATTTGATGGCTGCACAAAGTACTGTTTGTCTTCCCAGCGCAGACAGGTGAGATCGCCTCCCCAGCAACACCCCGTATCCAGCGCGTAAATACCTTCTGGTGTGCCTTTGCCTTCCAGCGATGCCCAGTGCCCGAATGCAATGCTGTACGCTTCACTGACAGGTCCAGGAATGGCAAACCACGGCTTCAGCGGGGCAGGTGCGTCTTCTGGTGACTCTTTGCTATACATATCCAGTTGACCGTTGGGGAAGCAGTAACGCATGCGGGTAAAGGCGTTGGTAATAAAACGCAGGCGTGCCAGCCCGGTCAGTTCCGGGGTCCAGTTATTGGGCATGTCGCCGTACATCGCATCAAGGAAGAAGGGATATGAGTCGCTCGACAACACGGCTTCAACATCGCGAGCACAGTCTTTTGCCGTCTGCAGGTCCCACTGTGGGGTGATACCGGCATGTGCCATCACCAGCTTCTTCTCTTCGTCCACCTGCAACAGCGGTTGACGGCGGAGCCAGTTAAGTAATTCGTCGGCATCCGGTGCTTCGAGCAGCGATGTGACCCTGTCTTTAGGTTTATTACGACTGATACCAGCAAATACGGCCAGCAGGTGTAAATCGTGATTACCCAATACCAACCGTACGCTGTCGCCCAGTGATTTCACGTAGCGCAAAACGTCCAGCGAGCCCGGCCCACGGGCGACCAGATCGCCGGTGAGCCATAGGGTGTCTTTTTGGGAATTAAAGTCTACCTGATGCAGCAAGGCTACCAGTTCATCGTAACAACCGTGAACGTCGCCAATAAGGTATGTCGCCATAGTTATTGTTTTAATGAATGAGTGTTGGAACGGCGAGTCGGAATACGGGAATGTCGATGGTAAAGGCGATGCCTTGTTCATCGATCATTTCGTAGTGACCCTGCATGGTGCCCAGCGGCGTTTCAATCACCGCACCGCTGGTATACTGGTACTCTTCGCCGGGTTCGATATGGGGCTGGACACCAACCACGCCTTCACCCTGGACTTCTGTTTCGCGGCCATGACCATTAGTGATTAACCAATAACGCCCCAACAGCTGCACAGGCGCTCGCCCCAAATTGCGGATAGTTACGGTGTAAGCAAAAACGTAACGTTCATCATCAGGTGAGGATTGCGCCTCAATGTAGACGCTTTGTACCTGAATGCACACTCGGGGCGAATTGATCATGTTTAACTCTCCTTCGATGGCGCGTTTTCTGACAGATAGTTAGCCATCCGGCAGTATTGCGCGACAGAGATATTTTCCGCTCGCATCGCCGGATCAACGCCCAGCTCTGTCAGTACTTCAACGCTAAATAGGTTGCCGAGACTGTTACGTACCGTTTTACGGCGCTGATTAAACGCTTCGGTGGTAATACGGCTCAGCACACGAACATCTTTAACCGGGTACGGCATCGACGCGTGAGGGACCAGACGCACTACGGCGGAATCGACTTTAGGCGCAGGCGTAAATGCAGATGGCGGCACTTCAAGTACCGGGATCACATTGCAGTAATACTGCGCCATGACGCTTAATCGACCATACGCTTTACTGTTTGGCCCTGCAACCAGACGATTGACCACCTCTTTTTGCAACATGAAATGCATGTCGGCAATTGCATCAGTATAGGAAAAAAGATGGAACATGAGTGGCGTGGAGATGTTGTACGGCAGGTTGCCGAATACGCGCAGCGGCTGACCCATCGTTTGTGCCAGTTCGCCGAAGTTCATGGTCATGGCATCTTGCTGATAAATCGTCAGCTTAGGCCCTAAAAACGGGTGTGTCTGTAAGCGTGCTGCCAGATCGCGGTCCAGTTCAATGACCGTGAGCTTGTCCAGGCGTTCGCCAACTGGTTCGGTCAATGCCGCCAGGCCTGGGCCGATTTCGACCATAGCCTGACCTTTCTGCGGGTTGATAGCAGAGACAATACTTTCGATCACAAACTGATCGTTGAGGAAGTTCTGCCCGAAACGTTTACGGGCTAAATGGCCCTGATGGACTCGATTATTCATTGGTATTAACAATCATTTTGATGGCGAGATTAAGCGCCGTAATAAAACTGCCGACATCTGCTTGTCCACGGCCCGCGAGTTCAAGTGCGGTGCCGTGATCGACGGATGTGCGAATAAAGGGCAGGCCCAGCGTGATATTCACACCGCGACCAAATCCCTGGTATTTTAGCACGGGGAGACCCTGATCGTGGTACATTGCCAGCACGGCATCCGCGTGGTCGAGATATTTGGGCTGAAAAAGCGTATCTGCGGGCAGCGGGCCGTTTAATTTCATCCCCTGCGCACGCAGTTCATCGAGTACCGGAATGAGGGTGTCTATCTCTTCCGTTCCCATATGGCCGCCTTCACCAGCATGCGGGTTAAGACCGCACACCAGAATATGTGGATCGGCAATGCCGAACTTAGTGCGTAAATCATGATGCAAAATGCCGATCACTTCCTGAAGCAGGGCGGGCGTAATGGCGTCGGCAACGGCTCTGAGCGGCAAATGCGTGGTTGCCAGGGCAACGCGCAGTTCTTCGGTCGCCAGCATCATAACAACTTTCTTTGCCTGTGAGCGCTCTTCAAAAAACTCGGTATGCCCGGTAAACGGAACGCCTGCGTCATTGATTACGCCCTTGTGAACCGGACCGGTGATCAACGCCGCAAACTCACCTTGCAGACAACCATCGCAGGCGCGAGCCAGCGTATCCACCACATATTGCCCGTTTTCTACCGCCAACTGACCCGCGACAGCAGGTGCCCGCAGCGCAATCGGTAACAGCGTCAATGTGCCTGCTGATTGCGGTCTGGCTGGGGTATCTGGAGAGTAGGGGAGGAGTGAAAGCGGTAAACCGAGCATTGCTGCCCGGTCACTGAGAAGTCCTGCATCCGCACAGACAACGAGTTCTACAGGCCAATCGCGCTGGGCGAGCTGAACCACCAGGTCCGGGCCAATCCCGGCGGGTTCGCCGGGAGTGATAACAACGCGTTGAGTACGAGCCATTAGTTGCTCAGAACTTTAACGTAAGCGCTGGCGCGCTGTTCCTGCATCCAGGTTGCTGCTTCTTCCGAGAATTTACGGTTCATCAGCATACGGTAAGCTCTGTCTTTCTGCGCCGCGTCAGTTTTATCAACGTTACGCGTGTCCAGCAGTTCGATCAGATGCCAACCGAAAGAGGAGTGCACCGGGGCGCTCATCTGGCCTTTATGAAGTTTGGTCAGCGCATCGCGGAAAGCTGGGTCGAAAATATCCGCTGCAGCCCAACCCAGATCGCCGCCCTGGTTGGCAGAGCCTGGATCCTGAGAAAACTCTTTAGCGGCTGCTGCGAAGGTAGTTTTACCGCTCTTAATATCTGCCGCGATTTGTTCCAGCTTCAGACGCGCCTGCTGATCGGTCATGATCGGCGACGGCTTAAGCAGAATATGGCGGGCGTGAACTTCAGTCACGGAGATGCTCTGGCTTTGGCCACGCATATCATTGACTTTCAGGATGTGGAAGCCGACACCTGAACGAATTGGGCCGATGATATCGCCTTTTTTCGCAGTGCTTAACGCCTGGGCGAAGATACCCGGCAGCTCCTGAATACGTCCCCAACCCATCTGGCCGCCTTTCAGCGCCTGCTGGTCAGCGGAATAAGTAATAGCCAGTTTGCCGAAATCACTACCGTTACGCGCTTCATCAACAACAGAGCGCGCCTGGCTTTCAGCCGCGTTAACCTGGTCGGAAGTTGGGTTTTCCGGTAATGGGATCAGAATGTGGCTCAGGTTCAGTTCGGTGCTGGCATCGTTTTGGTTGCCTACCTGTTGCGCCAGGGCATCCACTTCCTGAGGCAGGATAGTAACGCGACGGCGAACTTCGTTGTTACGCACTTCAGAGATGGTCATCTCTTTGCGGATCTGGCTACGATAGGTCGAATAGCTTAAACCATCCTGTGCCAGACGACTGCGCATCTGATCCAGCGTCATGTTGTTCTGCTTGGCGATGTTGGCAATAGCCTGATCCAACTGCTCGTCAGAGATTTTAACACCCATCTTCTGACCCATTTGCAGGAGGATTTGATCCATGATCAAACGTTCCAGGATCTGATGACGCAGCGTGGCGTCGTCCGGTAACTGCTGACCAGCCTGACCCGCATTAAGTTTTACTGACTGCATTAAGCCATCGACGTCGCTTTCGAGAACGACGCCGTTATTGACGACGGCTGCGACTTTATCGACTACCTGTGGGGCAGCGAAACTGGTATTCGCGATCATGGCGATACCGAGAAGCAGCGTTTTCCAGTTCTTCATACTTTTTCCATTTCAATTAACCGCGATGCGGATTACGTTGTAAATCAATCAGATCATAAAGAGCTTTGATACGGCAAAATGTTTGAACGCAACATTTGGTTGGTGCCGAGACCGTAGTTGGAGCTCAGGCCGCGCAGTTCGATATTAAAGCCGATCGTGTTGTCATAAATCGCGTGTTTCTGGGTGTTATCCCAGCCGTTCAGCTTACGTTCGTAACCGAAGCGAATGGCGTAACAGCAGGAGTTGTACTGCAAGCCCAGCATGGAATCCGCTTCTTTGTTCACGTTGGTATCGAAGTAGTAAGCACCGACAATCGACCAACGGTCGGCGATCGGGAAGCTTGCCACTGCGCCCACCTGCGAAATCCCATTTTCATACTGGGCGTTAGTGACATCGCGTGAAGGTACAGCGGCCTTAATATACTCTGGGCTGGCATAACGGTAGTTCAATTGCAGCATACGGTTTTCGTCGCGGCGGTATTCGATACTGCTATTGCTGGTTGCGATACTATCCAGACGCGTGTCGTACTGGATCCCACTGCGTAAACCCCAACGATCGGAGATGCGCCAGTAGGTATCGCCAGCCCATACCAGTGAGCCCGTTTTGTCGTCATTCTCCCATTCTGTATGGTCATCGCCAGTGCGAGACTCGGTGAAATAGTAGATTTGACCCACAGAAATATTAAAACGTTCAACGGCTGCGTCATCATAAACGCGAGATGTTACCCCGGTCGTGACCTGATTGGCGGAAGCGATACGGTCCAGGCCGCTATAGGTACGGTCACGGAACAGGCCGCTATAGTCAGATTGCAGCAGGGACGAGTCATAGTTATAGATATGACTTTGGTCGCGATACGGTACGTACAGGTACTGCGCGCGCGGTTCCAGCGTCTGGGTATAACCCGGCGCCAGCATTTGCATGTCACGCTCAAACACCATCTTGCCGTCAACTTTAAACTGCGGCATGACGCGGTTGGCTGAATCATCGAGCTTGTTAACGTTACTCGGGTTGTTGTTATACCAGTCCAGATTGGTCTGCTGATAATGCGTAGCCAGCAGTTTCGCTTCGGTATTGATACTTCCCCAGTTGTTCGACAATGGCAGAGTGATGGTCGGTTCAAGGTGAACGCGCGTCGCTTCCGGCATATTGTCGTTGGTGTTAACGAAGTGCACCGCCTGACCATAAATCCGGGTATCAAACGGACCAACGTCATTCTGGTAGTAGTTGACGTCTAACTGCGGCTGTGCAGAGTAGCTGTTACTGTTTGCCGCATCGAAGACCTGGAACTGCTTGGTCGAAACCGTGGCATCAAAGTTCTGTACCGCGTAGCCGACGCTGAATTTCTGCGTGGCGTAGCCGTCGGTGCTGGAACCGTACTTGTTATCAAAATTATTAAAGTAGCTGGTGTCGCTGACCTTGGTGTAGTCGACATTGAAGCGCCACACCTGATCCATCACGCCCGAATGTTGCCAGTAGAACAGCCAGCGGCGTGAATTGTCATCCTTCGGATTTTCATCTTCGTACACTTTATCGGAGTTCAGATAGTCGAACTCCATCAGGCCAGCACCTGCTTGCGTCAGGTAGCGGAATTCGTTCTCCCACATGATCCCGCCACGACGGTGCATATAATGTGGCGTGATGGTGGCGTCCATGTTGGGCGCAATGTTCCAGTAATACGGCAGGTAGAACTCAAAATAGTTATTGGTGGAATATTTTGCGTTCGGGATCAGGAAACCGGAACGGCGCTTATCGCCGACGGGTAACTGTAAATAAGGACTGTAAAAGACCGGAACCGGACCCAGTTTAAAACGGGCGTTCCAGATCTCTGCGACCTGTTCTTCACGGTCGTGGATCACTTCGCTACCGACGACGCTCCAGGTATCGGAACCCGGCAGACAAGAGGTAAAGCTACCGTTTTCCAGAATGGTATAACGGTTTTCCCCACGCTGTTTCATCAGGTCGGCTTTCCCGCGCCCCTGACGACCTACCATCTGGTAATCACCTTCCCAGATGTTGGTATCTTTGGTATTCAGATTAGACCAGCCCTTCGGTCCCTTCAGAATAACCTGATTGTCATCATAATGGACGTTGCCTAGCGCATCGACGGTACGTATTGGCTCCGGCTGGCCTTCAGCCTGCTTCTGATGAAGCTGTACTTCGTCGGCCTGCAGGCGGCTGTTACCCTGTGCGATGTCCACGTTGCCGGTAAACACCGCGTCATCGGGATAATTCCCTTTAGCGTTGTCGGCATTGATGGTGACGGGTAATTCATTAGTCTCGCCCTGTACCAGAGGACGGTCATAGCTCGGCACGCCCAGCATACACTGTGAGGCGAGATCGGCTGCCAGGCCCTGATGGCTATAGAGGGCACTGGCAATCATGGTGGCCAGAAGAGTGGGAATACGTTTTTTCATACGTTGTATTTATTGTTCCATCATCAGTAGCGTCGCGCGTGACAAACGGTCACAGCCTAACTTATCTCATCTTCACTGCGCTAGTGTTAATCCTGCCCATTTAGGCATCCGTGGTGTTAGGCACGGCATTGAATGACAGGTATGATAATGCAAATTATAGGCGATGTCCCACAATTGACCGCAGCCGTAAATCGGTAAAAGCACCTTATATTGTGGGACATAGCCTGGCTGAGAGCATAAAGATTTGGGGAGTCTATGCAGTATTGGGGAAAGATAATTGGTGTAGCCGTGGCCTTAATGATGGGTGGCGGCTTTTGGGGTGTGGTTCTGGGGCTGTTAGTTGGCCACATGTTCGACAAAGCCCGCATGCGCAAAATGGCGTGGTTTGCCAACCAACGTGAACGCCAGGCGCTGTTTTTTGCCACCACTTTTGAGGTGATGGGGCATCTGACCAAATCCAAAGGTCGCGTCACGGAAGCCGATATTCATATCGCCAGCCAGTTGATGGATCGGATGAATTTGCACGGTGATTCGCGAACGGCTGCACAACACGCCTTCCGGGTAGGAAAATCGGATAATTATCCATTACGTGAAAAGATGCGTCAGTTTCGCAGCGTCTGTTTTGGTCGATTCGATCTGATCCGCATGTTTCTGGAAATTCAAATCCAGGCGGCATTTGCCGATGGGTCGTTACATCCTAATGAGCGTGAAGTGCTGTATGTGATTGCTGAAGAGTTGGGGATCTCACGTACCCAATTTGATCAGTTCCTGCGCATGATGCAGGGCGGCGCACAGTTTGGCGGCGGTTATCAACAGCAGTCTGGCGGCGGTGGCTGGCAGCAGGCGCAACGCGGCCCGACGCTGGAAGACGCCTGTAATGTGCTGGGTGTGAAAACGACCGATGATGCGACTACCATAAAGCGCGCTTACCGTAAGCTGATGAGCGAGCACCATCCGGACAAACTGGTCGCGAAAGGTCTGCCGCCAGAGATGATGGAAATGGCGAAGCAAAAAGCGCAGGAAATCCAGAAGGCTTACGAGTTAATCAAAGAACAAAAAGGCTTTAAATAATAATTATGCCGGATGCGGCTAGCGCCTTATCCGGCCTACGGTAATGAATGTAGGCCGGGCAAGCGAAGCGCCCCCGGCATAAATTGGCTCAGAATTTAAAAATCCGCCGGGACTTTAAACGTCATACTGTTGCCGTATTCGGGATGCGTGATGGTTAGCATCTCGGCGTGCAGCAGCAGGCGGGGTGCCAACGCCAGCGCTTCGGGCGGAGCATAGAAGCGATCGCCGAGGATTGGATGCCCTAACGCCAGCATATGCACACGCAGCTGGTGGGAGCGTCCGGTAATCGGTTTAAGCACGACCCGGGCGGTGTTATCCGCCGCGAACTCCACTACTTCATACTCTGTCTGCGCTGATTTCCCGGTCTCATAACACACTTTTTGCTTTGGCCTGTTCGGCCAGTCGCAAATCAGCGGTAAATCAACCAGACCCTCGGCCGGAGCGGGATGCCCCCAGACGCGTGCAACATACTGTTTTTTCGGTTCGCGCTCGCGAAACTGGCGTTTTAGCTCGCGCTCTGCCGCTTTGGTTAGCGCGACTACAATCACGCCGCTGGTGGCCATATCCAGACGATGGACGGATTCAGCCTGCGGATAGTCGCGCTGAATACGCGTCATCACGCTGTCTTTATGCTCATCCAGACGACCCGGTACAGACAACAAACCGCTCGGCTTGTTGACCACCATAATGTGCTCATCCTGATACAGGATGACCAACCAGGGTTCCTGCGGCGGATTGTAGTTTTCCATCCCCATGTATGGCTCCGTTACTGATGCGTCACGACGATCAGGCGCAGGGCATCCAGACGCCAGCCCGCCTGAGCCAGGCTTTCCATCACCTGCTGACGGTTACTTTCAATTGCGCTAAGTTCGTCATCACGGATGTTCGGGTTAACGGCACGCAGCGCTTCCAGACGGGAGAGTTCCGCAGTCAGTTTTTCGTCCGCTTCTTTACGTGCTGCGTCGATCAGCGCGCGGGCTGATTTTTCCACCTGCGCTTCACCGAGTTGCAGAATAGCATGAACGTCCTGCTGCACGGCGTTGACCAGTTTACTGCCGGTGTGGCGGTTAACGGCGCTGAGCTGACGGTTAAAGGTTTCGAACTCAACCTGTGCAGCGAGGTTATTGCCGTTTTTATCCAGCAGCATACGTACCGGCGTTGGCGGCAGGAAGCGGTTCAGCTGCAGCTGTTTCGGCGCTTGCGCTTCAACCACATACACCAGCTCAACCAACAGCGTTCCGACCGGCAATGCTTTGTTTTTCAACAATGAAATGGTGCTGCTGCCGGTGTCGCCAGAGAGGATAAGATCCAGACCATTACGGATTAACGGATGCTCCCAGGTAATAAACTGAGCGTCTTCACGCGACAGAGCGACATCACGCTCAAACGTAATGGTGCAGCCATCTTCCGGCAATCCAGGGAAATCTGGCACCAGCATATGATCGGACGGCGTCAGCACGATCAAATTGTCACCACGGTCATCCTGATTAATACCAACGATATCAAACAGATTCATGGCGAAGGCGATCAGGCTGGTATCATCGTCCTGTTCTTCAATACTCTCAGCCAGTGCCAGCGCTTTTTCACCGCCGTTAGAGTGGATCTCCAGCAGACGATCGCGACCTTGCTCCAGCTGAGCTTTCAGCGCGTCATGTTGTTCGCGACAGGTTTTGATCAGATCGTCAAAGCCATCGGTATTTTCTGGTTCAGCCAGGTAGCCGATCAGATTGTTATAGACCGTGTCGTAGATGGTACGGCCGGTCGGGCAGGTATGTTCAAACGCATCCAGACCTTCATGGTACCAGCGCACCAGCACGGATTGTGCGGTTTTTTCCAGGTACGGAACGTGGATCTGAATATCATGTGCCTGACCAATACGATCCAGACGGCCAATACGCTGTTCCAGCAGGTCCGGGTTGAACGGCAGGTCAAACATCACCAGATTGCTGGCGAACTGGAAGTTACGCCCTTCGGAGCCGATTTCAGAACACAGCATGACCTGGGCGCCGCTATCTTCTTCGCTAAACCAGGCTGCGGCGCGGTCACGCTCAATGATCGACATCCCTTCATGGAACACGGCTGCGCGGATACCTTCGCGCTCTCGCAGAACCTGCTCCAGCTGAAGCGCGGTGGTGGCTTTTGCACAGATAACTAATACTTTTTGCGAGCGGTGGCTGGTCAGATAGCCCATTAGCCATTCCACGCGCGGGTCAAAGTTCCACCAGGTGCCGGTATCGCCTTCGAATTCCTGATAAATCTGTTCCGGGTAGAGCATATCGCGCGCCCGGTCTTCCGCGCTTTTACGCGCACCCATAATGCCGGAGACTTTAATCGCCGTCTGGTATTGGGTCGGCAGCGGCAGCTTGATGGTGTGCAGCTCGCGTTTTGGGAAGCCTTTCACACCATTACGGGTGTTACGGAACAGCACGCGGCTGGTGCCATGGCGGTCCATCAGCATCGAAACCAGCTCCTGACGCGCGCTCTGGGCATCTTCGCTGTCGCTGTTTGCCGCCTGCAATAGCGGCTCAATGTCCTGCTCGCCAATCATGTCGCCTAACATGTTCAGCTCACTGTTACTCAGCTTGTTGCCTGCCAGTAACATAGCGACGGCGTCGGCGACCGGACGATAATTTTTTTGCTCTTCAACAAACTGGGCGAAATCGTGAAAACGGCTGGGGTCCAGCAGGCGCAGACGAGCAAAGTGACTTTCCATGCCCAGCTGCTCCGGTGTAGCGGTTAGCAGCAGGATGCCCGGCACACGTTCTGCCAGTTGTTCAATGGCCATATATTCGCGGCTGGGCGCGTCTTCGCTCCACACCAGGTGATGCGCTTCATCGACGATCAGCAGATCCCATTCGGCGTCACACAGATGCTCCAGGCGCTGTTTACTGCGACGGGCAAAGTCCAGCGAGCAGATGATCAGTTGTTCGGTTTCAAATGGGTTGTAGGCATCGTGCTGCGCTTCTGCATAACGCTCATCATCAAACAGTGCAAAACGCAGGTTGAAGCGACGCAGCATTTCGACCAGCCACTGGTGCTGTAATGTCTCCGGGACGATGATCAGCACGCGCTCTGCGGCGCCGGACAGCAGTTGTTGATGCAGGATCATCCCGGCTTCAATGGTTTTACCTAAACCCACTTCGTCTGCCAGTAAAACGCGAGGGGCATGACGACGGCCAACATCATGGGCAATGTTCAGTTGGTGAGGAATCAGGCTGGTACGTTGACCACGCAACCCACTCCACGGCATACGGTATTGTTCGCTCTGAAATTTACGGGCACGATAGCGCAGAGCAAAGCGATCCATGCGGTCAATCTGGCCGGCAAACAGGCGATCTTGTGGTTTGCTGAATACCAGTTTGCTGTCGAGTAGTACTTCACGCAGCATGACACCGGTTTCTTCGGTATCCAGGCGGGTTCCGATATAGGCAAGCAGGCCGTTTTCTTCTTTTACTTCATCGACATGCAGTTGCCAGCCTTCATGGCTTGTTATCGTATCGCCAGGATTGAACATCACGCGGGTCACGGGGGAATCACTGCGCGCATACAGACGGTTTTCGCCCGTCGATGAGAAAAGTAATGTGACGGTTCGCGCATCCATGGCGACAACGGTACCAAGTCCCAATTCGCTTTCTGTATCGCTGATCCAGCGTTGACCAAGTGTAAAAGGCATATATGTTCGGCTCTATATCTTTAGTTGCAGGCAATACTCACCCTCTGCCAGAGTAAAGTGGCAGCAAGTGTATTGGGGTCCAGGAATGGAAAGGGCGCTATGGTACTGGATGGCGACGGTTTCGTCACGCGTCAAAATAACCCCAGTTGCCCTGTGAGTAGTGTAGCAAAATTATCGTCAATAAAGGGAAGAATTCCCTCGGCAACGGGTTGGATCTGGCGTGTCAGATAATGCTCGTAATCGAGCGCAGATAGCTGATAATCAACAGGTTCTGGGCCATTGACCGTCCAGACATATTTTATGGTACCGCGATTTTGATACTGCGGTGGACGCCCCAGCTTTACATTCTGCTCATCGGCGAGTCGCGCGGCACGCACGTGTGGTGGAACATTTCGCTGGTATTCGCTTAACGGGCGGCGCAGGCGCTTGCGGTACACCAGTTGTTCATCCATTTCACCGGTCATCAGACGGTCAATAGTCTCGCGAACAAACTCCTGATAAGGTTCGTTACGAAAAATTCGCAGGTATAGCTCCTGCTGAAACTGTTGGGCTAGCGGCGTCCAGTCGGTTCGTACCGTTTCCAGTCCCTTAAACACCATACGTTGTTCAGCGCCGTCCTGAATCATCCCTGCATAGCGTTTTTTACTGCCGGTATCTGCACCGCGAATGGTCGGCATCAGAAAGCGACAAAAATGGGTTTCAAATTCCAGCTCCAGCGCACTGGTCAGGTTTTGTTGTTTCAGCGACTGCGCCCACCAGTCGTTGACGTAGCTCACCAGCTCACGGCCAATCCGGGCGGCATCATCTTCTGAGTGCGCCTTTTTCAGCCAGACAAAGGTCGAGTCGGTATCGCCATAGATAACGTCGTAACCCTGAGCTTCAATCAGCGCTTTGGTCTGGCGCATGATCGCATGGCCGCGCATGGTAATGGACGAGGCCAGTCTCGGGTCGAAAAAGCGACAGGCGGTGGTTCCCAGCACGCCGTAAAATGCGTTCATGATGATTTTCAGCGCCTGCGAGAGCGGCTTATTGCCGCGGCGTTTTGCTTCATCGCGACCATGCCAGATCCGGGTCACGATTTCCGGCAGGCAGTGCTTTTCACGTGAGAACCAGGCGTCAAGGAACCCTTCGGTGCTGTGCTCCGGATCCGGCTGCGCCATTCCTTCGATAAGCCCCACCGGATCGATTAAAAAAGTACGTATTATTGAGGGGTACAGGCTTTTGTAATCCAGCACCAGTACCGAGTCGTATAAGCCGGGGCGCGAGTCCATCACGTAGCCACCGGGGCTGGCGTGAGCGGGGACTTCACCCAGGTTCGGTGCCACATAACCCGCCCGGTGCATTCGTGGCAGGTAGAGATGTCCGAAGGCGGCAACTGAACCACCGTGCCGGTCGACCGGCAGACCGTTGACCGTTGACCGTTCCAGCAGAAATGGCATGATCTCGGTTTTATGAAAAATACGCGTGACCAACTCACAGTCTTTGAGATTGTAGGTGGCGAGCGCGGGCTTATCTTGGGCAAACCGGCGATCGATTTCGTCCATCCTGTCCCAGGGATTATCAATTGACTTCCCTTCGCCCAGTAGCTCCTGCGACACCGTCTCCAGCGAAAATGACGAGAAATTCCAGAATGCGGATTTGAGCGCCTCAATGCCGTCGATAATCAGGCGACCTTTAGCCTGCGCGAAGAACACGCCGTTTTTGAAGCCATGCTCGCGCCACTCCAGCTCGCTATTGTCACGACCAAAACGCAGGGGAATGCGGTAACGTTCGGCGTGCTTTTGCAGGACGCGTAAATCGAATTGCACGACGTTCCAGCCGATTATCACATCAGGATCGTGACGGGCAATCCAATCATTGAGCTTTTCCAACAACTGCGGGCGGCTTGCAACGTACTCAAGTTCAAAATCCAGCGCAGAGGCATCACCGTTTGCCGGGCCGAGCATATAGACAATACGCTGCCCACAGCCCTCAAGACCGATGCAGTAGAGTTCGCCGTGGCGCGTGGTTTCGATATCCAGCGATACCCATTTTAGCGGTGGTCGATAGTCAGGGTTCGGCTTCAGGCGGGCATTAACCAGCATGTCGTCATGTCTGTCGCCTTCGACCCAAACAGGGGAGGTGATAAAGCGCTCCATCAGATACCGCTCCGGCGGCCGTACGTCAGCTTCGTAGACGGTGACTGCGTTTTCGCGCAGCAGTTTTTCCAGCCGCATAAGCTGGCGATGTGAGCGGCAATACAGGCCGGAAACGGGCTGGCGGTGGAAGTCTTGCAACTGAAGAGGCGTCAGGCGATAGCCGTTTTCAGTACGTAATAGTGAGGTGACGCGAGGAACCTGACTGGTGGGAATAAACGCGACTGACTCCTGTGGCGCAAGCGTGACCTGCAGCGGCCCATCGTCTGTAGCCAGCCAGAATGAGACCTCAGTTCCCTGCGGAGTGTCCCGCCAGTGTCGGGTTAGAATAAAGCCTGCCTGCGCCACGCTGTGTATCCATTAAAAAACCAGGCATTATTATAGCCTGGTTCTGATAGATTGGCTGTGATTTTATACAGTTGTTATGTGTCAGCAGGGACTATTGCCCGTAGTAGGCTTTAGCACCATGTTTACGCAGGTAATGCTTATCTAACAGGGTTTGTTGCATATCTGGCAATTGCGGCGCGAGCTGGCGACAGAAGATCCCCATGTAGGCGACTTCTTCCAGCACGATGGCGTTATGCACCGCATCTTCGGCATTTTTTCCCCAGGCAAACGGACCGTGAGAGTGCACTAGCACGCCAGGCATCTGCGCGGCGTCAATACCTTGTTTCTCAAAGGTTTCAACGATCACATTGCCGGTTTCCCATTCATATTCGCCGTTGATTTCTTCGTCGGTCATTTTCCGTGTGCAGGGAATCGAACCGTAGAAATAGTCCGCATGGGTGGTACCCGTGGCCGGAATCGACTGCCCCGCCTGCGCCCAGATGGTTGCATGACGCGAATGGGTGTGAACAATGCCGCCAATGGTCGGGAATGCCTGATACAGCAGTCGGTGCGTTGGGGTATCGGAAGAGGGCTTCTTCTGGCCTTCGACTACTTCACCCGTGGCGATACTGACTACCACCATATCGTCTGCGGTCATTACGCTGTAATCGACCCCGGAAGGTTTAATCACAAACACGCCGCGCTCGCGATCGACGGCGCTGACGTTCCCCCAGGTCAGGGTGACCAGATTGTGCTTAGGCAACGCCAGATTGGCTTCCAGTACCTGACGTTTAAGATCTTCTAGCATGTTAACTCCTGAATGCCGGATGGCGCTTCGCTTATCCGGCCTACGGTGATTTGTAGGCCCGGTAAATGAAATGCCACCGGGCAATCCGTTTCGACAATTAACGTTTGAACCCGTAATACACTTCGTTCCAGCGCAGCGCGTCCTTAAAGGCCGGCAGGCGGGTATCGTTATCGATCACCGCGATCTCGATATCGTGCATTTCAGCGAACTGGCGCATATCGTTCAGATCCAGCGCGTGGCTGAACACGGTGTGGTGCGCGCCACCGGCCAGGATCCAGGCTTCAGATGCAGTTGGAAGATCCGGGTGAGCTTTCCACAGCGCGTTAGCGACAGGCAGTTTCGGCAGGGAGTGCGGTGTTTGTACCGTGTCGATGCAGTTAACCAGCAGGCGAAAACGATCGCCAAGATCGATCAGGCTGGCAACCACGGCCGGGCCGGTTTTGGTGTTGAAGATCAGACGGGCGGGATCGTCTTTACCACCAATACCGAGGTGCTGTACGTCGAGGATCGGTTTCTCTTCCATCGCGATGGACGGGCAAACTTCCAGCATGTGCGAACCGAGTACCAGATCGTTGCCTTTCTCGAAGTGGTAGGTGTAATCCTCCATAAATGAGGTGCCGCCCTGCAGACCGGTTGACATCACCTTCATGATGCGAAGCAGAGCGGCGGTTTTCCAGTCGCCTTCGCCAGCAAAGCCATAGCCTTGCTGCATCAGACGCTGTACGGCCAGACCCGGGAGCTGTTTCAGGCCGTGTAAATCTTCAAATGTGGTGGTGAAGGCGTGGAATCCACCCTGTTCCAGGAAGCGCTTCATCCCCAGTTCAATACGGGCCGCTTCCAGGACGTTCTGACGTTTTTCACCATGGACTTGCGTCGCCGCCGTCATGGTGTAGGTGCTTTCGTACTCATCGATTAGCGCGTTGATTTCGCCGTCGCTAATTGCGTTCACTACCTGCACCAGATCGCCCACGGCCCAGGTGTTTACCGAGAAGCCGAACTTGATCTGCGCAGCGACTTTATCGCCATCGGTGACCGCAACTTCACGCATGTTGTCGCCAAAGCGACAGACTTTCAGGTGGCGGGTATCCTGTTTGGACACGGCCTGGCGCATCCAGGAGCCAATGCGTTCATGCGCTTGTTTATCCTGCCAGTGGCCGGTGACCACGGCATGCTGCTGACGCATACGTGCGCCGATGAAGCCGAACTCACGACCGCCGTGCGCAGTCTGGTTCAGGTTCATAAAGTCCATATCAATGCTGTCCCACGGCAGGGCGGCGTTGAACTGGGTGTGGAACTGCATCAGCGGTTTGTTGAGGATAGTCAGGCCGTTAATCCACATTTTGGCCGGGGAGAAGGTATGCAGCCAGACCACCATCCCTGCACAGCGATCGTCGTAGTTAGCGTCACGACAGATAGCGGTAATCTCGTCAGGGGAAGTGCCCAGCGGTTTTAATACCAGCTTACAGGGCAGTTTGGCTTCAGTATTCAGTGCGTTAACGACGTGCTCCGCATGTTGGGTTACCTGACGCAGGGTTTCAGGGCCATACAGATGCTGGCTACCAATCACAAACCAC
Organism: Citrobacter sp. Cf088; assembly: GCF_030334295.1. Taxonomy (NCBI): domain Bacteria; kingdom Pseudomonadati; phylum Pseudomonadota; class Gammaproteobacteria; order Enterobacterales; family Enterobacteriaceae; genus Citrobacter; species Citrobacter sp. Cf088. The sequence goes on from NZ_JAOWEE010000037.1 coordinate 83,314, forward strand.
ACTTCATAGTTATCAAAAATCGTCATTGTCGTGTCCTTAATGTGTCAGGGTTGCCAGGTCTACCGGGGCTTGTTGCGCCGGAGCGGCAGTCGGAAGGTATTGTTGTTCAGCGCTTACCGCCCAGTGCTGATAGCGGCGGTAGAGTTGTTCAAAACGTTGAGCCTGCTCTGGGCGAGGTTGCAGCGTGTTTTCCACGGCGCTTGCCATTTGCTGCTGAGCGGCTGGGATATCGACGTGTACTTTCGCGGCAACGGCAGCGAAGATAGCCGCACCGAGTGCGCAGCACTGGTCTGAAGCGACAATCTGTAGCGGGCGGTTCAGCACGTCACAGCAGGCCTGCATGATGACCGGGTTTTTGCGCGCGATACCGCCAAGCGCCATTACGTTGTTAACCGCAATGCCTTGTTCGGTGAAGCATTCCATAATGGCGCGTGCGCCAAAGGCCGTGGCGGCAATCAGCCCACCGAACAGCGCTGGCGCGTCAGTTGCCAGGTTCAGATCGGTAATTACCCCTTTCAAACGCTGGTTGGCATTGGGCGTACGGCGACCGTTGAACCAGTCGAGCACCACCGGGAGATGCTCCAGTGATGGATTTTTCGCCCAGGCTTCAGTGAGTGCAGGCAGCAGCTGTTTTTGACTGGCTTTAATCTGGGGCTGCAGTTCCGGATGCTGTGCGGCAAGCTGTTCCAGAGGCCAGCTCAGCACGCGGCTAAACCAGGCATAGATATCGCCGAATGCGGACTGGCCAGCTTCGAGGCCAATAAAATCAGGCACTACGCTGCCATCAACCTGGCCGCAAATGCCTTTCACCGCGCGTTCGCCAACGCTGTGTTTGTCGGCAATCAGAATGTCGCAGGTCGACGTGCCGATGACTTTCACCAGCGTGTTAGGCTGTGCGCCTGCGCCAACCGCGCCCATATGGCAGTCAAAAGCACCGCCTGCAATCACCACGCTTTCCGGTAGCCCCAGGCGCTGTGCCCACTCGGCGCATAGGGTGCCAACCGGCAGATCCGCGGTGAAGGTATCGGTAAACATTGGGTATTGCAGATGGCGGTTGAGGATGGGGTCGAGTTCGTCAAAGAAACTGGCTGGCGGCAGACCACCCCAGCTTTCATGCCACAGTGATTTATGTCCGGCGCTGCAGCGACCGCGACGAATATCCTGTGGGCGTACGGTATTGGAGAGCAGGGCCGGAACCCAATCGCATAGCTCAATCCACGAGACCGCAGCTTCGGCTACCGCATGGTCCTGGCGGGTTACATGCAGGATTTTGGCCCAGAACCATTCGCTGGAATAAATGCCGCCGATATAGCGGGAGTAATCAATCTTGCCCGGCGTGTGGCACAGGCGGGTGATTTCTTCCGCTTCTTCTACTGAGGTGTGATCTTTCCACAGGACAAACATTGCATTCGGGTTTTCCGCGAACTCCGGACGCAGTGCCAGTACGTTACCGTCTGCATCGATGGGGGCCGGGGTTGAGCCGGTACTGTCAACGCCTATCCCGACCACTTCCGCGCGCTGTTCAGCGCTCAGTTCGGCCAATACGGTTTTCAGCGCCGCTTCCATGGATTCAATGTAGTCGCGCGGATGATGGCGAAACTGGTTGTTTGGGCCATCGCAATACTGCCCTTCTTGCCAACGTGGATACCACTCAACGCTGGTGGCGATCTCTTCGCCGGTGGCACATTCCACCGCCAAAGCGCGTACTGAATCACTACCAAAATCGAGGCCAATTGCAATCGCCATCGTCTTACTCCATCCAAAAATACGGGTATGGATAAACAGTAGTGAGTAGCGATAAAAACCGTCAGGCAGGATCCGCTAATCTTATGGATTAAAATGCTGTGGCATCACAAAGTGTGACGCTGTGCAAATAATCAATGTGGACATTCCTGCCGTAGTTATAGACACTTTTGTTAGCCGATTTTGACGTTGGCGTAGTACATGTTTTTTACAAAGAGCTTTTCACAAGCGGGATTGGTGGTCCATTACCGCAAATACAGCGGCCCGCAGGGGCGACAGCGATGATGTCTGGCGTAATATGGACAAATTGTTTCTTGGCAGGACATAGGGAGTATTGAAATTATGGCTGAAACGCAAAACGATCCCCTGTTGCCAGGTTATTCGTTTAACGCGCATTTGGTGGCCGGATTAACCCCCATTGAGGCGAACGGATACCTGGATTTTTTTATCGACAGGCCGCTGGGTATGAAGGGTTATATCCTCAATCTCACCATCCGTGGCGAAGGGGTTATCAATAATCAGGGCAAGCAGTTTGTCTGCCGGCCTGGCGATATTCTGTTGTTTCCACCTGGAGAAATTCACCACTACGGACGCCACCCTGACGCCAGCGAGTGGTATCACCAGTGGGTTTACTTTCGCCCGCGCGCCTACTGGCAGGAGTGGCTGACCTGGCCAGCCATTTTTGCCCAGACCGGTTTTTTCCGCCCGGATGAAGCGCATCAGCCGCATTTTAACGAGCTGTTTGGGCAGATAATTAACGCTGGGCAGGGAGAAGGTCGTTATTCCGAACTGCTGGCGATTAATTTACTGGAACAATTATTGCTCCGACGTATGGAAGCCATCAATGAATCGCTACACCCGCCCATGGACAACCGCGTCCGCGATGCCTGCCAGTACATCAGCGATCACCTGGCGGACAGCAATTTTGATATCGCCAGCGTCGCGCAGCACGTCTGCCTGTCGCCTTCCCGTTTGTCGCATCTGTTCCGTCAGCAGTTAGGTATCAGCGTATTAAGCTGGCGCGAGGACCAGCGCATCAGCCAGGCGAAGCTATTACTGAGTACCACACGTATGCCCATTGCCACCGTAGGTCGCAATGTTGGCTTTGACGACCAGCTCTATTTCTCTCGTGTTTTCAAAAAATGTACCGGCGCCAGTCCGAGCGAGTTTCGTGCTGGATGTGAATAAAAAGTGAATGATGTATCCTGAAAGTTGTCATAACTCGCAATCTATTCAGACAATTGATGGCTTGACGAAGTTGAGAGGGGTTATCAAAATCCCTGCTTCGTAAATTTGACGGACACATTATGCAAGCATTGCTGGAACACTTTATTCTCCAGTCCGCCCTGTACTCTCTGATCGCCGTACTTCTGGTGGCTTTTTTGGAGTCGCTGGCGCTGGTTGGCCTGATTCTACCCGGGACCGTGATGATGGCGGGGCTGGGTGCGCTGATTGGCAGCGGCGAACTGAACTTCTGGCATGCCTGGCTTGCGGGCATTATAGGTTGCTTATTGGGGGACTGGATCTCTTTTTGGCTGGGCTGGCGCTTTAAAAAGCCATTGCACCGTTGGTCGTTCATGAAAAAGAACAAGGCGTTGCTGGATAAAACCGAGCACGCCCTGCATCAGCACAGCATGTTTACTATTCTGGTGGGGCGTTTTGTCGGACCGACGCGTCCGCTGGTGCCGATGGTAGCAGGCATGCTGGATCTGCCTGTCGCTAAATTTATCGTCCCGAATATTATCGGCTGCGTGCTGTGGCCACCGTTCTACTTCCTGCCGGGGATCCTGGCGGGAGCGGCAATTGATATTCCTTCTGATATGCAGAGCGGGGATTTCAAATGGTTGCTGCTGGCGACGGCGGTGTTGCTCTGGGTGGGCGGCTGGTTTTGCTGGCGGCTATGGCGCAGTGGCAAAGCGGCTGTCGATCGCTTAACGGCGTATTTCCCCCGCAGCCGTTTGCTGTATCTGGCGCCGTTGACGCTCGGGATCGGCGTGGTCGCTCTGGTGGCGTTACTGCGCCATCCGCTGATGCCGGTGTATATCGATATTCTGCGCAAAGTGGTGGGTTACTGACGATTCCTTTGCCGGATAAGGCGTTCACGCCGTCATCCGGCAACGCATTATGCTTTAATGCCCAATAGCGCCGAGGCGCTAGCGTTGCCGCTTAACAGATCGTCCGTATCGCCCTGCCAGGCGATGCGCCCGTCGGCGACCACAATCGAGCGGGGCGCAATTCGCGCCGCATCTTCTACGCTGTGGGAAACCATCAGTAACGTCAGCTTCTTCTCGCGACAGACTTCGGCCACCAGCGTTAGCATCTCCTGGCGCAGCGCGGGATCAAGTGCAGAGAACGGTTCATCAAGCAGTAAAATAGGTTGTTCCCGCACCAGACAACGCGCCAGCGCCACGCGCTGCCGCTGCCCGCCGGAAAGCTCACTGGGGAGGCGTTCCAGCAGAGGGTCGATCCCCATTTGCTGGGCGATGTGGAGTATTTTCTCCCGCTGCGATGCGTTAAGCTTCAATCCAGGATTCAGGCCCAGGCCGATGTTTTGCTGTACGCTCAGATGGCTGAACAGGTTGTTTTCCTGAAACAGCATAGAAACAGGACGGCGCGAGGGTGGTGTCGTGGTGTGATCTTCACCGTCAATCACCATGTTACCGCTGGCAGGCGTGAGAAAGCCGGCAATCAGATTCAGCAGCGTACTTTTCCCGGCGCCGCTGGGCCCGAGTATCGCTATCTGCTCACCGTGCGCGACCGACAGCGTAAAGCGCATGGGCAGATGGTGATAAAGCCATGTGATATCAATCAGTTTTAACATTTCGACCCGGCAATTTCTCAATAACGGTAAACAGCGTAAAGCACAGGATCAGCAGTAATAACGCCGTAACTGCGCCATCCTGACTGCGATAAGAGCCAATCTGCTGATATAAATAAAACGGCAGGGTGCGGAAATCTTCATTACCAAATAACGCCACTACGCCAAAATCGCCAATCGACAGCACGCAGGCAAACGCCATCGCCTGTGCCAGCGGGCGCTTCAGGGCGCGCAGTTCAACCACTTTCAGGCGCGACCATCCCTCAATGCCCAACGACTGGCACAACATACTATAGCGCGCAGTGACGTCACGCATTGGGTTTTCCAGCACCTTCAATGCATAAGGGATCGCCATCAGCGCATTGGTAAAAATGACAATGCCGTCGGCAGATTCGGGAAGCCCAATAGTGTTATTGAGTAGCAGAAAGAAGCCGGTTGCCAGCACGATACCCGGCATGGCGAGGATCATCATGCCGCTCAGTTCCAGCATCTGACCTGCCAGCACCTGCTGTCGTGCACGAAGTTCACGACTGCTCCATAACAGCATCATGGTGAGTATGACGCATAACGCTCCTGCTGCTAATGCAATGCGCAGCGAGGTTCCCAGCGCCTGCCATAGCACTGGCTGCATCAGTACATCCAGAATATGGCGGTTTAAGCCATCGACAATCACCGCCAGCAGCGGCGGCAGCAACAGCAACAGGGCCAGAATAATCAGGATTGCGTCAGTTAGTCGGCTGTGCAGGCGATCGTCAGGATCGCGCCAGCCTTGTACCAGGGTAGCACCGGGAGCAATTGCGCGGCTCAGACGTTGACTGAGGAGCACCAGCGCCAAACAACAAACCATCTGGATCAACGCCAGCATGGCTGCGCGGGCAGGATCGTAATCAAAATTCAGCGCCTGATAGATAGCCAGCTCGATGGTCGTGGCCTGTGGCCCGCCGCCTAGCGACAGAACGGTGGCGAAGCTGGCGAAGCACAGCATAAAGATGAGTGCTGCGACGGGCAGGATCTGACGACGCAGCCACGGCCATTCAACAAAACGGAAGAAATGCCAGCCACGCATACCCAACTGAGCGGCTAACTGCCTCTGTTCGCCGGGAATACTCTCCAGCGATTGTAACAGCAGGCGGCTGGCCATCGGCAGATTGAAAAAGACATGCGCCAGCAGAATGCCCTGTAAACCGTATGGCGAAAACGTCCACTCCAGCCCGAATGTATGCCAGAGTGAGGCCAGCCATCCCTGGCGACCGTAGACGCTAAGAATACCGAATACCGCGACCAGCACCGGCAGGATTAACGTCATTGCGCACAGACGCAGCAGCGCCAGACGTCCTGGAAAACGGCGACGATAGAGCGCTCTGGCAAGGAAAATTGCCGGGACAACCGACAGCACAGCGGATAGAAAAGCCTGCCAGAAAGAAAAGCGCACCACGTGCCACAGGTAGTCATCTTGCCACAGCGAGAACCACTCTCCCTGCGGGGCGTTAAACCACAGTGCCAGAAACGCGGCCAGGGCAACGGCCACCATCAGCGTGGCGGCGGTAAGCCCTGGAACCAGCCAGCCGGGGATTAACGGCTGACGGCGCGTTGCCATTCGCTAATCCATGCCTGACGTTGAGCCGCAACCTGCTGCGGCGTAAATTCCAGCGCGGTGGTCGGTTTATTCAGTTGCTCGAATCCTGACGGCAGGGCGACTTGCGTCACGGGATACATCCAGTTGCCGGTCGGAATCGCATTCTGGAATGCAGGAGACACCATGAACTTCAGGAATTTCTCGGCCAGTTCCGGCTGCTTGCTGGCCGCGGTACGGGCGGCGACTTCCACCTGCAAATAGTGGCCTTCGCTAAAATTAGCGGCGGCGTAGTTGTCTTTTTTCTCGGCGATGATGTGATAGGCCGGAGAGGTGGTGTAGCTGAGCACCAGATCGCTTTCACCTTTCAGGAACAGGCCGTAGGCTTCGCTCCAGCCCTTGGTGACGGTGACGGTTTTGGCTGCCAGTTTCTGCCACGCCTCTGGCGCTTTATCACCATAGACTTTCTGCATCCATAGCAGCAGACCCAGACCTGGCGTGCTGGTGCGCGGATCCTGATAAATGACGCGCCATTTTTGGTCGCTCTCTACCAGTTCTTTCAGGCTTTTGGGCGGATTCTTCAGCTTATTCTTATCATAAACGAAGGCGAAATAACCGTAGTCAAACGGCACGAAGGTATCGTTTTTCCAGCCGCCGGGTACGTTAACGGTGTCGTTGGCTACACCACTTTTGGCAAACAGTTTGGTTTGTGTGGCGGCTTCCAGAAGGTTGTTATCCAGACCCAGCACGACGTCGGCTTTGCTGTTTTTTCCTTCCATGCGCAGGCGGTTAAGCAGCGAGACGCCATCTTCCAGCGCGACCAGTTTCAGCTCGCAATTGCAGTCAGCTTCAAAAGCTTTTTTGATTGTTGGGCCCGGGCCCCAGTCAGCTGCGAACGAGTCGTAGGTATAGACGGTCAGTACAGGTTTGGCGAAGACAGGCGCTGCGCACAGCAGTAAAAGCGGAAGACATTTTTTAAACACTTTGCACCTCAAGAGTTGGGTGGCAAAGGACTTGAGATAAGCCTCAAATCCCTTCGCCGGCATTATCCGGATCAGGTTCGACGGGTATCTCTCAGCCCATACGCAGATCGAATGATTCTGTGTATGTTTTTATTTAGCACCCCGTTGAGAACGGCGTTAGTGTAATGATTTTGTTGCTTAGCAGCAATTAAGGATCCGGCGGAGCAAACCACGCCGATTTAAAATCAAACCAGCCGAGGGTATTCATGCGCAGCCCGCGCATACTGCGCTGTCCCTGAATGATCAGCCAGTGGTGGATTAATGGCACAATGGCCTTTGTGGCGAGCAGCTGTTGGCACCATGCTGCCAGGCTCATTTCGCCCGTTCGCCAGCGAGCCGCATCGTTTTCCCAGTCCCGCGAGATACAGTTTTGCAGCAACGGGACTTCGCACAAATGGGCGAACAGTGAGAAGTCGAGCGGTAGGGTAAAGTTGGCGCTGTTGAGCCAGATATCACTGACGATTTCACCTGCATGCCATTGATCGTAGTCGATCTCCTGAATATTCAACTGCACCTGATGCGCAGCCAGCAATGTCTTCATGATCTGCGCGATAATCCGGTGTTCGATGTGATCGCGATAGTAAGTGATAGTCAGCGTTTCCAGCCCGGCGGGTTTTTCACCATGGCCGGGTTTTGCGTGATGCCAGCGGGGGAGTAAACCATACGCGGGAAACCACAGTCGCTGGTACTGTTCGTCGGCGTGGCAGATTAAGTTCGTTGGCGAGAGAATGCGGCTTACCCATTCGCGGACCTCCTGGTTAGCTCCACGGTGGCTACGCGCATCAAACAGCAGGTAGTAGCAACCTTCTTCGAGGCGGCTTTCGATCGCCTTTTCATCCTCTGTGGGACCTTTTAGCGTCAACCCGCCGCCAGGTTCTTCTCCGATGTCGGGTAATACCCAAACGTTAACTTCGTCGATCAGGGCCCGGTAGCCAAAGTAATCATCAAATGCATGAATTTTCAGTTGGTTATTGGTGTTTCGTATTACCGCATACGGACCGGTACCAATCGGGTGACTGGAGAAGTTGTTTAGCGTTTCCCATTCTCGCGGCAGGATCATGGCGGGGACCTGCCCCAATAGCCAGGGAAGCCAGCGGTCTGGCTGGGCCAGATGGATATCCAGCGTCCAGGCCGTGGGAGAGACGATCTGCGTGATGTGTGAGTACAGCGGCAGGCTGTTAATGCGCATCAGTGAGGCGATAACATCTGCCATTTCCAGTTCGCGGCCATGATGAAAATGGATCCCCGGACGCAGGAAGAATCGCCAGTGTAAAGGTGAAATTTGCTGCCAGTGATGGGCAATGTCTGCTTCCAGTTCCCCATTTTCCTCATTTACCCGAATTAAGGCGCTGAAGATTTGCCGGGCGATATGGGTTTCGGAGCGGCGTAATGCCGTGCCGGGGAGCAGGTTGTGCATGGGGCGATAATAGAGAACGCGCATGATATGCCGACCCTGGCGAAAGCTGCGACCCAGATGGGAGACCAGCATTTGCCGTACGGCCGTTTTATCACCGACCAGTTGCACCAGTTGATCGATGCGATCCTGTTCCAGTAGGTCTTCCGCGCGCTGCTGCTGGAGCGCCAGCCCGGTATAGAGGAATGTCAGTCGCGAACGTTTACCTCGTCCAACTTCAGCTTCCCACGTTAACCAGCCGCGATCTTGCATGGTATTAAGCAGCGTACGCATATGGCGGCGCGAGCAGCTCAGCAGATCCGCCAGCTCGTTGAGCGTCGTGTCTTGCGTTTTGCCGTCACAGCATTGCCACAGACGGATGAACTGTTGTTGCAAACGACCAGAAGACATAAAAGGGGAACTCCTGCGGAAAACTCAGCAATTTTATAATCCCTATATTAAGCCAATAATAGATTCCGATGAAGCGATGAGACAACGAAGGGGTCATCTATGCGTCAGTTCTGGTTGAAGTACTTTACCACGACGGAAAAATCGTCCTGGTTGGCTTGCCTGAGCGCACCGCAGCGCTTAAAGATGCTCGAAGAGCTGATGCAGTGGGAGATGACATCTGACTCCTGAATTGGAAATTGCAGACATCATGTGTGACTGAGTATTGGTGCAGGCTGTATCCTGCCATTATATCTGAGCATCGCTGGTGGCTATTTTTTCACATGGCAAGGCGCGAACAGTGAAATTTGGTGAACCAAATAAGGTGTGAGCAACACAGCTATGTGAAAAAATGGCCCCAGCCCTCCGGGACGCGTGTAAAAAACGCATACTCTGCGTTGTCAGGCTTGGGAATAGATTTCTATACCCAGTGCCCTCCGCCTGGATTATGCGTTTTTTACCCAGCGTCGATGCCAGATATAATGGCAGGATACAGCCTCGTTCACCCGCCAGCAGGTATTATCTGCTGGCTTTTTTCGTTTCAGCTGCGCTTAAAAGGAAAGATATGCTCTGGATTATGACCATGGGACGGCGCCTCAACGGCGTTTACGCGGCATTTATGCTGGTCGCTTTTATGATGGGCGTGGCGGGGGCATTGCAGGCACCCACTCTGAGTCTGTTCCTGAGCCGTGAAGTCGGGGCGCAGCCATTTTGGGTCGGGCTGTTTTACACCGTCAATGCGATTGTCGGGATCGTCGTCAGCCTTGGCCTGGCGAAACGATCCGACAGCCAGGGCGATCGGCGTAAGTTGATCATGTTCTGCTGTCTGATGGCAATTGGCAATGCGCTGCTGTTTGCCTTTAATCGCCACTATCTCACGCTGATCACCTGCGGTGTGCTGCTGGCCTCGCTGGCGAACACCGCCATGCCGCAGCTGTTTGCGCTGGCGCGAGAATATGCTGATAACTCCGCGCGTGAAGTGGTGATGTTTAGCTCGGTGATGCGTGCGCAGCTTTCGCTGGCCTGGGTGATAGGACCGCCACTGGCATTCATGCTGGCGCTGAATTACGGCTTTACGGCGATGTTTTCCATTGCCGCAGGGATTTTTGCCATTAGCCTGGTGCTGATTGCGCTGATACTGCCGTCTGTCGCGCGGGTGGAGCAGCCTGTAGACGTGCCGCTGGAACAGACTGGCGGTTGGCAGGACAAAAATGTGCGTATGTTGTTTATTGCCTCCACGCTGATGTGGACCTGCAACACCATGTACATCATTGATATGCCACTGTGGATAAGTCTTGAACTGGGCTTGCCGGACAAGCTGGCCGGGATCCTGATGGGGACGGCGGCTGGGCTGGAAATTCCGGCGATGATTCTGGCAGGTTATTACGTGAAGCGCTTTGGTAAACGGCGAATGATGATCGCGGCCGTAGCGGCAGGTGTGCTGTTTTATATTGGTTTGATCTTCTTTCACAGCCGTACGGCGCTGCTGGTGCTGCAACTGTTTAACGCGGTATTTATCGGTATTATCGCCGGGATAGGCATGCTGTGGTTTCAGGATCTGATGCCCGGACGTGCGGGGTCAGCGACCACATTATTTACCAACAGTATTTCAACGGGAGTCATTCTGGCAGGGGTGATTCAGGGGGCAGTTGCGCAAAGCTATGGTCACTATGCCGTCTATTGGGTGATTGCGGTGATTTCGGTGGTTACGCTGTGGATGACCGGGCGGGTGAAGGACGTTTAGTCCGGCGCAGTCCAGGCGTCGCAGTGCCCGGACTGGCGATATTTTGCATTAGTTTTTGTCGTTTTTGTCGGCCGGATAAGGCGTTTACGCCGCCATCAGGCAACCTGTCCCTACGGCCTGAACGCGTTACGCTTATCAGGCCTATCCCTCTTTTTTTATCTTGCACGTAAATGTAACGTTGATCACATAACGATCATTTTCCTCTTCCTGGATCTTCTTTTTTCTACTGTTACGCGTATACAGTTACGCGTAACAGTTATCAAAAAAGGAGTTTTTATGAAAAACCTATTCGATCTTAGCGGCAAACGTGCGCTGATTACCGGCTCCGCGCAGGGGATCGGTAACCTGCTGGCCAGCGGTCTGGCGGCGCACGGTGCTGAGATTGTTATTAACGACATTACCCAGCAGCGGGCGCAGGCGGCGGCGGACAAACTGGTGGCCGAAGGCTATCGCGCTGTTGGCTATGGATTTGATGTTACCAACGGGGAAGAGGTGGCGTGCGCCATCGCGCAAATTGAAAAGGAAGTTGGGGCCATTGATATTTTAATTAACAACGCCGGAATTCAGCGTCGTTATCCCTTCACCGAATTCCCGGAGGCTGAATGGGACAAAGTGATTGATGTAAACCAGAAATCGGTCTTTCTGGTATCGCAGCAGGTTTCCCGCTACATGGTGCAACGCCGCCGCGGGAAGATTATTAATATCTGCTCAATGCAAAGCGAATTAGGACGTAAAACCATTACCCCCTACGCGGCGTCAAAAGGCGCGGTCAAAATGTTAACCCGTGGCATGTGCGTGGAACTGGCGGAATACAATATTCAGGTCAACGGCATTGCTCCCGGCTATTTCGCCACCGACATGACCACCGCGCTGGTCAACGATGAAGCATTCTCCGCCTGGCTGTTCCAGCGCACGCCCGCCGCTCGCTGGGGTAACCCGGAAGAGTTGATCGGCGCGGCGGTTTATCTCGCTGCGCCCGCCTCTGACTTTGTGAATGGACATCTTCTGTTTGTGGACGGCGGCATGCTCGCCGCGGTTTGATCGCTAACGAGGCCGCGGGAAGCGACCTCATCCTTTAATGATAATCCGAGGAGTGAGTATGAATATGCTCGCAAAACTGCCGGCGCGCCGCTGGTGGTATTTAATGCCGATTATTTTTATTACCTACAGCTTAGCCTACCTTGATCGCGCGAATTACGGCTTTGCCGCTGCCGCTGGTATCGAACACGATTTAGGGATTACTCAGGGAACTGCATCGTTAATTGGCGCGTTGTTCTTCCTGGGCTACTTCTTCTTCCAGGTGCCGGGCGCGATGTACGCCGTCAAGCATAGCGTGCGCAAAATGATTTTCTACAGCCTGATCCTCTGGGGGCTTTGTGCCGCGGCGACCGGCTTTGTCAGCAATATCCCGATGCTGATGGCGATCCGCTTTATTCTCGGCATCGTCGAAGCGGCGGTGATGCCCGCGATGCTGATTTATATCAGCAACTGGTTTACCAAAACTGAACGCTCGCGCGCCAACACCTTTTTAATTCTCGGTAACCCGGTCACAGTGCTGTGGATGTCGATTGTCTCTGGCTACCTGATTGAAGCCTGGGGCTGGCGCGAAATGTTTATTTTCGAAGGCATTCCAGCGGTGATCTGGGCTTTCTGCTGGGTGATTCTGGTGCGCGATAAACCGGCGGATGCGGGTTGGTTGAGCGAGCAGGAGAAACAGGCGTTACAGCAGGCGATGGACCGCGAGCAGCGGGACATCAAACCGATGCGCAACTACGGTGAAGCGATGCGTTCACGCAGCGTCATTATGCTTTGCGCGGTGCATGCGCTGTGGAGCATCGGGGTGTATGGCTTCATGATGTGGATGCCGTCGATTCTGAAAAACGCGGCGCAGATGGATATTGTGGCGGTGGGCTGGCTGGCGGCAGTGCCGTATCTGGCGGCGATCTGCCTGATGCTGACGGTTTCCTGGCTATCCGATAAATACCAGAACCGTAAGCTGTTTATCTGGCCGCTGCTGCTGATTGCCGCCATCGCTTTCTTTGCCTCGTGGCTGTTGGGCAACCAGTCCTTCTGGCTCTCCTATGCGCTGCTGGTCGTGGCCGCCGCCTGTATGTATGCGCCTTACGGACCGTTCTTTGCGCTGATCCCCGAACTGCTGCCGCGCAACGTCTCCGGCGTGTCGATGGGAATGATCAACAGTTTTGGCGCGTTAGGGGCATTCCTCGGCGCGTGGCTGGTGGGTTACCTCAACGGCGTGACCGGCGGGCCGGGCGTCTCCTACACCTTCATGGCGATTGCTCTGCTGTCATCGGTGGTGCTGATGTACTGCGTTCGTGCGCAAAATGAAACCACGTCGCCGTCGGCTGAGGTGGTAACGCGTTAAGGTTGAGCGAGGAGTGCAGTCGCTAACCGGCTGTGATAAGGTTCTCTGCGAGCATAATGGGATGTTGGTCGTAGAGAACCTCATGAAAAACAATCGGATGACATTACAGGATATCGCTAATCTGGCCGGTCTGAATAAGATGACGGTCAGCCGTTATCTGCGTGACCCGAATCAGGTGTCGCAACGCAGCCGTGAATTGATTTCGAAAGTGATGGAAGAGAACAACTACATTCCTAACCGCGCGCCGGAAATATTGCTCAATGCGCGCAGTAAAACCATCGGCGTGTTGATCCCTTCTTTTCGTAACCAGATTTTTGCCGACGTGCTGGCGGGAATTGAATCCGTCACCTCGGCTTGCCAGTACCAGACGTTGATCGCCAACTACGAATATGACGCCGAGCGTGAAGAACGCGAGGTGCTGAATCTGCTCTCTTACAATATCGACGGCCTGATCCTCACGGGAAAGCTGCATACCGAGCGGATGATCCAGTACGTGCGCGCCAGCGGCGTACCGGTGGCGGAACTGATGGATATTAGCGGCCAGTATCTTGATATTCAGGTTGGGTTTGATAACGAAAAAGCCGCGTTTGAAATGACGCAGGCTTTTATCGACAGCGGCAAACGCAGCATTGCTTTCTTTGGCTCGATGGACGACCCCCGCGACCTTAGCCGTTTTCGCGGTACCGGGAAAGCGCTGGCAGCGCAGGGGCTGGAAGCGTACCACCTTGCGCCAAAAACGATTTCGTCGGTGGCGCTGGGCCGCAAGATGTTTCAGCAGGCGATGGCGGAAAAGCCGGATATTGACGCTATTTTCTGTACCAACGATGACCTGGCGGTTGGCGTGCTGCTGGAGTGTCAGGCACAGCGGTACGACGTGCCGGGAAAAATGGCGATTGCCGGTTTCCACGGGCTGGAAATTGGCCGTGCGCGGCTGCAAAAAATCGCCAGCGTGATTACACCACGCTTTGAGATTGGCAAAACGGCGGCGGACATTCTGATTAAGCGTTTGAACGGGAAAGATGCGCCGGGCAGCGTTAATCTTGGCTACCAAATCTATTACGGCGATACGTTGTAGGCGAAGAGTAGAGGCTGGCCACCGTGCGGTGACCAGCGGGAGAGATTACTGCATAAACGCTGGCTGCTTGTCTTCGTACTCGGTGATGGCCGCTTCATGCTGCAGCGTCAGCCCGATGCTGTCCAGACCGTTCAGCATGCAGTGGCGGCGGAAGGCGTCGATTTTAAAGCTGTAGGACTTATCGCCTGCTTTCACCACCTGCGCTTCCAGATCAACTTCAAATTTAATGCCCGGATTGGCTTTCACCAGGGTAAACATTTCATCTACTTGCGCGTCGCTCAGAGTCACCGGCAGCAGTTGGTTATTGAAACTGTTACCGTAGAAGATGTCGGCGAAGCTTGGGGCAATCACCACTTTAAAACCGTAATCGGTCAACGCCCACGGCGCATGTTCGCGTGACGAACCGCAGCCGAAGTTTTCGCGCGCCAGCAGAATTGATGCCCCTTTATATTCCGGGAAGTTCAAAACGAACTCAGGATTTGGCTGTTGCCCTTTTTCGTCCAGAAAACGCCAGTCGTTGAACAGATGAGCGCCAAAACCGGTGCGCGTAACCTTCTGCAAAAACTGTTTGGGAATGATTGCGTCGGTATCAACGTTGGCGGCATCCAGTGGGACAACCAGGCCGGTATGCTGGGTAAATTTCTCTGCCATGGTAGTTTCCTTATTTGATGCTGCGAATGTCGGCAAAATGACCGTTAACGGCGGCAGCGGCGGCCATGGCCGGGCTGACTAAATGCGTGCGGCCACCGCGGCCCTGACGGCCTTCAAAATTACGGTTGCTGGTGGAGGCGCAGCGCTCGCCCGGATTCAGGCGGTCATTGTTCATGGCCAGACACATGGAACAGCCTGGTAAACGCCATTCGAATCCTGCTTCGATAAAGATCTTGTCCAGACCTTCTGCTTCCGCCTGCGCTTTCACCGGACCAGAGCCCGGCACCACCAGTGCCTGTACGCCTGGCGCAACTTTACGTCCTTTGGCGATTTCTGCCGCAGCGCGTAAATCTTCAATACGCGAGTTGGTGCAGGAACCGATAAATACCTTATCGATAGCGACTTCTGTTAACGGAATACCCGGTTTTAATCCCATGTAAGCCAACGCTTTCTCAGCCGATGCGCGTTCTACCGGATCGGCAAATGACGCCGGGTCGGGAATAATATCGTTCACCGAAATGACCTGACCCGGATTCGTTCCCCAGGTGACCTGTGGCGCGATCTCTTCTGCCTGAAGGGTGACGACGGTATCAAAGGTGGCGTTGTCGTCGGTTTTCAGCGTTTTCCAGTACTCAACTGCGTGGGTAAAATCTTCGCCCTTCGGTGCGTGTAAACGCCCTTGCACATAGTTAAAGGTGGTTTCATCCGGTGCGACCAGGCCCGCTTTGGCACCCATTTCAATGGCCATATTGCACAGGGTCATGCGGCCTTCCATGCTCAGCGCGCGGATGGCTTCACCACAAAACTCAACTACGTGTCCGGTACCGCCTGCACTACCGGTTTTACCGATAATCGCCAGCACAATATCTTTGGCGGTAATGCCAGGGGCTGCTTTACCGTTGACTTCAATCTTCATGGTTTTGGCGCGCCCCTGTTTCAGGGTCTGCGTCGCCAGAACGTGTTCAACTTCAGAGGTGCCAATACCAAACGCCAGCGCGCCGAACGCGCCGTGTGTAGCGGTGTGGGAATCGCCGCAGACGATGGTCATACCCGGCAACGTCACGCCTTGTTCTGGCCCCATCACGTGAACGATACCCTGATACGGATGGTTCAGGTCATACAGCTCGACACCAAATTCGTTACAGTTCTTAATCAGCTCCTGCATCTGGATGCGTGCCATCTCACCCGACGCGTTGATGTCTTTGGTCTGGGTAGAGACGTTGTGATCCATGGTGGCAAAGGTTTTACCCGGCTGGCGTACCTGACGGCCATGCGCGCGCAGGCCGTCAAACGCTTGCGGAGAGGTCACTTCATGCACCAGATGTCTGTCGATGTACAACAGCGGGGTTTCGTTTTGCGCTTCAAAGACGACGTGCGCATCAAACAATTTTTCGTATAACGTTTTGGCCATGATTACACCCCTTCTGCGACGTAACGGGCAATGATGTCGCCCATTTCATCGGTACCGACTGCGGCAGCGCCACGGGCTAAGTCACCGGTGCGGATGCCTTCTTCTAATGCGCGGTTGATGGCGCTCTCAATTGCGGTTGCCGCATCATTGGCATCCAGGCTGTAGCGCAGCAGCAGCGCCAGCGACAGGATCTGGGCGATAGGGTTGGCAATGTTTTTCCCGGCGATGTCCGGAGCGGAGCCGCCAGCAGGCTCGTACAAACCGAAGCCCTGATCATTCAGGCTGGCGGACGGTAACATGCCCATAGAACCGGTGATCATGGCGCACTCGTCAGACAGAATGTCGCCAAACAGGTTAGAGCACAGCAACACGTCGAACTGGGAAGGATCTTTGATCAATTGCATCGTCGCGTTGTCGATGTACATATGCGCCAGTTCAACATCCGGATATTCATTCGCAATTTCATTGACGATTTCGCGCCACAGAATCGATGTTTGCAGCACGTTGGCTTTATCTATCGACGTGACTTTACGGCGACGCTGGCGAGCGGATTCAAACGCGATACGCGCAATACGTTCGATCTCGAAACGGTGATAAACCTCAGTATCAAAGGCTTTTTCATGTTGTCCGCTGCCTTCGCGGCCTTTTGGTTGACCGAAGTAAATTCCGCCAGTCAGTTCGCGTACGCACAGGATGTCAAAACCGTTCGCGGCAATATCTGCGCGCAGAGGGCAAAACGCTTCCAGACCCTGATAGAGTTTAGCCGGGCGCAGATTGCTGAATAATTTGAAGTGCTTACGCAATGGCAGCAGTGCGCCACGCTCTGGCTGCTGGTTTGGCGGCAGGTTTTCCCATTTCGGACCGCCAACGGAGCCAAACAGAATGGCGTCAGCTTGTTCACAGCCTTCAACCGTTGCAGGCGGCAGCGGCTGACCGTGGTTATCGATAGCGGCACCACCCACGTCGTAGTGGCTGGTGGTAATGCGCATGTTAAAGCGGTTGCGGATTGCGTCCAGTACCTTCAGGGCTTGCGCCATCACTTCCGGGCCAATACCGTCACCCGGCAAAACAGCAATATGATAATTCTTCGACATCACACGGTTTCCTTGTTGTTCTCGTTGTTCTGAGCTTTGCGTTGCAATTCTTTTTCGACTTCTTCGGCGCGCCAGATGTTGTTCAGCACATGAACCATTGCTTTAGCGGAAGATTCGACGATATCTGTCGCCAGACCGACGCCGTGGAAACGACGACCATTATAGTTGGCAACGATATCCACCTGACCCAGCGCATCTTTACCGTGCCCTTTGGCGGTCAGGCTGTATTTCACCAGTTCGACGTTGTACTCAGTTACACGGTTGATTGCCTGATAAATGGCATCGACCGGACCGTTACCGTTCGCCGCTTCGGCTTTGACTTCTTCACCACAGCCCAGCTTGACGGAGGCGGTGGCGATGTCGTTTGAGCCGGACTGCACGCTGAAGTAATCCAGACGGAAATGCTCCGGTTCTTCCTGCTGTTTATTAATGAAGGCCAGCGCTTCCAGGTCGTAATCAAATACCTGACCTTTTTTGTCCGCCAGTTTCAGGAATGCGTCGTACAGGTTGTCCAGGCTGTATTCATTTTCTTTATATCCCATCTCGTCCATACGGTGTTTCACCGCGGCACGTCCGGAACGGGAGGTCAGGTTCAGCTGTACCTGGTTCAGGCCGATGGATTCAGGCGTCATGATTTCGTAGTTTTCACGATTTTTCAGTACACCGTCCTGATGGATGCCGGAAGAGTGGGCAAAGGCGCCGCTACCGACAATGGCTTTGTTAGCCGGAATAGGCATGTTGCAGATTTGGCTGACTAATTGACTGGTGCGCCAGATCTCCTGGTGATTGATGCGGGTCTGTACATTCAGGATATCTTTACGCACCTTGATCGCCATGATCACTTCTTCCAGTGAGCAGTTACCGGCGCGTTCGCCGATACCGTTCATCGCGCCTTCCACCTGACGCGCTCCGGCGTGAACGGCTGCCAGTGCGTTGCCTACGCCCAAACCTAAATCATCATGGGTGTGTACAGAGATGATGGCTTTATCGATATTTGGTACGCGTTCATACAGGCCAGAAATGATTGCCCCAAATTCGAAAGGCATGGTGTAACCGACGGTATCGGGGATGTTAATGGTTTTGGCTCCCGCGTTAATGGCAGCTTCAACCACGCGAGCCAAATCGGCGATAGGGGTACGGCCTGCATCTTCGCAGGAGAACTCCACGTCATCGGTATAATTACGCGCACGCTTAACCATGTAGACCGCGCGCTCAATGACCTCATCCAGCGTACTGCGTAATTTCGTCGCGATGTGCATCGGCGAGGTGGCGATAAACGTATGAATACGGAAAGCCTCAGCGACTTTCAGAGATTCTGCGGCAACGTCGATATCTTTTTCTACGCAGCGAGCTAAGGCACAAACGCGGCTGTTTTTAACCTGACGAGCGATAGTCTGAACTGACTCAAAGTCGCCCGGTGAAGAAACGGGGAAACCCACTTCCATCACGTCAACGCCCATACGCTCAAGGGCCAGCGCAATCTGCAGTTTTTCTTTCACACTCAGGCTTGCCTGTAACGCCTGTTCACCATCGCGTAAGGTGGTATCGAAAATAATGACTTGCTGGCTCATGGTTTAGGTCCTTGGTTTCTTAGGGCGCCTTGCTTCGAGCATAAAAAAACCCGCGCAACGGCGCGGGTTTTTTGTCTTAACTGGAGCTGACTTAATGCTGAATGTCGTCCACCAGTCTACCGCGCAACGAAGATGCGTTTAGTAGTAGTAGACCGTTGAAACGAGCAATGTAAGTCATCAATTAAGCTCCAGGCGAATGCGATATGCTTTTAGTGGTACTGGATATGAAGACTGATGTCAACCCTCACCCCAGCAAATGCCTCGTGAGAGGGGGAAAGTTTCTGCAAAACTTAAGCGAATTGTGCTGAATTTTTCGGGGTACATAAAATTAATCAGTTGATGGTTGTACATAATTTTCATGGTTTGACATATTTGAGCATAGTTATTTGCATTTATTGTAACGGCGAACTGAAGGGAAAGTCGCTCTTGGGATTTCATATCTTAATGATTTATCTGTTTTTATAGTAATTATGAATGGCTATGGGGGGTGTGACACCACAAAATTGATAAATTAATGTTAACTTTTAATGTATTAATAATATAAACATTTAATTAAAACTTAAATACACATTCACGATGCGTATGATTGTATATTCGCCATGCTTATGGTTATATTGTTTTTGAAATTTAAACATATGAATCACCGTGCAGTGACACCAGCCACACTGCGATCGCATTGGTCTTTGTTCATTTAGGTTTGTGCCTTTATGTTTTCCTAATTTTAATGTTTTTTCTTTTTCTCATCTTATATGTATGGTAAATCATATTAACGGAGATTATTTCTTCACTCCGTCTGGGAAAAGGGAGTTTAGAGTGACAGTGGAGTTAAATATGCCAGAAGTAAAAATAACAGATAAAACAAATATTATAGATATTGGGAAACCACAGCTTCGTATGGTTGATCTTAATTTATTAACCGTCTTTGATGCGGTGATGCAAGAACAAAACATTACCCGTGCCGCGCATACTTTGGGGATGTCGCAACCTGCTGTCAGTAATGCGGTCGCGCGCCTGAAAATTATGTTTAATGATGAGCTTTTTGTTCGTTATGGACGCGGTATCCAGCCGACAGCAAGAGCCTTCCAGCTATTTGGTTCTGTTCGGCAGGCATTGCAATTAGTGCAGAATGAACTGCCTGGATCGGGTTTTGAGCCAGCCAGCAGCGAGCGCGTATTCAATCTTTGCGTATGCAGCCCATTGGATAATATTCTGACCTCGTTGATTTATAATAGAGTTGAGCAAGTTGCACCAAACATTCATGTCGTATTTAAATCTTCACTCAATCAAAATACAGAGCATCAATTACGTTACCAGGAAACTGAATTCGTTATTAGTTATGAAGAGTTCCGACGTCCTGAATTTACCAGTATTCCGTTATTCAATGACGAAATGGTGTTAGTGGCAAGTAAAAAGCATCCGCGCATTAGTGGTCCTTTACTGGAAAGCAATGTCTATAATGAACAGCATGCGGTGGTGTCACTTGATCGCTTCGCATCATTCAGCCAACCGTGGTATGACACACCGGATAAACAATCCTGCGTGGCTTATCAGGGCATGGCATTAATTAGTGTTCTAAATATTGTGTCGCAAACGCATTTGGTCTCTATTGCGCCGCGTTGGTTAGTAGAAGAATTTGCCGATTCTTTAGAACTACAGATCTTACCTTTACCGTTAAAATTGAACAGCCGCACATGCTATCTTTCATGGCATGAAGCCGCAGGCCGGGATAAAGGACATCAATGGATGGAAGAGTTGTTAGTCTCCGTTTGTAAGCAGTAGCATTTAGCAGAGTAAACCGGACGGTGCATCCTGTTTATTCTGCTTTTAACTTTATAACTGAAATTTTATGCTGAACTCTATTTTTTACGTCTGTCCAAAAGTGTCAAAAAATAGAGTAATCGCTGTAAGTTCCCATTTTTAAGCGATTATTTATCATACTGATTGCTTATGCTGGTTTAATTCTCCGTTTATTCGCGTCTTTCCTCCTTTTTATTCTTATTTACTCCAGTGCCACCCCTTCGGAGTCAATTGCCATGCGTCATCGTCAGCGGTTAATGTGTTGTTAAACCGCAATTCATTATAAGAGTGAGGCAAGCCATGGAGATGTTGTCTGGAGCCGAGATGGTCGTCCGATCGCTCATCGATCAGGGTGTGAAGCAGGTATTCGGTTATCCCGGGGGGGCCGTCCTCGATATTTATGATGCCCTGCATACGGTCGGCGGTATTGATCATGTGCTGGTCCGCCATGAACAAGCGGCGGTACATATGGCTGATGGCCTTGCGCGTGCCACGGGAGAAGTGGGGGTAGTATTGGTCACCTCCGGGCCGGGGGCGACCAACGCGATTACCGGGATCGCAACGGCTTACATGGATTCCATTCCGCTGGTGATCCTCTCCGGACAGGTCGCAACGTCGCTGATTGGCTACGATGCCTTCCAGGAGTGCGACATGGTAGGTATATCCCGCCCGGTGGTGAAACATAGCTTCCTGGTCAAACAAACGGAAGATATCCCGCAGGTGCTGAAAAAAGCCTTCTGGCTGGCAGCAAGCGGTCGTCCGGGGCCAGTGGTGGTGGATTTGCCGAAGGATATTCTGAATCCGGCGAAGAAACTGCCTTATAGCTGGCCGGACTCGGTGAGTATGCGCTCGTATAATCCGACGACGACGGGACATAAAGGACAGATAAAACGGGCGTTGCAGACGCTGGTCGCGGCGAAGAAACCGGTTGTTTATGTGGGCGGTGGCGCGGTCAATGCCGCTTGCCATGAGCAGTTAGCTCAGATTGCTGAAGCGCTGAATCTGCCGGTTGTCTCCTCGCTCATGGGGTTGGGCGCGTTTCCGGCCACGCATCGTCAGGCGCTGGGCATGTTGGGCATGCACGGTACCTACGAAGCCAATATGACCATGCATCATTCCGATGTGATCTTTGCCGTTGGCGTTCGCTTTGACGATCGAACGACGAATAACCTGGCAAAATATTGTCCGAATGCGACCGTGCTGCATATCGATATCGATCCGACCTCTATTTCCAAAACCGTTACTGCGGATATTCCGATTGTGGGGGATGCCCGCCTGGTGCTGGATCAGATGCTCGAACTACTGGAGCAGGAGAAATCTCAGCAGCCGCTGGATGATAATCGTGACTGGTGGCAACAGATTGAGCACTGGCGTGCCCGTCAGTGTCTGAAATACGACACGCAAAGCGAAAGTATTAAGCCACAGGCAGTGATTGAAACCATCTGGCGTCTGACGAAAGGGGAGGCGTATGTGACCTCTGACGTTGGCCAACACCAGATGTTTGCCGCACTTTACTATCCGTTCGATAAACCGCGTCGCTGGATTAACTCAGGCGGCCTCGGGACTATGGGATTCGGTTTACCTGCGGCGTTAGGGGTGAAAATGACTTTGCCGGATGAAACGGTAGTGTGCGTCACCGGGGATGGCAGCATTCAGATGAATATCCAGGAGCTGTCGACGGCGCTGCAATATGAACTGCCGGTGCTGGTACTCAACCTTAACAACCGTTATCTCGGCATGGTCAAACAGTGGCAGGACATGATCTACTCCGGGCGTCACTCACAGTCTTACATGCAGTCGCTGCCCGATTTCGTGCGCCTTGCTGAGGCTTATGGACATATCGGTATCCAGATTAATCGGCCTGAAGAACTTGAGAGCAAGTTGGGCGAAGCGCTGGAACATGTGCGTAACCATCGTCTGGTGTTTGTCGATGTCACCGTCGACGGTAGTGAACATGTCTACCCGATGCAGATTCGTGGGGGTGGGATGGATGAAATGTGGTTAAGCAAAACGGAGAGGACCTGATTATGCGCCGGATATTATCAGTATTGCTTGAAAACGAGTCAGGTGCATTATCGCGTGTGATTGGCCTCTTCGCCCAGCGTGGTTACAACATTGAAAGCCTGACCGTCGCGCCGACCGACGATCCGACCTTATCGCGGATGACGATTCAGACGGTAGGGGATGAGAAAGTCCTTGAGCAGATCGAAAAGCAGCTCCACAAACTGGTGGATGTTCTACGCGTTAGCGAGCTGGGACAGGGCGCCCACGTTGAACGAGAAATCATGCTGGTGAAAATCCAGGCCAGCGGTTATGGCCGGGAAGAAGTGAAACGCAACACGGAGATTTTCCGCGGGCAAATCATCGATGTCACGCCGTCTATCTACACCGTACAACTGGCGGGCACCAGCGATAAGCTGGATGCGTTTCTGGCAACGCTGCGTGAAGTCGCTAAAATTGTGGAAGTTGCTCGCTCCGGCGTGGTGGGGCTTTCCCGCGGCGATAAAATCATGCGTTAATCATGATCGGGTTCTGAATTCGCAAGCCCAACGACTCAGGTTGGGCTTTTTTTTGCGAAATCAGCGGTAACCAGAGACAAAAGCGGTTGCCGGAGTCATTATTCTGCGCTTAGATGTTAATAAATTTAACCCATGCCATCACAAAGGTTATGGTTTGTACATTTTACGCAAGGGGCAATTGTGAAACTGGATGAAATCGCTCGGTTGGCCGGCGTTTCGCGAACGACTGCAAGCTACGTTATTAATGGCAAAGCAAAGCAATATCGCGTAAGCGACAAAACGGTTGAAAAAGTCATGGCGGTGGTGCGCGAGCATAATTACCACCCGAATGCCGTGGCGGCCGGGCTGCGTGCTGGACGCACACGTTCTATCGGGCTGGTGATCCCGGATCTTGAGAACACGAGCTATACCCGGATCGCAAACTATCTGGAGCGCCAGGCGCGTCAACGTGGGTATCAGCTGTTGATTGCCTGCTCTGAAGATCAGCCAGATAACGAAATGCGCTGTATTGAGCATCTTTTACAGCGCCAGGTCGATGCCATTATTGTGTCGACTTCCTTGCCGCCTGAACATCCGTTCTACCAACGCTGGGCAAACAGTTCATTCCCGATTGTGGCGCTGGATCGTGCACTGGATCGCGAACATTTTACCAGTGTTGTGGGTGCAGATCAGGATGATGCGGAAATGCTGGCGGAAGAGTTACGCAAATTCCCTGCTGAAACCGTCCTCTATCTGGGCGCGCTTCCTGAATTATCCGTCAGTTTCCTGCGCGAACAGGGTTTTCGTACCGCGTGGAAGGACGATCCGCGTGAAGTCCATTTCCTGTACGCCAACAGCTATGAGCGGGAAGCTGCAGCGCAGCTGTTTGATAAATGGCTGGAAACGCACCCAATGCCTCAGGCGTTGTTTACCACGTCGTTTGCCCTGTTGCAGGGGGTGATGGATGTGACTCTGCGTCGTGATGGGCAGTTGCCGTCTGATTTAGCGATTGCGACTTTTGGCGATCACGAACTGCTCGACTTCCTGCAGTGCCCTGTACTGGCAGTGGCACAGCGCCATCGTGATGTCGCGGAACGCGTGCTGGAGATTGTACTGGCAAGTCTGGACGAACCGCGTAAACCAAAACCAGGTTTAACGCGTATACGGCGTAATCTGTACCGTCGCGGTATTCTCAGCCGTAACTAAGTTCCCTCAATTGATGACGTCGGCGGGATAAGCCTCTGACGTCTTCAGTTTTTCTATTCTCAGAAATAACCGCATTATATTTAAGAATATTCTTTAGAATTATCTGAAATGTATTCTTGAAATACCCCGAATTAAAAATGCAACTATCCATTTTTGGGTTATTGATACGTAACGACGCGTTACGGTTGTATTATTTTGTTACATGCATGTGTGGATTTGCCGAATTAACAAACACTTTGCTCTCGTATTGCGGCCATCTGGTGCTTACCTTGGTCCTGCGCGGCGTACAGACCGATTAACTGGTACTGTTAACTCGCTGCATATTGTCCTAAAATGCCGCTCGCGTCGCAAACTGACACTTTATATTTTCTTCTGATGATATTCAGTTGTTTTAAACAATGATGAGTTGTTGGATTTTTTTCTTACAAATATTCATGACGTTAATTTGCTTCGTTTGCTGTACGGATTTTGTTCAACGCTGATATTAGCCGTAAACAATGGGTTTTTTGCTCCGCTAAGCGCCGCGACTTGCTTGACAAGGTTTTCCTCCGCTCCGTAAACTCCTTTAAGTGGGAATTTGTGGGATAAAGTGGTAATCGGGGGTGAGACTGGCATGTTCCGGGGAGCAACGTTAGTTAATCTCGACAGTAAAGGGCGCTTATCCGTGCCTACCCGTTATCGGGATCAACTGCTTGAGAGCGCTACCGGTCAAATGGTTTGCACCATTGACATCCATCACCCGTGCCTGCTGCTGTACCCCCTGCCTGAATGGGAAATAATCGAGCAGAAGCTATCGCGTCTGTCGAGCATGAATCCAGTTGAGCGTCGCGTACAGCGCTTATTGTTGGGTCATGCCAGCGAATGTCAGATGGATAACGCTGGTCGATTACTGATAGCGCCCATTCTGCGGCAACACGCAGGGCTAACGAAAGAAGTGATGCTGGTTGGGCAGTTCAATAAGTTTGAGCTGTGGGATGAAACGACCTGGTATCAACAGGTCAAGGAAGATATCGACGCTGAGCAGTCTGTTACTGGCGCGTTGTCGGAACGATTGCAGGATTTGTCTCTATAAAATGACGGAAAATTATAAACATACAACGGTGTTGCTGGATGAAGCCGTAAACGGCCTGAATATTCGTCCAGACGGCATCTACATTGACGGGACATTTGGTCGCGGTGGTCACTCACGTCTGATCCTCTCCCAGCTTGGCGAAGAGGGGCGTTTACTGGCAATCGATCGCGATCCGCAGGCTATTGCCGTTGCTAAAACGATTACCGATCCTCGCTTCTCCATCGTACATGGACCTTTCTCTGCGCTGGCTGACTATGTCGCTGAGCGTGGACTGACCGGTAAGATCGACGGGATTCTTCTCGATCTGGGCGTTTCTTCACCGCAGCTCGATGACGCAGAGCGCGGTTTTTCGTTTATGCGTGACGGTCCGTTAGATATGCGTATGGACCCAACACGCGGTCAGTCAGCGGCCGAATGGCTGCAAACCGCCGATGAAGCAGACATTGCCTGGGTGATTAAAACCTTTGGCGAAGAGCGCTTCGGCAAACGCATTGCGCGCGCCATCGTGGAGCGTAACCGCATCGAACCGATGACCCGCACCAAAGAACTGGCGGAAGTTATTGCGGCGGCAATGCCGGTGAAGGACAAATTCAAACATCCCGCGACCCGTACCTTCCAGGCGGTGCGCATTTGGGTGAACAGTGAACTGGAGGAGATAGAGCAGGCGCTAAAAAGCTCGCTCAGCGTGCTGGCTCCAGGTGGTCGCCTTTCGATCATCAGTTTCCATTCGCTTGAAGACCGCATTGTGAAACGCTTTATGCGTGAACAAAGCCGTGGCCCTCAGGTACCGGCTGGAATACCGATGACCGAAGCGCAGATCAAAAAACTGGGCGGCCGTGAGTTAAGAGCACTAGGCAAGATGATGCCGGGTGAAGAAGAGGTCGCTGAGAATCCTCGTGCCCGTAGTTCAGTTCTGCGTATTGCAGAGAGGACGAACGCATGATCAGCAGAGTGACAGAAGCCCTCAGCAAAGTTAAAGGATCGATAGGAAGCAACGAGCGCCATGCATTGCCTGGCGTGATCGGTGACGATCTTTTGCGGTTTGGGAAGCTGCCACTCTGCCTGTTCATTTGCATTATTTTGACGGCGGTTACCGTCGTGACAACAGCGCACCATACGCGGTTACTGACTGCGCAGCGTGAGCAGCTGGTCCTGGAGCGAGATGCGCTGGATATCGAATGGCGTAACTTGATCCTTGAGGAGAACGCGCTCGGCGACCATAGCCGTGTTGAACGGATCGCAACGGAAAAGCTGCAAATGCAGCATGTCGATCCCTCACAAGAAAATATCGTAGTACAAAAATAAGGATAAACGCGACGCATGAAAGCAGCGGCAAAAACGCACAAACCAAAACGCCAGGAAGAACAAGCCAACTTTATCAGTTGGCGTTTTGCGTTACTGTGCGGCTGTATTTTGCTGGCACTGGGTTTTCTGCTGGGTCGCGTTGCCTGGCTGCAAATCATCGCGCCGGACATGCTGGTGCGTCAGGGTGATATGCGCTCTCTACGCGTCCAGGAAGTGTCTACATCGCGCGGAATGATTACCGACCGCTCTGGTCGTCCGCTGGCGGTGAGTGTTCCGGTTAAAGCTATATGGGCCGACCCGAAAGAAGTACATGATGCCGGCGGAGTGAGCGTTGGCGAACGCTGGAGAGCGCTGTCAACCGCGCTGAATCTCCCGCTCGATCAACTGGCTTCCCGCATTAACGCGAATCCGAAAGGGCGCTTTATCTATCTGGCGCGTCAGGTAAACCCTGACATGGCTGATTACATCAAAAAACTGAAGCTGCCAGGTATCCATCTGCGCGAAGAATCCCGCCGTTACTACCCTTCCGGGGAAGTGACTGCTCACCTCATCGGATTTACGAACGTCGACAGCCAGGGCATTGAAGGCGTTGAGAAGAGCTTCGACAAGTGGCTCACCGGACAACCGGGCGAGCGTATTGTACGTAAAGACCGGTATGGCCGCGTCATTGAAGATATCTCCTCTACCGACAGCCAGGCGGCGCATAACCTCGCGTTGAGCATTGATGAGCGTTTACAGGCACTGGTCTACCGTGAACTGAATAACGCCGTGGCGTTCAACAAGGCGGAGTCAGGCAGTGCGGTACTGGTGGATGTGAACACTGGTGAAGTGCTGGCAATGGCCAACAGTCCGTCCTACAACCCGAACAATCTCACTGGTACGCCAAAAGACGCGATGCGTAACCGCACCATTACCGACGTGTTTGAACCGGGTTCTACCGTTAAACCGATGGTGGTGATGACCGCGCTGCAGCGCGGTGTGGTACGCGAAAATACGGTCCTCAACACTATCCCTTACCGAATTAATGGTCACGAAATCAAAGACGTGGCACGTTATAGCGAATTAACCCTCACCGGGGTTTTGCAGAAGTCGAGTAACGTCGGTGTTTCCAAGCTGGCGTTAGCGATGCCGTCCTCAGCGTTAGTAGATACTTACTCACGTTTTGGGCTGGGAAAAGCGACCAATTTGGGGTTGGTCGGAGAACGCAGTGGCTTATATCCTCAAAAACAACGGTGGTCTGACATAGAGAGGGCCACCTTCTCTTTCGGCTACGGGCTAATGGTAACGCCGTTACAGTTAGCGCGAGTCTATGCAACGATCGGCAGTTACGGCGTTTATCGTCCACTGTCGATTACCAAAGTTGACCCTCCAGTTCCGGGCGAGCGTATCTTCCCGGAAGCGACCGTACGCACCGTGGTGCACATGATGGAAAGCGTGGCGCTGCCCGGTGGCGGCGGCGTGAAGGCGGCGATTAAAGGCTATCGCATCGCCATTAAAACCGGTACGGCGAAAAAAGTAGGGCCAGATGGCCGCTACATCAACAAATACATTGCTTATACCGCAGGTGTTGCGCCTGCGAGTCAGCCGCGCTTCGCGCTGGTTGTTGTTATCAACGATCCGCAGGCGGGTAAATACTACGGTGGCGCCGTTTCCGCGCCGGTCTTTGGTGCCATCATGGGCGGCGTATTGCGTACCATGAACATCGAGCCGGATGCGCTGACAACGGGCGATAAAAATGAATTTGTGAATAATCAAGGCGAGGCAACAGGTGGCAGATCGTAATTTGCGCGACCTTCTTGCTCCATGGGTGCCGGGTGCACCGGAGCGAGCACTGCGGGAGATGACGCTTGACAGCCGTGTGGCTGCATCGGGCGATCTCTTTGTCGCAGTATTAGGTCATCAGGCGGACGGGCGTCGGTATATCCCGCAGGCGATAGCGCAAGGTGTGGCTGCCATTATTGCAGAAGCGAAAGATGAAGCTACTGATGGTGAAATCCGTGAAATGCACGGCGTTCCAGTCATCTATCTTAGTCAGCTTAACGAACGTTTATCTGCACTGGCAGGCCGTTTTTACCACGAGCCTTCTGAGAAAATGCGTCTGGTCGGCGTGACCGGGACCAACGGTAAAACCACCACCACCCAACTGCTGGCACAGTGGAGCCAACTGCTTGGCGAAACCAGCGCGGTGATGGGAACAGTAGGCAATGGCCTGCTGGG
Organism: Citrobacter sp. Cf088; assembly: GCF_030334295.1. Classification (NCBI taxonomy): domain Bacteria; kingdom Pseudomonadati; phylum Pseudomonadota; class Gammaproteobacteria; order Enterobacterales; family Enterobacteriaceae; genus Citrobacter; species Citrobacter sp. Cf088. Next base: position 112,334 of record NZ_JAOWEE010000037.1, read on the forward strand.
CAAAGTGATCCCGACGGAAAATACCACCGGTTCAGCCGTTGATGTCCAGCATGTGCTGGCGGGGCTGGTTGCGCAGGGCGCAACGGTTGGCGCGATGGAAGTATCTTCACACGGTCTGGTTCAGCATCGCGTGGCGGCGCTGAAGTTTGCCGCATCAGTATTTACTAACTTAAGCCGTGACCATCTCGACTACCACGGCGACATGGAACATTACGAAGCCGCGAAATGGCTGCTGTATTCCACGCACCATTGCGGTCAGGCCATCGTCAATGCGGATGATGAAGTCGGTCGTCGCTGGTTGGCGAAACTCCCGGATGCGGTTGCCGTTTCGATGGAAGACCACATCAACCCGAACTGTCACGGTCGTTGGTTAAAAGCGGTTGACGTGAAGTATCACGACAGCGGGGCAACGATTCGTTTTACCTCCTCATGGGGCGACGGCGAAATTGAAAGCCGCCTGATGGGGGCGTTTAACGTCAGCAATCTGCTGCTGGCGCTGGCAACGCTGCTGGCACTGGGCTATCCGTTAGCTGATTTACTGAAAACGGCGACACAATTGCAGCCGGTTTGCGGGCGTATGGAAGTGTTCAGCGCGCCGGGTAAAACCACCGTGGTGGTTGATTACGCCCATACGCCAGATGCGCTGGAAAAAGCGCTACAGGCGGCACGTCTGCACTGTACTGGCAAACTGTGGTGCGTCTTTGGCTGCGGCGGCGATCGCGATAAAGGCAAACGTCCGTTGATGGGCGCAATTGCCGAGCAGTTTGCCGATGTTGTTGTGGTGACCGATGACAACCCGCGTACCGAAGAGCCGCGCGCCATTATTAACGACATTCTGGCGGGGATGCTGGATGCCGGACAGGCGAAGGTGATGGAAGGTCGCGCAGAAGCGGTGACAAACGCCATTATGCAGGCGAAAGAAAATGATGTGGTGCTGGTGGCCGGTAAAGGTCATGAAGACTACCAGATCGTTGGTTCACAGCGCCTCGATTATTCTGACCGCGTCACGGCAGCGCGTCTGCTGGGGGTTATCGCATGATTAGCGTAACGCTAAGCCAACTGGCGGAGATCCTCCGTGGCGAATTGAAAGGGGCCGATCTGACCCTTGATGCCGTAACAACCGATACGCGTAAAGTGACGCCGGGCTGCCTGTTTGTGGCACTGAAAGGCGAACGCTTTGATGCCCATGATTTTGCAGACAAAGCGCAAGAGGGCGGGGCCGGTGCGCTGTTGGTCAGCCGCCCGTTGGATACCAACCTGCCGCAACTGATTGTTAACGATACGCGTCTGGCGTTTGGTGAACTGGCTGCGTGGGTTCGCGCCCAGGTTCCGGCGCGCGTTGTCGCGCTGACCGGCTCATCCGGTAAAACGTCCGTCAAAGAGATGACGGCTGCCATTCTGAGCCAGTGTGGTAACACCCTATATACCGCGGGCAACCTGAATAACGACATCGGTGTACCGATGACGCTGCTGCGCTTAAACAACGATTACGACTATGCCGTGATTGAGCTCGGTGCCAACCATCAGGGCGAAATCGCCTGGACCGTCGGCCTGACGCGTCCGGAAGCGGCGCTGGTGAACAACCTGGCCGCCGCGCACCTGGAAGGCTTCGGCTCTCTGGCGGGCGTTGCGAAGGCAAAAGGTGAGATTTTTACCGGCCTGTCAGCGAACGGTATCGCCATTATGAATGCCGACAACAACGACTGGCTGAACTGGCAAAGCATCATCGGCGATCGCAAAGTCTGGCGTTTCTCCCCGAATGCAGCCAATAGCGACTTTTCGGCGACCAACGTTCATGTGACCTCGCATGGCACGGAATTTTCTCTGCAAACGCCGACCGGAAGCATTGATGTCCTGCTGCCGTTACCGGGTCGCCATAATATCGCTAACGCCCTTGCGGCGGCGGCGCTCTCTATGGCGGTAGGCGCGACGCACGAGGCGATCAAAGCGGGTTTGAAGGATCTGCAAGCGGTACCGGGGCGTCTGTTCCCGATTCAACTCGCGGAAAATCAGCTGCTGCTGGACGACTCCTATAACGCGAACGTCGGTTCGATGACCGCAGCGGTGCAGGTGCTGTCTGAAATGCCGGGCTATCGCGTACTGGTCGTTGGCGATATGGCAGAGCTTGGCGCAGAAAGCGAAGCATGCCATGTACAGGTGGGTGTTGCTGCGAAAGCCGCAGACATCGACCGTGTACTGAGTACGGGAAAACTGAGTCAGGCAATTAGCGACGCCAGTGGCGTTGGCGAACATTTTGCGGATAAAAGTGCGCTGGCCGCGCATCTTAAAGCATTGATTGCAGAACATCAGGTCATGACGATTTTAGTGAAGGGTTCACGTAGTGCCGCCATGGAAGAGGTAGTACGCGCATTACAGGAGAATGGGACATGTTAGTTTGGCTGGCCGAACATTTGGTCAAATATTATTCCGGCTTTAACGTCTTTTCCTATCTGACGTTTCGCGCCATCGTCAGCCTGCTGACCGCGCTGTTCATCTCTTTGTGGATGGGCCCGCGCATGATTGCCCGCTTACAAAAAATGTCCTTTGGACAGGTCGTACGTAACGACGGTCCGGAATCGCACTTCAGTAAACGCGGTACGCCAACCATGGGTGGGATCATGATCCTCACCGCGATAGTTATCTCCGTACTGCTGTGGGCATATCCGTCGAACCCGTACGTATGGTGCGTGCTGGTGGTATTGATTGGCTACGGCATTATCGGTTTTGTCGATGACTACCGCAAAGTGGTGCGCAAAGATACCAAGGGCCTGATTGCCCGCTGGAAGTACTTCTGGATGTCGGTGATTGCGCTGGGTGTAGCCTTTGCGCTGTACCTCGCTGGTAAAGACACCCCAGCTACCGAGCTGGTGGTGCCATTCTTTAAAGACGTGATGCCGCAACTGGGTCTGTTCTATGTTCTGCTAGCGTACTTCGTGATTGTGGGTACGGGCAATGCGGTAAACCTCACCGATGGCCTGGATGGCCTGGCGATTATGCCGACCGTGTTCGTAGCAGCGGGTTTTGCGCTGGTGGCATGGGCTACCGGTAACATGAACTTTGCCAACTATCTGCACATTCCCTATTTACGCCATGCAGGCGAACTGGTGATCGTCTGTACGGCGATTGTCGGCGCGGGATTAGGTTTCCTGTGGTTTAACACCTATCCGGCGCAGGTCTTTATGGGTGACGTAGGTTCGCTGGCGCTGGGTGGCGCGCTGGGCATTATTGCCGTGCTGCTGCGTCAAGAGTTCCTGCTGGTAATCATGGGCGGCGTATTTGTTGTAGAAACGCTGTCGGTCATTCTGCAGGTTGGCTCCTTTAAGCTGCGCGGACAGCGCATCTTCCGTATGGCGCCGATTCACCACCACTATGAACTGAAGGGCTGGCCGGAACCGCGCGTCATTGTGCGCTTCTGGATTATTTCGCTGATGCTGGTGCTGATTGGCCTGGCAACGCTGAAGGTACGTTAATCATGGCTGATTACCAGGGTAAAAAAGTCGTCATTATCGGTCTGGGATTGACCGGGCTGTCCTGCGTGGATTTCTTTCTGGCGCGTGGCGTGACGCCGCGTGTGATGGATACCCGCACAACGCCACCTGGCCTGGATAAATTGCCGGAAGCAGTTGAGCGTCATGTTGGCAGCCTGAATGATGACTGGCTGCTGGCCGCCGATCTCATCGTCGCCAGCCCTGGTATTGCCCTGGCGCATCCTTCGCTGAGCGCCGCCGCTGATGCAGGGATCGAAATTGTCGGTGACATCGAGCTGTTCTGTCGCGAAGCACAGGCGCCGATCGTCGCGATCACCGGGTCCAACGGGAAAAGTACCGTCACTACGCTGGTCGGCGAGATGGCGAAAGCGGCCGGCGTGAACGTGGGTGTTGGCGGAAATATCGGCTTACCCGCGTTGATGCTGCTTGATGACGAACGCGAGCTGTATGTTCTCGAGCTGTCGAGCTTCCAGCTGGAGACAACCTCCAGCTTACAGGCCGTAGCCGCCACCATTTTGAACGTCACCGAAGATCATATGGACAGGTATCCGTTTGGCTTGCAGCAGTACCGTGCGGCCAAACTGCGTGTCTATGAGAATGCGAAAGTGTGTGTGGTCAATGCTGATGATGCGCTGACCATGCCGATTCGCGGGGCGGATGAGCGCTGCGTGAGCTTTGGCATCAACATGGGTGACTATCATCTCAATCGTCAGCAGGGTGAAACCTGGCTGCGGGTGAAGGGTGAAAAAGTCCTGAACGTGAAAGAGATGACGCTTACCGGCCAGCATAACTATACCAACGCCCTGGCGGCGCTGGCGCTGGCGGATGCTGCGGGTCTGCCGCGGGCGTCCAGCCTGAAAGCGCTGACTACCTTTACCGGTCTGGCGCATCGTTTCCAGTTGGTACTGAATCATAACGGTGTGCGTTGGATCAACGATTCAAAAGCCACCAACGTCGGCAGCACCGAAGCGGCACTGAATGGTCTGCACGTTGAGGGTACGCTGCACCTGCTGCTGGGCGGTGACGGGAAATCCGCCGACTTTATGCCGCTGCAACGTTACCTGACTGGCGACAACATTCGTCTGTACTGCTTTGGTCGCGATGGCGCACAGCTTGCCGCTCTGCGTCCTGAGGTTGCGGAACACACTGAAACCATGGAGCAGGCAATGCGTCTGCTCGCACCGCGTGTGAAGTCGGGTGATATGGTGCTGCTGTCGCCAGCCTGTGCCAGCCTTGACCAGTTCAAGAACTTTGAGCAACGTGGTGACGTCTTTACCCGTTTGGCGAAGGAGTTGGGTTGATGCGCTTCTCTCTCCCTCGTCTGAAAATGCCGCGCGTACCGGGACTGGGTGTCCTGGCGTGGATCTTCGCGGCACTTAAAGGCTGGGTGATGGCTTCGCGTGATAAAGACGCGGACAGCCTGATCATGTATGACCGCATGCTGCTGTGGCTGACTTTTGGTCTGGCAGCGATCGGTTTTGTGATGGTGACATCGGCATCGATGCCCGTAGGGCAACGCCTGGCAGGCGATCCCTTCCTGTTCGCTAAACGTGACGCGCTGTATATCTTCCTCGCGTTCTGTCTGGCGATGGTGACGTTACGTCTGCCGATGGAGTTCTGGCAAAAGTACAGCACGACAATGCTGATCGCCTCGATCATCATGTTGTTGATCGTTCTGGTGGTGGGGAGTTCCGTTAACGGGGCATCGCGCTGGATCGCGCTGGGTCCACTGCGTATTCAGCCTGCGGAATTCACCAAGCTGTCGCTGTTCTGTTATCTCGCCAACTACCTGGTGCGTAAAGTCGATGAAGTGCGTAACAACCTGCGCGGCTTCTTAAAACCGATGGGTGTGATTCTGGTGCTGGCAATCTTGCTGCTGGCGCAGCCTGACCTTGGTACGGTAGTGGTGCTGTTTGTCACGACGCTGGCGATGCTGTTTCTCGCTGGAGCGAAACTGTGGCAGTTCATTGCCATTATCGGTATGGGGATTTCGGCGGTAGTGCTGCTGATCCTTGCCGAACCATATCGTATTCGCCGCGTAACCTCCTTCTGGAACCCATGGGAAGATCCGTTTGGCAGCGGCTACCAGTTAACGCAATCGCTGATGGCTTTTGGTCGCGGTGAGATTTGGGGGCAGGGTTTAGGTAATTCGGTGCAAAAACTGGAGTATTTACCGGAAGCGCACACCGACTTCATCTTCGCCATCATTGGGGAAGAGCTGGGTTATATCGGTGTGGTATTGGCACTTTTAATGGTATTCTTCGTCGCTTTTCGCGCGATGTCGATTGGCCGCAAAGCGCTGGAAATTGACCACCGTTTTTCAGGCTTTTTAGCCTGCTCCATCGGGATTTGGTTTAGCTTCCAGGCGCTGGTAAACGTAGGTGCGGCAGCTGGTATGCTGCCAACCAAAGGTCTGACGTTACCGCTGATCAGTTATGGTGGTTCCAGTTTGTTGATTATGTCGACGGCCATCATGTTTTTGTTACGTATTGATTATGAAACGCGTCTGGAAAAAGCCCAGGCGTTTACACGAGGTGCACGATGAGTGGTCAACCGAAGCGGTTAATGGTGATGGCAGGCGGTACCGGCGGGCATGTGTTCCCGGGGCTGGCGGTCGCGCATCATTTAATGGCTCAGGGCTGGCAAGTTCGTTGGCTGGGCACCGCCGATCGTATGGAAGCGGACTTAGTGCCGAAGCATGGCATTGAAATTGACTTTATTCGCATCTCCGGTTTGCGTGGCAAAGGTGTCAACGCGCTGCTTGCCGCCCCCGTGCGTATTTTTAATGCCTGGCGCCAGGCGCGCGCCATCATGAAGCAGTTTAAGCCTGATGTGGTGCTGGGTATGGGCGGCTACGTGTCCGGCCCTGGCGGTCTGGCAGCCTGGTCATTAGGCATTCCGGTTGTACTGCATGAGCAGAATGGCATTGCGGGATTAACCAACAAGTGGCTGGCGAAAATTGCCACTACGGTGATGCAGGCTTTTCCTGGCGCTTTTCCGAATGCGGAAGTGGTGGGTAACCCGGTACGCACCGACGTTCTGGCGCTGCCGTCGCCCGAAGTACGTCTGGCAGGGCGTGAAGGCCCGGTTCGCGTGCTGGTCGTCGGGGGTTCTCAGGGAGCACGCGTATTGAACCAGACGATGCCGCAGGTTGCCGCAGAGCTTGGTGACGCGGTGACTATTTGGCATCAGAGCGGCAAAGGTGCGCAGCAAACCGTTGAACAGGCATATGCTGACGCGGGACAACCGCAGCACAAGGTCACTGAGTTTATTGATGATATGGCAGCCGCCTACGCGTGGGCGGATGTCGTAGTTTGTCGCTCAGGTGCGCTGACGGTAAGTGAAATTGCTGCCGCAGGTTTGCCTGCGCTGTTTGTGCCTTTCCAGCACAAAGACCGACAGCAGTACTGGAATGCGCTGCCGCTGGAGAAAGCGGGCGCCGCCAAAATTCTTGAGCAGCCGCAGTTTACTGTGGATGCCGTCGCTAACACCCTTTCCGGGTGGTCGCGAGAAACCTTATTAACCATGGCAGAACGTGCGCGCGCCGCATCCATACCGGATGCCACAGAGCGTGTTGCTAATGAAGTGAGCCGGGCTGCCCGGGCGTAATTGTGGTGATGCCTTTTGCATCGCATGAACTAAGAAGTTAATGGCTAAAGAATGAATACACAACAACTGGCAAAACTGCGTTCCATAGTGCCCGAAATGCGTCGCGTTCGGCACATTCACTTTGTCGGCATCGGTGGTGCTGGTATGGGCGGTATTGCCGAAGTTTTGGCCAACGAAGGTTATCAGATCAGCGGCTCTGACCTGGCGCCGAATCCGGTGACTCAGCAGTTGACGAATCTGGGCGCCACGATTTTCTTCAACCATCGCCCGGAAAACGTGCGTGATGCGAGCGTGGTGGTGGTATCCAGCGCCATTTCTGCGGATAACCCGGAAATTGTTGCGGCGCATGAAGCACGTATTCCGGTGATCCGTCGTGCTGAAATGTTGGCTGAATTAATGCGTTTTCGTCACGGTATCGCCATTGCCGGGACGCACGGTAAAACCACGACCACAGCGATGGTCTCCAGTATCTACGCGGAAGCGGGGCTGGATCCGACGTTTGTCAACGGCGGTCTGGTGAAGGCTGCAGGCGTCCATGCGCGTCTGGGTCATAGCCGTTATTTAATTGCGGAGGCAGATGAGAGCGATGCGTCGTTCCTACATTTGCAGCCGATGGTGGCGATTGTTACCAATATCGAAGCCGATCATATGGATACCTACCATGGCGACTTCGAAAATTTAAAGCAGACGTTTATTAATTTCCTGCATAACTTACCGTTTTATGGTCGTGCGGTGATGTGCGTTGACGATCCGGTGATCCGCGAGTTGTTGCCGCGGGTCGGTCGTCAAACCACAACCTATGGTTTCAGCGATGATGCTGATGTGCGCGTTGAAGATTACCAGCAGATTGGTCCACAAGGGCACTTCACGCTGCTGCGTCAGGGGATGGCCGATTTACGTGTGACATTGAACGCACCGGGCCGCCACAATGCGCTGAACGCGGCGGCGGCGGTGGCAGTTGCAACAGAAGAAGGCATTGAAGACGACGCAATTCTGCGCGCGCTGGAAAGTTTCCAGGGCACCGGACGCCGTTTTGACTTCCTCGGCGAATTTCCGCTTGAGCCGGTAAACGGTAAAACCGGGACGGCGATGCTGGTTGATGATTATGGCCATCACCCAACGGAAGTGGATGCCACGATTAAAGCTGCACGCGCGGGCTGGCCGGACAAAAATCTGGTAATGCTGTTCCAGCCGCACCGCTTTACGCGTACACGCGATCTGTATGACGACTTTGCCAACGTGCTGACTCAGGTCGATGCGCTGTTGATGCTGGATGTATACGCCGCGGGTGAAGCCGCGATTCCGGGGGCCGACAGCCGCTCGCTGTGCCGTACGATCCGTGGTCGCGGTAAGATCGACCCGATTCTGGTATCCGATCCGGCTCAGGTGGCAGACATGCTGGCGCCGGTATTAACCGGCAATGATCTGATTTTGGTGCAGGGCGCTGGAAATATCGGCAAAATCGCGCGTTCCTTAGCTGAAATCAAACTGAAGCCGCAAAACCCGGAGGAAGAACAACATGGCTGATAAAATCGCGGTCCTGTTAGGAGGAACCTCCGCAGAGCGTGAAGTTTCGCTGAATTCCGGCGCGGCCGTACTGGCAGGGTTACGCGAAGGTGGTGTCGATGCCCATCCGGTTGACCCTAAAGATATTGATGTCACTCTTCTGAAATCTATGGGTTTTCAGAAGGTGTTTATTGCGCTGCACGGTCGTGGCGGGGAAGATGGCACGTTGCAGGGCATGCTGGAGCAAATTGGCCTGCCATATACCGGCAGCGGCGTCATGGCGTCCGCAATTTCGATGGACAAACTGCGCAGCAAGCTGCTGTGGCAGGGCGCAGGTTTACCCGTCGCGCCCTGGGTTGCATTGACCCGCTCTGAGTTCGAAAAAGGTCTTAGCGATGAAGCGGTTACAAAAATCTCTGCGTTAGGTTTGCCGCTGATTGTGAAGCCAAGCCGTGAAGGCTCCAGCGTAGGGATGTCAAAAGTTGAAGAAGAAAATGCTTTGCAGGGTGCATTAGCATTGGCTTTTCAGCATGATGAAGAAGTACTGATCGAAAAATGGCTCAGTGGCCCGGAATTTACAGTTGCGATACTTGGTGAAGAAATTTTACCGTCAATACGTATCCAACCCGCGGGAACCTTCTATGATTATGAGGCGAAGTATCTCTCTGATGAGACACAATATTTCTGCCCTGCAGGTCTGGAAGCTGAACAAGAGGCCCGTTTGCAGGAATTAGTCCTGAAAGCATGGACCGCATTGGGCTGTAAAGGTTGGGGGCGCATTGACGTCATGCTGGACAGCGATGGCCAGTTTTATCTGCTGGAAGCGAATACCTCTCCGGGTATGACCAGCCACAGCCTGGTGCCGATGGCGGCACGTCAGGCTGGCCTGAGCTTCTCGCAGTTGGTGGTAAGAATTCTGGAGTTGGCGGACTGATATGTCGCAGGCTGCGCTGAACACGCGAAACGGTGATGAAGAAGAAGTAAACTCCTCACGCCGCAATAATGGAACGCGTCTTGCAGGAATACTGTTCCTGCTGACAGTGCTGTGCACCGTGTTTGTCAGCGGCTGGGTAGTGTTGGGGTGGATGGAAGATGCGCAGCGGTTGCCATTGTCAAAGCTGGTGTTAACCGGCGAACGGCATTACACGCGCAATGACGATATTCGTCAGTCCATTCTGGCTCTGGGCGCTCCGGGAACCTTTATGACTCAGGATGTGAACATCATTCAGAGTCAAATTGAACGTCTCCCCTGGATTAAACAGGCGAGCGTCAGAAAGCAATGGCCCGATGAATTGAAGATTCATCTGGTTGAATATGTGCCCATTGCGCGTTGGAATGACCAGCATATGGTGGATGCCGAAGGCAATACGTTCAGCGTCCCAACCGGTCGGGCCAATAAGCAGGTATTACCTATGTTGTACGGACCGGAAGGCAGCGCAAGTGAAGTGTTGCAAGGGTTCCGTGATATGGGGCAGGTGCTGGCTAAGGATAGATTCACCCTGAAGGAAGCGGCGATGACCGCTCGTCGTTCCTGGCAGTTGACGCTGAATAACGATATTAAGCTCAATCTGGGCAGGGGCGATACGATAAAACGTTTGGCTCGCTTTGTGGAACTCTACCCGGTTTTACAGCAGCAGGCGCAAACCGATGGCAAACGGATTAGCTACGTTGATTTGCGTTATGACTCAGGAGCGGCAGTAGGCTGGGTTCCCTTGCCTCCTGAGGAATCTAATCAGCAACAGAATCAGGCACAGGCAGAACAACAATGATCAAGGCGACGGACAGAAAACTGGTAGTTGGACTGGAGATTGGCACCGCGAAGGTAGCCGCTTTAGTAGGGGAAGTTCTGCCCGACGGTATGGTCAATATCATTGGCGTGGGCAGTTGCCCATCGCGAGGTATGGATAAAGGCGGGGTGAATGACCTTGAGTCAGTGGTGAAGTGCGTACAGCGCGCCATTGACCAGGCTGAACTGATGGCAGATTGCCAGATTTCCTCGGTGTATCTGGCACTTTCCGGTAAACATATTAGCTGTCAAAATGAAATTGGTATGGTGCCCATTTCCGAAGAGGAAGTGACGCAGGAAGATGTGGAAAACGTGGTACATACGGCAAAATCCGTACGCGTTCGCGACGAACATCGTGTTCTGCACGTTATTCCGCAGGAATACGCCATTGACTACCAGGAAGGCATTAAAAATCCGGTAGGTCTTTCCGGCGTACGTATGCAGGCAAAAGTCCACCTTATTACCTGCCACAACGACATGGCGAAGAACATTGTCAAAGCTGTTGAACGTTGTGGTCTGAAAGTTGACCAACTGATTTTTGCCGGGTTGGCAGCCAGTTATTCCGTGTTGACGGAAGATGAACGTGAGCTGGGTGTCTGCGTGGTGGATATTGGTGGTGGTACAATGGACATCGCCGTTTATACTGGCGGGGCGTTGCGCCACACTAAAGTTATCCCTTATGCAGGGAATGTAGTGACCAGTGATATCGCGTATGCCTTTGGTACGCCGCCGAGCGATGCTGAAGCCATTAAAGTGCGCCATGGCTGTGCGCTGGGGTCCATCGTGGGTAAAGACGAAAGCGTTGAAGTGCCAAGCGTAGGTGGTCGTCCACCGCGCAGCCTGCAACGTCAGACCCTGGCAGAAGTCATTGAGCCGCGTTATACCGAGCTGCTCAACCTGGTCAACGAAGAAATTTTGCAATTACAAGAACAGCTTCGCCAGCAGGGTGTGAAACATCATCTGGCGGCGGGGATTGTGTTAACCGGTGGTGCTGCGCAAATTGAAGGTCTGGCGGCCTGCGCACAGCGCGTGTTCCATACGCAAGTACGTATTGGCGCGCCGCTGAATATCACTGGTCTGACGGATTATGCTCAGGAGCCGTATTATTCAACGGCAGTGGGGCTGCTTCACTACGGAAAAGAATCCCATTTGAGTGGTGAGGCTGAAGTAGAAAAACGCGTAACGGCATCAGTTGGCTCGTGGATTAAACGACTCAATAGCTGGCTGCGAAAAGAGTTTTAATTTTTAAAGAGACCATCGCACATTAACGGTCTCAGGCGACAGGCACAACGGAGAGAGAAACTATGTTTGAACCTATGGAACTTACCAATGACGCGGTGATTAAAGTCATCGGCGTCGGCGGCGGTGGCGGTAATGCCGTTGAACACATGGTGCGTGAGCGCATCGAAGGTGTTGAATTCTTCGCGGTGAATACCGACGCTCAGGCGTTGCGTAAAACGGCGGTTGGACAGACCATTCAGATTGGTAGCGGCATCACCAAAGGTCTGGGCGCGGGTGCGAACCCGGAAGTCGGCCGTAATGCGGCAGACGAAGATCGTGAAGCTCTGCGTGCAGCGCTTGACGGGGCAGACATGGTGTTTATCGCAGCAGGCATGGGCGGCGGTACCGGTACCGGTGCAGCGCCAGTGGTTGCTGAAGTAGCAAAAGATTTAGGTATTCTGACCGTTGCTGTCGTGACTAAGCCTTTCAACTTTGAAGGCAAGAAGCGTATGGCATTCGCGGAGCAGGGTATCACCGAGCTGTCCAAACATGTGGACTCTCTAATTACTATTCCGAATGACAAACTGCTGAAAGTACTGGGTCGCGGTATCTCCCTGCTGGATGCGTTTGGCGCAGCGAACGACGTACTGAAAGGCGCAGTTCAGGGTATTGCTGAACTGATTACTCGTCCGGGCCTGATGAACGTCGACTTTGCAGACGTGCGCACCGTGATGTCCGAAATGGGCTACGCGATGATGGGTTCTGGCGTGGCGAGCGGTGAAGACCGTGCAGAAGAAGCGGCTGAAATGGCTATCTCTTCTCCGCTGCTGGAAGACATCGATCTGTCCGGCGCACGCGGCGTGCTGGTCAACATTACTGCGGGCTTCGACCTGCGTCTGGATGAGTTCGAAACCGTGGGTAACACCATCCGTGCCTTTGCATCGGATAACGCGACCGTGGTAATCGGTACCTCTCTGGACCCGGATATGAACGACGAACTGCGTGTGACCGTTGTTGCGACTGGAATTGGTATGGACAAGCGTCCTGAAATCACTCTGGTAACCAACAAGCAGGTACAGCAGCCGGTAATGGATCGTTACCAGCAACACGGCATGGCGCCGTTGACGCAAGAACAGAAGCCGGTAGCGAAAGTGGTTAACGACAATACGCCGCAAACCACTAAAGAGCCGGATTATCTGGATATCCCTGCATTCCTGCGTAAGCAAGCTGATTAAGAATTAGCTGGAATTTGGGAATCTGCGCTCTTTGTGCTAAACTGGCCCGCCGAATGTATAGTACACTTCGGTTGGATAGTTAATTTGGCGAGATTATACGATGATCAAACAAAGGACACTTAAACGTATCGTTCAGGCGACTGGCGTCGGTTTACATACCGGCAAAAAAGTCACGCTGACGCTACGCCCTGCGCCGGCCAACACCGGGGTCATCTATCGTCGCACCGACTTGAATCCTCCGGTAGATTTCCCGGCCGATGCCAAATCTGTGCGTGATACCATGCTCTGTACGTGTCTGGTCAATGAGCATGATGTGCGGATTTCAACCGTAGAGCACCTGAATGCTGCTCTGGCGGGCTTAGGTATCGATAACATTGTTATTGAAGTTAACGCCCCGGAAATCCCGATCATGGATGGTAGTGCTGCTCCATTCGTATACCTGCTGCTTGATGCGGGTATTGAAGAACTGAACAGCGCTAAGAAATTTGTTCGCATCAAAGAGACCGTTCGTGTCGAAGATGGCGATAAGTGGGCTGAATTCAAACCGTTTAATGGTTTCTCGTTGGATTTTACCATCGACTTTAACCATCCAGCGATTGATGCCAGCACGCAGCGCTACGCGATGAACTTCTCTGCAGATGCGTTCATGCGCCAGATCAGCCGTGCGCGTACTTTCGGCTTCATGCGTGATATCGAATATCTGCAGTCCCGTGGCCTGGCCTTGGGCGGCAGCTTCGATTGTGCCATCGTTGTTGACGATTATCGCGTATTGAACGAAGACGGTCTGCGTTTTGAAGACGAATTCGTTCGTCACAAAATGCTCGACGCGATTGGTGACTTGTTCATGTGTGGTCACAACATTATTGGTGCATTCACCGCGTATAAATCCGGTCATGCATTGAATAACAAACTGTTGCAGGCGGTCCTGGCAAAACAGGAAGCCTGGGAATATGTGACCTTCCAGGACGATGCAGAACTGCCTCTGGCGTTCAAAGCACCTTCGACCGTACTGGCATAACGACATACGCTGTCGTATAAATTCGACTGGTAAATCTGGCACTCTCTCCGGCCAGGTGAACCAGTCGTTTTTTTATGTACTCATTAACGCAGCCTTTTCCAACGCAAATATTTCCCTGCCACTAGGTTAAAATAGTGTGCGATCGCTGCTTTCTTGAGCATATTTACCCATGGCCGGTTGTCATTACTGCTGTGGAGCGTACGCTTTAATGATAAGATTCGTGCGCAAAAAAAATGTTTTGCATTCGTAACCCCAAACGCAGGGTATATCAGGTGGCAAAAACGTGAGTGGAATACTGACGCGTTGGCGACAGTTAGGCAGACGGTACTTCTGGCCGCATCTCCTGTTGGGGATGGTCGCGGCGAGTTTTGGCCTGCCCGCGCTCGGTAATGCTGCTGAACCCAATACCCCCGCGAAGGCGACTGCCAGCAATCACGATCAATCCGCTAAAGTTAACTTTAGCCAGCTTGCTTTGCTGGAAGCGACTAATCGCCGCCCAAATTTTACCGTCGATTACTGGCATCAACATGCCATTCGTACGGTTATCCGCCATCTTTCTTTTGCCATGGCGCCTCAGGCGTTGCCTGTTGCCGAAGAGCCGTTGCCAATCCAGGCGCACCATCTTGCGTTACTGAATACGCTCAGCGCGATGCTGACGCAAGAAGGCACTCCGCCCGCGACAGTAAGTCGCGTGACATACGCCCACTTTACTTCTCAGGCCGCGTTTAGCGTTCCGGTCTGGATCAGCCAGCTGCAGGGTATCCGCGCTGGTCCTCAACGCCTCAGCTAAAAAAGAACCTTCCAACTTATAATTTTTGACTCCGCATCGCGGGGCGTTTGAGATTTTATTATGCTAATCAAATTATTAACCAAAGTATTCGGTAGCCGTAATGAGCGTACGCTGCGTCGTATGCGTAAAGTGGTCAATGTCATCAACGCAATGGAACCGGAGATGGAAAAACTCTCCGATGATGAACTGAAAGCGAAGACCGCTGAATTCCGCGCCCGTCTGGAAAAAGGTGCCAGCGTTGAGAGCCTGATCCCGGAAGCGTTCGCAGTGGTGCGTGAAGCGAGTAAACGCGTGTTCGGTATGCGCCACTTCGATGTTCAGCTGTTGGGTGGTATGGTGCTTAACGATCGCTGCATCGCGGAAATGCGTACTGGTGAAGGTAAAACCCTGACCGCGACGCTGCCAGCCTACCTGAACGCATTAAGCGGGAAGGGCGTGCACGTGGTTACCGTGAACGACTACCTGGCTCAGCGTGATGCCGAAAATAACCGCCCGCTGTTTGAATTCCTCGGCATGACCGTTGGTATCAACATGTCTGGCCTGCCAGCGCCAGCCAAGCGTGAAGCCTACAACGCCGATATTACTTACGGTACCAACAATGAATACGGCTTTGACTACCTGCGCGACAACATGGCGTTTAGTCCGGAAGAGCGTGTTCAACGTAAACTGCACTATGCGCTGGTCGATGAAGTTGACTCCATCCTGATCGATGAAGCGCGTACGCCGCTGATCATTTCCGGCCCGGCTGAAGACAGCTCGGAAATGTATAAAAAAGTGAACAAAATCATCCCACACCTGATCCGTCAGGAGAAGGAAGATTCCGACACGTTCCAGGGGGAAGGCCACTTCTCTGTTGATGAGAAAGCGCGCCAGGTTAACCTGACCGAACGTGGTCTGGTACTGATTGAAGAGTTGTTGGTTAACGAAGGCATTATGGATGAGGGCGAGTCTCTGTACTCTCCAGGCAACATTATGCTGATGCACCACGTGACTGCCGCACTGCGTGCGCACGTGCTGTTTACCCGCGATGTTGACTACATCGTGAAAGACGGCGAAGTTATCATCGTTGATGAACACACCGGCCGTACCATGCAGGGGCGTCGCTGGTCTGATGGTCTGCACCAGGCTGTTGAAGCTAAAGAAGGCGTAGAGATCCAGAACGAGAACCAGACGCTGGCATCTATTACCTTCCAGAACTACTTCCGTTTGTACGAAAAACTGGCCGGTATGACCGGTACAGCAGATACCGAAGCCTTTGAATTTAGCTCCATCTACAAGCTGGATACCGTAGTTGTACCAACTAACCGTCCGATGATCCGTAAGGATTTACCGGATCTGGTGTACATGACCGAAGCGGAAAAAATTCAGGCGATCATTGAAGATATTAAAGAGCGTACCGCAAATGGCCAGCCGGTGCTGGTGGGTACTATCTCCATTGAAAAATCTGAAGTGGTCTCTAACGAGCTGACCAAGGCAGGCATCAAACATAACGTTCTGAACGCCAAGTTCCATGCCAGCGAAGCGGATATCGTCGCACAGGCGGGTTACCCGTCTGCCGTGACAATCGCTACTAACATGGCGGGTCGTGGTACCGATATCGTGCTGGGCGGTAGCTGGCAGGCAGAAGTTGCCGAGCTGGAAAACCCAACTCCGGAACAAATCGCGCAGATCAAAGCCGAGTGGCAGGTTCGCCACGACGCGGTGTTAGCTGCTGGTGGTTTGCATATTATCGGTACTGAGCGTCACGAATCTCGTCGTATCGATAACCAGCTGCGTGGTCGTTCGGGTCGTCAGGGGGATGCGGGTTCTTCTCGTTTCTATTTGTCGATGGAAGATGCGCTGATGCGTATTTTTGCCTCTGACCGCGTGTCCGGCATGATGCGTAAACTGGGTATGAAGCCTGGTGAAGCCATTGAACACCCATGGGTGACCAAAGCAATTGCTAACGCGCAGCGTAAAGTGGAAAGCCGTAACTTCGATATTCGTAAGCAGTTGCTGGAATATGATGATGTTGCCAACGACCAGCGTCGTGCTATCTACACCCAGCGTAACGAACTGCTGGACGTAACTGATGTTAGCGAAACCATTAACAGCATTCGCGAAGACGTCTTCAAAGCGACGATTGATGCCTATATTCCGCCGCAGTCTCTGGAAGAAATGTGGGATATTCCGGGTCTGCAGGAGCGCCTGAAAAACGACTTCGATCTGGATATGCCGATTTCAGAGTGGCTGGATAAAGAACCTGAGCTGCACGAAGAAACGCTGCGCGAACGTATTCTGGCAAACGCAGTAGAAGTTTATCAGCGCAAAGAAGAAGTTGTGGGCGCGGAGATGATGCGTCACTTCGAAAAAGGCGTGATGCTGCAAACGCTCGACTCTTTATGGAAAGAGCACCTGGCGGCGATGGATTACCTGCGTCAGGGTATTCACCTGCGTGGTTACGCGCAAAAAGATCCGAAGCAGGAATACAAGCGTGAATCCTTCTCTATGTTTGCATCAATGCTGGAATCACTGAAGTACGAAGTGATCAGCACTCTGAGCAAAGTTCAGGTGCGTATGCCTGAAGAAGTGGAAGCGATGGAGCAGCAGCGTCGCGAAGAAGCTGAGCGTTTAGCGCAGATGCAGCAGTTGAGCCATAAAGGTGATGATTCTGCTGCGGCAGAAGAGCTGGCGGCACAAACCGGCGATCGTAAAGTGGGTCGTAACGATCCGTGTCCTTGCGGTTCCGGCAAGAAATACAAACAGTGTCATGGCCGTCTGAGCTAAGAAAATAACTTATTGAAAAGGCGCAGACTTCTGCGCCTTTTTTATGGACGATGAAAATGAAAATATTGCAGATCGCCGTCGGGATTATTCGTAATCAGCACAATGAAATTTTTATCACCCAGCGTGCGGCTGATGCCCACATGGCCAATAAGCTGGAGTTCCCCGGCGGGAAAATTGAAGCGGGCGAAACGCCGGAGCAGGCGCTGATTCGCGAACTACAGGAAGAAGTAGGGATCACGCCGACTAAAAGTTCATTGTTCGAAAAGTTGGAGTATCAGTTTCCGGACAGGCATATCACTCTGTGGTTCTGGCTGGTTGAAAGTTGGGAAGGCGAGCCGTGGGGAAAAGAGGGGCAACCGGCGCAGTGGATTGCGCAATATGCTCTGAATGCGGAAGATTTCCCGCCGGCGAATGCACCGGTCATTGAAAAGCTGATTACTGGATAATGGTGTTCGTAGGCCGGATAAGGCAACACCGCCATCCGGCAAATTATGGCGGGGGTGCTACGCTTGCCCGCCCTACGTATTAGCACAATTACTTCTGCTCCTCACTCCAGTCGTCGCTTTCCGACAGATCGCCTGAGCTTGGGATGCGTTTCTCTTCTGCAGCCCACTCTCCCAGATCGATTAACTGGCAGCGCTTGCTGCAGAATGGGCGAAACGGACTGACTTCAGCCCATACTACAGGTTTGCCACAGGTTGGGCAGTTGACGATGGTTTGTTCAGACATGTTGACTCCTTAACAGCACGCCAGTTCAAAATCGAGGCGCTCAGGCACCTGACCATTCTCGCTATCCAGCGGCATAAAGCGGATGGCAAAACGGCTCTTATGACCAGAAATTTGCGGATAAAGCTGCGAATCTAGCGGCAGCTGCAAGCGCAGCAGATCTGCATCTTCGCCGTTGTCCTGATAAAAACCATTCAGGCTGGTTTGCTTACGAAACGGCGCTGAGTTGCGAATTAAATCCAGCACCAGCGACAGCGCTTGATTGAGCGGATTCAGGCTGGCAAGCCAGGTTTCAACCTGCGCGTCACGATACGATTGCGCCAGGTGTAACCAGATATGCAGAGTCGGCAGATCGAAACTGCAGCACCCGCCAGGAATACTTAAACGTTGACGTACGAGACCAATCAGACGATCTTCGCGCAGCGTCTGTCCAATACGCGGGGCAGAAATCAGAATGCTGCCTGCACTTTTTAACTGCTGGCGCAAAGAGTCGATTCTGCTTTGATCGACGCCGGGAACTTCGACCCAGGCCTGGAGTTTACGCTGCTGTCGCTCCAGTTCTTTGAGGAGTTCGGTACGGACTTCGCCGCGTTCAAATACATCCAGTAAATCTCCGATATTGCGGAAAAAATGCAGAGCGCCGGCATGGTCAGCAATGGGTAAATTAACGGAGAGCTGTTGGATTAAAAACTCAATGCGTAGCCATGTACGCATCTTCTCATTGAGAGGGTGTTCAAAAAGGACCTGGGTGTGCATTACGGTTTTTCCTGTGAGACAAACTGCGACGCGCATTGCAAATAGAGCGCGTGCAGGCGGGCGACATCCGAGGCGATGGCTTCCGGTGCGCCATTATTATCAATAACATCGTCTGCCACGGCCAGCCGCGCTTCACGCGTTGCCTGGGCAGCAAGAATTTGTTCAACATGCTCACGTGTGACGTCATCACGCTGCATGGTGCGTCTGAGCTGGGTTTCGGGCGTGACATCCACCACGAGTACGCGGTCGGCTTTTTTATACAGCGAATTTTCCACCAGCAAAGGGACAACCCATAACAGGTAAGGTGAGGTCGCTTGCTGAAACTGGCGCTGCGTTTCCTGCTGAATAAGCGGATGGAGCAGGGCATTCAGCCAGCTTTTCTCCTCTGGGGCGGAAAAAATGCGTTCGCGTAAAATGCGCCGCTGCAACGATCCGTCTGCGGCGATAACCTCGGAACCAAAATGTTCTTCGATCGCCTTAAGAGCAAGTGTGCCGGGTTCAACCACCTGGCGCGCAATAATATCTGCATCAATGATGTTTATTCCGAGGTCAGCGAACGCATTTGCAACGGTGCTTTTACCACTGCCAATGCCGCCGGTTAAGGCTACCGTATACCTCATAGATGCCGATCCTGGAGTTTAAGTTTGATTATCAAACAGTTAAAAGTTAAGCGTGCGAAGGCGAGGCTGTTGCAGGATTAACCTACTATTCGCCAGGTAAATTTATGGGATTGTAGCGTAAAAAAAGAGAATTTCGCAGTCTTGCGCGGCATTGATTAGTGCGTATGATAGCGTCACTGGAGTTGTGAGTTTCGATTTTTCGCCATTAACCCCAGGAATCCGCACATGCGTATCGAAGAAGATCTGAAGTTAGGTTTCAAAGACGTTCTTATCCGCCCTAAGCGTTCTACTCTCAAAAGCCGTTCCGATGTTGAGCTGGAACGTCAATTTACCTTTAAGCATTCAGGTCAGACCTGGTCCGGTGTACCTATTATTGCCGCGAACATGGACACTGTCGGGACGTTTGCCATGGCAACGGCGCTGGCATCCTTCGACATCCTGACCGCTGTGCACAAACACTATTCTGTTGAAGACTGGGCCGCCTTCATCGCAGAGACTTCTGCCGATGTACTCAAACACGTAATGGTTTCAACCGGCACGTCTGACGCAGACTTCGAAAAAACCAAACAGATTCTGGCGCTCAACCCAGCGCTGAATTTTATCTGCATTGATGTGGCAAATGGCTACTCAGAGCATTTTGTTCAGTTTGTGTCGAAAGCGCGTGAAGCATGGCCGACAAAAACGATTTGTGCGGGCAATGTGGTAACCGGTGAAATGTGTGAAGAGCTGGTGCTCTCCGGTGCTGATATTGTCAAAGTAGGTATTGGCCCGGGTTCTGTATGTACCACGCGTGTAAAAACCGGCGTTGGCTATCCGCAGCTTTCTGCGGTTATTGAATGTGCCGATGCAGCCCACGGTCTGGGCGGAATGATTGTCAGCGACGGCGGTTGCACAATGCCGGGTGACGTTGCAAAAGCGTTTGGCGGCGGCGCAGACTTCGTTATGCTCGGCGGTATGTTGGCCGGTCACGAAGAAAGCGGCGGCAAAATTGTTGAAGAAAACGGTGAGAAATTCATGCTGTTCTACGGTATGAGCTCAGAATCTGCTATGACCCGCCATGTTGGTGGTGTTGCTCAGTATCGTGCCGCTGAAGGTAAAACCGTTAAGCTGCCTCTGCGCGGCCCGGTTGATAATACCGCTCGCGATATTCTCGGCGGTTTGCGTTCTGCTTGCACCTATGTAGGCGCATCCCGTCTGAAAGAGCTGACCAAACGTACAACGTTTATTCGTGTACAGGAACAAGAGAACCGCGTATTCAATAGCCTGTAAAACAGGTCGTTCTGTGAAATGCCGGATGGCGTTACGTCGCCATCCGGCATTTGAATTTATCCCACTCCGCTCATCGCATCTCCCAAATGGAAAATCGGTAAATACATCGCGACAACCAGCGTACCGATGATAAGCCCCGTAATGACCAGCAACGCAGGCTCAAGTAATGCAGCCAAATTCTCAGCCTGAGCCAGGGTTTTCTCGCCATGGTGATGCGCGAGATTGCGCAGCATTGCATCCAGCGAGCCGGAAGCTTCACCAGTTCGGACCAGCTGTATGCACAATGGGCTGAATTCACCGCTATTTTTAAGCGCTAACCAGACCGGCTTTCCGGTGCTAATGTCGTGCTGAACCAGCGCTAAACGTTGCGACCAGAAAGGGTTAGCCAGCGTTTCGGTAACGCTCTCAAGACCCTGCAAAAAGGGAATGCCCGCATTTTGCGTTAACGCCAGAACGGTGAAGATCTGCGTGAGCTTTTGCCCTCTCACCATCGGCCCTATGACCGGGAGGCTGAGCAGCAATTTCTGGCGCAGAACGAGCCAGTACGGTTTCTGATTTATCAAATGATGTGCCGCAACCGCTACCAGGCCAAGTGCTACCGCCAGCCATCCCCATTGGCTGCTATAGTGTGCGATGGTAATAATCCACTGAGTGAGGGCCGGTAGCGGGGTGTTGAATGTCTGGTAGATGGCGGCAAACTCAGGGAGTACAAACTGCAACATCGCAAATACGACCAACACCGCCATTGTGATGATGATAATTGGATAGCGCAGAGCTTTTTTAACTTTATCAGCAAGTTGCTGTTGTTTCTTTTGCTGGTAGGCGAGTTCAAAACAGCAGTCGTCCAGCTTACCCGTAAGCTCTCCGGTGCGGATCATTGCCTGGTAAAGGGGCGGAAAAACGTGTTGCCATTGTGATAGCGAGGTGGAGAGGGTAATGCCCTGTTCCATATCGTAAGCCAGCGTACGCAGTAGCGCCTGCCATTGACTGCTGGGATGCTGTTCAGCAAGCAGAGCTAGCCCTGTTGAGAGCGTTAACCCTGCTTTTAGCAATGTCGCCAACTGGTGTATGGTTTCGGCACTTCTTGTACGGCTCCAGTGCGAGGTTTTGACGCGCATACGCTTAATGCGTAGCGGCGTAATCTGTTGTTTCTCAAGAGCCAGCATTAATGACGGTCGGGTATCGGCCCATAGTGTACCTTCCAGCGATTTACCTTTGTTGTTAATGCCTTGCCAGCGCCAAAGCTGTTTAGCGGACATGAGGCATGCCCAGTACACGAATCAGCTCTTCAAATGTCGTTAATCCTTGCTCGACGGCCTGACAGCCATTCTCGAAAAGCGTTCTCCCTGATAGCTGAGCATCAGGTTCCACTCCGTCTACGGGGGCGTCACTGGCAATACTCTGACGTAATGCCGGAGTAACAGGGAGTACTTCAAACAATGCCGTACGGCCATAAAATCCGTGATAACAATGTTTGCAGCCAGGGGCCTGCCAATTCGGTAGTGGTGTAGGCCAGACAGCTTTCGGGAGTGTGATAGGCGTACTCTGACGTTGTCGGCAATGGGGGCACAACTTTCTGACCAATCGCTGTGCAATGACGAGCGTCAGCGCGGAGGCGATCATCCAGCGTGCGACCCCCATTTGTTGCAGACGCACCAGCGTTTCACTGGTGGAATTGGTATGCAGCGTAGAAAGAACCAGATGACCGGTTTGTGCGGCTTTAAGGGCTATTTCTGCTGTTTCTCCATCGCGGATTTCACCCACCATGATAATGTCGGGATCCTGACGCAACAGAGCACGTAAGACTCCCTGAAAAGTCAAACCGGCGCGTGGGTGAATTTGCGTCTGGTTGATGCCTGCGATCGGGATCTCTACCGGATCTTCCACGCTACAGAGATTAACATCTGGCGTGTTTCGGGTTTGCAGCGCACTGTACAGTGTGACCGTTTTACCGCTTCCGGTAGGCCCGGTAACCAGAATCAGCCCCTGAGGCTGCTGCAAGGCTTGCGAAAATGCGGCCAGCTGCGCGTCTTGCATTCCCAGTGCGGCGATCTCCAGTGACTGCTCGACCTGATGAAGTAGCCGCAACACGACTTTTTCGCCGTAGCGACAGGGCAGGGTGGCGATGCGAAACGAGATGGGTTCTCCTGAAATCTCAACGGTAAATTGTCCGTCTTGTGGAAGCCGATGCTCGGCAATATCCAGACTGCCTAATACTTTTAACCTTGCGGTGATGGCAATGCCCATCTCGGTCGTGACTTCCGGTAAAGCGTGGAGTACTCCATCCACACGTAATCTGATCCGATAGTAATTTTCCGCTGGCTCAAAATGAATATCAGAAGCCCGTTGCTCCAGAGCGGAATGAAACGTCTGGTTCAGCAAGTCTGCTGCGCTGGCGCTGCTTTTCGTGACTACTGCCGGGAGCATTTTCTGCGGTGTATGCGTGTGGCCTTCCATTTGCTGACGTGTCCAGCAGACAATGTCGATGCGCCGGGTGGTGGCAAAATGCAGTGCATCCAGCAGTTCGTGTGATGGGGCGTCTACGACGGCGATATGCACCACTTCATTGTCTGCATCCAGTAATATTCCCTGATAACGTTGGCATAGCGCTGTAAGCTGGGTGGTATTCATCTCTGTTCCTTAGTGGGTATCGAAGCGGAAAACATCTTCACAGGCCTGCTGCAATGCGCTGTCGTTCTGGATGATGCAGTTACGGTTCCAGCCGGTAATGCCGTTGGCATTGTCCCAAGCCGGCGTCATGGTGATGCTTAACCCGTTCAGGCTTTCCTGCCCACTAAGGCTGACAACGCCTTTTTCAATGCTCATGGCTGAGACGTAACGGGTAGTTGTTGGAGTGGGAATACCATTCGTTCCGGCATCGCAGGTATCTGTTCCTCCATGCTCCAGTGCACAGAGCTCAACCGCTGTGCGATAGGGGACAAAAGTTTGCAGCATGTCTGTCAGCGCGGCTTTGCGCAGATAGTTTTGATATGCCGGAATACCGATGGCGCTAAGAATGGCAATAATGCCAATCACCACCATGAGTTCGATAAGCGTAAAGCCTCGTTGCTTGTTCATTGTTCACTCCTTGAGTTTGCTGGCGCTACTTTGGCAAACCGACGGGAGGACGGCGAGAGACAAAAAACAGAATGGGAAGGCGGATTCCGAGGACTTTTACGAAATTACAGAATCAGACAATGTATTTGCTAAGAGGCTCGAAGAAACTGCCGGATGGCGGCGTAGATGCCGTATCCGGCTTACAGAATAAACCTGTGTAGGAGGCCCGATAAGCGAAGCACCATCGGGCAATACAATCAGCAATTAGCGAAAACGCATGGAGAGATCGAGTGCGCGAACATGTTTGGTCAGCGCGCCAACAGAGATGAAATCCACGCCTGTTTCGGCAAATTCGCGCAGCGTTTCATGGGTGACATTGCCCGAGACTTCCAGACGCGCCTGGCCGTTGGTGCGTTTTACCGCTTCGCGCATTTGGTCGGTTTCGAAGTTATCGAGCATGATGATGTCGGCTCCGGCTTTCAGCGCGTCGTCCAGCTCATCCAGGCTTTCTACTTCGACTTCAACCGGCACATCCGGGTGCAACCAGAATGCTTTTTCTACGGCCTGACGTACCGAGCCGGAAGCAATAATGTGGTTTTCTTTAATCAGGAAAGCGTCGGACAGCCCCAAACGATGATTCGCACCGCCGCCGCACAATACGGCGTATTTTAGCGCGGTACGCAGTCCTGGCAGGGTTTTACGCGTATCCAGCAGTTGGGTCTTGGTCCCCGCTAACAGGTCGACGTATTTACGCACCTCGCTTGCTACACCTGAAAGCGTCTGCACAAAATTAAGCGCGGTACGTTCACCGGTCAGTAACACGCGGGAAGGGCCGTCCAGTTCAAACAGTGGCTGATTAGCCTTAATGCTGTCGCCATCTTCGACATGCCAGGTGATGTTTACATCATCGCCAGCCAGTTGAATAAAGACCTCTTCCACCCAACGTTTCCCACAAAAAACGCCATCTTCGCGGGTGATTACGGTAGCGTGGGAGCGCATGTCTTCGGGTAAAAGCTGTGCGGTGATATCGTTATTGGCATCAACTTCTCCGCCTAAATCTTCACGCAGTGCCTGAGCGACAGCGGCAGGGATATCGAGATTTATGCGTTCCAACAGCGCGTCACGTCGGTAGTCAGGGTTATAGCGGCGAGGCGGCATGATAAAACTCCAAATTGCTAACGAATCATAAGGTGGAAACATGCTACCCTGAACCTGATATGAGCACCACCAATAAGGAGATTCTGCATGTTGTTAGACGAGGGCTGGCTGGCAGAGGCGCGACGCGTTCCCTCTCCGCATTACGATTGCCGCCCGGATGACGAAAACCCTTCTCTGCTGGTGGTGCATAATATCAGCCTGCCGCCCGGCGAGTTTGGCGGCCCGTGGATAGACGCGCTGTTTACCGGCACGATTGATCCCAACGCCCATCCTTATTTTGCCGGAATCGCCCATTTGCGTGTTTCGGCCCATTGTTTAATTCGCCGTGATGGTGAAATCGTGCAGTATGTCCCCTTTGATAAACGCGCCTGGCATGCCGGCGTCTCGAGCTATCAGGGCCGTGAACGCTGTAATGATTTCTCAATTGGTATTGAGCTGGAAGGGACGGATACGCTGGCCTATACCGACGCGCAGTACCAGCAACTAGCAGCCGTGACCAATGCCCTGATTACGCGTTATCCGGCTATTGCTAACAATATGACAGGACATTGCAATATTGCGCCCGAGCGTAAGACCGATCCCGGGCCCTCATTTGACTGGGCAAGGTTTCGCGCCCTGGTCACCCCCTCGTCGCACAAGGAGATGACATGACGCTGTTTACAACATTACTGGTGTTGATTGTTGAACGCCTGTTTAAGCTGGGTGAGCACTGGCAGCTTGATCACCGGGTTGAAGCTTTTTTCCGCCGGATTAAGCATTTCTCGATGATGCGTACGGTAGGCATGACTCTTATTGCGATGGGAGTGACGTTTCTGCTACTGCGCGCACTTCATGGGCTGCTGTTTAACGTTCCGTTGCTGGTGGCGTGGATCTTAATTGGCTTGCTGTGCATCGGCGCAGGCAAGGCGCGCCTTCACTATCACGCTTACCTGAACGCGGCCGCTCGCGATGACGCTCACGCTCGTGAGGCGATGGCCAGCGAGTTGACGCTTATCCATGGTGTTCCGCCGGACTGTGACGAGCGTGAGTTCCTGCGTGAACTGCAGAACGCGCTGTTATGGAACAACTTTCGCTTTTACCTGGCGCCGTTATTCTGGCTGATTGTCGGTGGCCCGTGGGGACCTGTGACGCTGGTTGGTTATGCCTTTTTACGTGCCTGGCAGTCCTGGCTGGCGCGCTATCAGACACCGCACCAGCGTCTGCAATCGGGTATTGATGCGATCCTGCATGTGCTGGACTGGATCCCGGTGCGTCTGGCGGGCGTGGTCTATGCGCTGTTAGGACACGGCGAGAAGGCGTTGCCAGCCTGGTTTGCGTCGCTTGCTGATCTGCATACTTCGCAATATCAGGTGCTTACGCGTCTGGCGCAGTTCTCGCTGGCGCGCGAACCTCATACCGATAAAGTCGAAACGCCAAAAGCGGCTGTTTCGATGGCGAAGAAGACCTCGTTTGTGGTGGTGGTGATTATTGCGTTGCTGACCATTTATGGGGCATTAGTATAGCGTTGTGCCGGATGGCGCTAACGCTTATCCGGCCTACAATGGAAAAACGTGTAGGCCCGGTAAGCGTTAGCGCCACCGGGCAGTGCAACAGTTTAGTTCGTATCAGCAGGCGGGATGCCAAAATCTGGCATGCCGTTTTCGTCCCAACGCACGAGCTTCAGACGAGTGTGGCGGTTTGGGTCGTACAGCGGATCGCCCTCGATTTCGGTGTAATTTCTCGCGTGATACACCAGCACATCTTCACCTTCTGGCGTTTGCGTAAAGCTGTTGTGTCCTGGCCCAAACTGGCGGTTTTCATAGCTGGTGGTAAAGACCGGGCGCGGTGATTTGTGCCAGTTCTGCGGGGTGAGCGGATCTGCGTCTAAGTCAATCCACAATAATCCCATACAGTAGTTCTCATCGGTAGCGCTGGCGGAATAGCTGATAAACAACTTGTCGCCGTGAACCATGACGGCAGGACCTTCGTTGACCCAAAAACCCCGGCATTCCCAGTCATATTCAGGATGGCTTAGCATGACCGGCTCGCCTTTAATCGTCCATGGATTTTCCAGTTCTGCGAGATAGATATTGGAGTTTCCGGCGATATCGGGCGATTTCTGCGCCCATAGATACCACTGTTTTCCCTGATGGTTAAAGGTGGTGGCATCGAGCGCAAAGGTATCAAACTGCGTTTTAATCTGACCTTTCTCCGTCCACTTTCCGGTCAGCGGATCGGCGTCGGCACATTCGAGCGCAAACATGCGATGCTGGAACATCCCCAGCTTGTCGAGCGACTGTGTGTGGGTGGCGGCAAAATAGATGTACCACTTGCCTGCCAGATGATGGATTTCGGGCGCCCAGATGAGTTGGCTCATGGGGCCGCTTTCTGGCTTGCGCCAGATGATAACCGGGGCGGCAGTGCGCAACCCTTCCAGCGAGTCGGCCCGGCGTATCTCCAGCCGGTCATATTCAGGTACTGAAGCAATGAAATAGTAGTGGCTACCGTCACGTAAGATAAACGGATCGGCACGCTGTTCAATAAAGGGATTTGGCCACTGATTCATTAGGCTTTCCTTACGGTTTCAGTCGTTTTTATATCGTGGTATTCATTCAGTTCACGGTAGTTGGCGCGGCGCTTTTCTAAATCTGTCTGGATTTGCTGCATAAACTCGCGGTCAACTTTCAGCAGACGAACCACGCCTGCAGTAATCAGGTAGCCTGCGCCCGGTATGATGGTAAACAGCAGCATAATACCGTTAATGGCGGAGTCGCTTTGCGTTTTCGCCCCAGCGTCGTAGCCGTACCAGGAGAGCAGGAAGCCGACCATCGCTCCGGCAATCGCCAGACCCAGTTTCAGGAAGAACAGGTTGCCGGAGAAGCTGATCCCGGTGATGCGTTTACCGGTTTTCCACTCGCCGTAGTCATCGACATCCGCCATCAGCGACCAGTGCAGCGGGGATGGGATCTGATGCAGGATGTTGAGCAGGAAGTAGAGCACCATAATCATCATGGTGGCTTTCGGATCGAAGAAGTAAAACGCGGCGGAGAAAATCGCCAGGATGATATTGGTCCAGAAGAACACTTTCAGTTTGCACCAGCGATCGGTTAACACCTTCGCCAACATGCTGCCGATCATCATGCCTACAACGCCAAGGCTGATAAACAACGTCGCAAATTGTGTACTCTGCTGCATAACCCAGGTCACGTAGTACATGGTGGCAGCCATGCGAATAAAGCCCGGACAGACGTTGCACAAGGTTAATAGCAGGATTTTTACCCATTGATCGTTCTTCCATACGTCTTTCAGATCGGCTTTTAAATCGTCATTGGTCGGGACGGCAGGACGGACACGCTCACGGACGGTTGCAAAGCAGAACAGGAACATACACATGCCGATGAAGGCCAGTACCGCCATCGCCATTTGATACCCTTTGGCTTTGTCTTCCCCGCCGAACCAGTCGGCCATGGGGAGCAGGGTGAGTGACAGCAGCAGAGTTGCAATGCCTACCAATACAAAGCGATATGACTGGCAGGCGACGCGTTCTTGCGGATCGTTGGTGATGACGCTGCCGAGAGAGCAATAGGGGATATTGATCGCCGTATAGGTGATAGAGAGCAGGAAGTAAGTGACAAAAGCATAGATAACTTTGCTGTTATATGTCCATTCTGGGGTGGTAAACATCAGTACGCTGAATAATGCGTACGGGAAAGCCATCCACAATAGCCATGGACGAAATCGACCATATTTGCTGCGCGTACGGTCGGCCATTGCGCCCATAATGGGATCAGTAACGGCATCAATAACGCGTACTGAGAGCAGTAATACGCCGACCAGTGCAGGTGCAAGACCAAAAATGTCTGTGTAAAAATAGTTAACAAACAACATGATGGCGCCAAAGATGATGTTGCATCCGGCGTCGCCCATTCCATAGCCAATCTTTTCTTTCACCGTGAGCTTACTGGTTTCCATCAACTGCACTCCATGAATGAAATATGGAGAGAATTATTGTCTGGTACCGGTGTTTTTGCGTTGCAGGATAACGCCGCTGATATGGACTAAACAGTCGTGAGTGGGAAAGTGTGAGGCAGGTAACAACCCCCACCTGGCGCAGGTGGGGGAGGAAAAATTAATGTGCTTTAACCGTGCCGGCGGTTTTCTGTTTGAACAGGTAACCAATGCCAAGAATAGCAATCCATACCGGGATTAAGTACACCGAGATCGCCATGCCCGGCGTCATCAGCATAATCACCAGTACTGCAGCCATGAAAATCAGGCACACC
Source organism: Citrobacter sp. Cf088 (assembly GCF_030334295.1). NCBI lineage: Bacteria > Pseudomonadati > Pseudomonadota > Gammaproteobacteria > Enterobacterales > Enterobacteriaceae > Citrobacter > Citrobacter sp. Cf088. The sequence goes on from NZ_JAOWEE010000037.1 coordinate 141,601, forward strand.
CAGTTACCCAGCGGATAGAGCAGCGCCGGGAAGCGGGTGGTAACACCCTGCTGCTGTTTGGCTTTGCGGAACTTCATGTGCGCAAGGCTAATCATTGCCCAGTTGATCACCAGTGCGGAAACTACCAGCGCCATCAACAGGCCAAAGGCAGATTCTGGCGCCAGGTAGTTGATCAGCACGCACAGAGCCGTCACCAGTGCGGAAACCAGAATGGTGTTCACCGGCACGCCGCGTTTGTCGACGTTCATCAGCGCTTTCGGCGCATTGCCCTGCTGTGCCAGACCGAACAGCATACGGCTGTTGCAGTACACACAACTGTTATAGACAGAAAGGGCAGCAGTCAGCACCACGATGTTCAGGGCATTAGCAACAAACGTGTCGCCCAGTTCGTGGAAAATAAGGACAAACGGGCTGGTATCAGCCGTAACGCGCGTCCACGGCATCAGGGAAAGCAGAACCGCCAGCGAACCCACATAGAAAATCAGGATACGGTAGATAACCTGGTTGGTTGCTTTGGGAATGCTTTGCTCCGGGTTATCCGCTTCTGCTGCGGTGATCCCAACCAGCTCCAGTCCACCGAAAGAGAACATGATAATCGCCATCATCATCACCAGACCGGTGAAGCCATGCGGCAGGAAGCCCCCCTGGTTCCACAGGTTGCTGACGCTGGCCTGCGGCCCGCCGTTGCCGCTGAACAGCAGCCAGCCGCCGAAGATGATCATCGCGACGACAGCAATGACTTTAATAATGGCGAACCAGAACTCCATCTCACCAAACACTTTCACGTTGGTCAGGTTAATGCCGTTGATAATCACGAAGAAGGCTGCAGCAGAGGCCCAGGTTGGGATCTCCGGGTACCAGAACTGGATATATTTACCGACTGCAGTCAGCTCAGCCATGGCAACCAGCACGTACAGTACCCAGTAGTTCCAGCCAGAGGCGAAACCCGCGAAACTGCCCCAGTATTTATAAGCAAAGTGGCTAAAGGAGCCTGCTACCGGCTCTTCAACCACCATTTCACCTAACTGACGCATAATCAAAAAGGCGATAAAGCCGGCAATAGCGTAACCCAGAATAATACCCGGTCCTGCAGACTGGATAACGGATGCGCTACCGAGGAATAACCCGGTACCAATCGCGCCACCCAGCGCGATTAGCTGTATATGGCGGTTCTTAAGACCGCGCTTGAGCTGATCGCCATGCTGTTGACTTTCCATCATGAAACCTCGTGTGTGGTTTTACTCTTCATATTTCGAGTACTTATTTTTTGAACTACGCAGCAATGCGTGTGTAAGTTTGCAATTCCGTTTGTTGTATTAATTTGTTTACAGATGCTTTTGATGAAATGTTGCCTTAATGCTTTTGTCTTGATCAGAATAATGATATGTGAGCGCGAATGCACCTGCTTTATGCGGGGGAGATGACGAGTTGAATAAAAAGAAACCATTTGTAAATGCGAGTTTATCTACCACAAAATTTCTATTTTGAATTTCTATTCATTAATAGTGATTTAAGTATCGATAAATAAGCAGGTGAATCGGTTCAGATGAGATAATTTTTCGTTTCAATTCCGTTAAAACTACCTCGAGGTGGGTAAATTTAACATTTGTGCATAGTTACATGTTTGAAACGTTATTTCTGTAATGTTGTTAAAATATGCCTCCTTTACTGATTTCAATCAAAACCTGTATGGACAGAAGGTGAATACTTTGTTACTTTAGCGTCAAGAACATGAAATTGGTAAGACCAATTGACTCCGGGCAAATGGCTTAAGACAGGAAATCATGGCCTACAGCAAAATCCGCCAACCAAAACTCTCCGATGTGATTGAGCAGCAGCTGGAGTTTTTAATTCTTGAGGGGACACTTCGCCCCGGAGAAAAACTCCCACCGGAACGCGAGCTGGCAAAACAGTTCGACGTCTCCCGCCCCTCCTTACGCGAGGCGATCCAACGCCTTGAAGCGAAGGGGTTACTGCTTCGTCGTCAGGGCGGTGGCACTTTTGTTCAGAGCAGCCTGTGGCAGAGCTTTAGCGACCCACTGGTAGAGCTGCTCTCCGACCATCCTGAATCCCAGTTTGACCTGCTTGAGACGCGCCATGCGCTGGAAGGTATTGCAGCTTATTACGCTGCACTGCGCAGCACGGATGAAGACAAAACGCGTATCCGTGAACTCCACCATGCGATCGAGCTTGCTCAACAGTCCGGCGATCTTGACGGTGAATCTGATGCAGTACTCCAGTATCAAATTGCTGTCACCGAAGCGGCACATAATGTGGTGCTGCTCCATTTGCTAAGGTGTATGGAGCCGATGCTGGCCCAGAACGTTCGGCAAAACTTCGAATTGCTGTATGCGCGTCGTGAAATGCTGCCACTGGTTAGCAGTCACCGTACCCGTATTTTTGAAGCAATTATTGCCGGGAAGCCGGAAGAGGCGCGTGAAGCGTCCCACCGTCACCTGGCGTTTATCGAAGAGATTCTGCTGGACAGAAGCCGTGAGGAAAGCCGTCGTGAACGCGCCTTACGCCGTCTGGAGCAACGAAAGAATTAGTGATTTTTCTGGCAGAACGTTAACCAGAAGATGTTGTAAATCAAGCGCCATATAAAGTGCGCGGCAACTAAACGCAGAACCTGTCTTATTACGCTCTCTGGCGAGAACGTAATGGGACAGGTTCCAGATAACTCAACGTATTAGATAGATAAGGAATACCCCCATGTCAGAACGTTTCCCAAATGACGTGGATCCGATCGAAACTCGCGACTGGCTACAGGCGATCGAATCGGTCATCCGTGAAGAAGGTGTTGAGCGTGCTCAGTATCTGATCGACCAACTGCTTTCAGAAGCCCGCAAAGGCGGCGTGAAAGTAGCGGCAGGTGCAGGGGCCAGCAATTATGTAAACACTATTGCCGTTGAAGATGAACCGGAATACCCGGGCAATCTGGAGCTGGAACGTCGTATTCGTTCTGCTATCCGTTGGAACGCCATCATGACCGTACTGCGCGCGTCTAAAAAGGACCTCGAGCTGGGTGGCCACATGGCATCCTTCCAGTCCTCCGCAACGGTATATGATGTTTGCTTCAACCACTTCTTCCGTGCACGCAACGAGCAAGATGGCGGCGATCTGGTGTACTTCCAGGGTCACATCTCTCCGGGCATCTACGCACGCGCATTCCTGGAAGGTCGTCTGACTGAAGAGCAGATGAACAACTTCCGTCAGGAAGTACATGGCAAAGGCCTGTCTTCCTACCCGCACCCGAAACTGATGCCAGAATTCTGGCAGTTCCCGACCGTATCTATGGGTCTGGGCCCAATCGGTGCTATCTACCAGGCTAAATTCCTGAAATATCTGGAACACCGTGGTCTGAAAGATACCTCTAAACAAACCGTTTACGCCTTCCTGGGCGACGGCGAGATGGATGAGCCAGAATCAAAAGGTGCGATCACCATCGCGACCCGTGAAAAACTGGACAACCTGGTCTTTGTTATCAACTGTAACCTGCAGCGTCTTGACGGCCCGGTAACCGGTAACGGCAAGATTGTTAACGAACTGGAAGGCATCTTCGCGGGCGCTGGCTGGAACGTTATTAAAGTCATGTGGGGCGGTCGTTGGGATGAGCTGCTGCGTAAAGACACCAGCGGTAAACTGATCCAGCTGATGAACGAAACCGTTGACGGCGACTACCAGACCTTCAAATCCAAAGATGGCGCATATGTACGTGAGCACTTCTTCGGTAAATACCCGGAAACCGCAGCACTGGTTGCTGACTGGACTGATGAGCAGATTTGGTCTCTGAACCGCGGTGGTCACGATCCGAAGAAAGTTTACGCTGCACTGAAAAAAGCGCAGGAAACCAAAGGCAAAGCAACTGTAATCCTCGCCCATACCATCAAAGGTTACGGCATGGGTGACACCGCTGAAGGTAAAAACATCGCTCACCAGGTTAAGAAAATGAACATGGACGGCGTGCGTTATATCCGCGACCGTTTCAACGTTCCTGTGACCGATGAGCAGGTTGAAAACCTGTCTTACATCACCTTCCCGGAAGGTTCTGAAGAGCACACTTATCTGCACGCTCAGCGTCAGAAACTGCATGGCTACCTGCCAGCTCGTCAGCCGAACTTCACTGAGAAGCTGGAACTGCCGGCTCTGGAAGACTTCGGTGCGCTGCTGGAAGAGCAGAACAAAGAAATCTCCACCACTATCGCTTTCGTTCGTGCCCTGAACGTGATGCTGAAGAACAAGTCGATCAAAGATCGTCTGGTTCCGATCATCGCTGACGAAGCACGTACTTTCGGTATGGAAGGTCTGTTCCGTCAGATCGGTATCTACAGCCCGAACGGTCAGCAGTACACCCCGCAGGACCGTGAGCAGGTTGCTTACTATAAAGAAGACGAGAAAGGTCAGATCCTGCAGGAAGGTATCAACGAACTGGGTGCTGGCGCATCCTGGCTGGCTGCTGCGACCTCTTACAGCACCAACGATCTGCCGATGATTCCGTTCTACATCTACTACTCCATGTTCGGGTTCCAGCGTATCGGTGACCTGTGCTGGCAGGCAGGCGACCAACAGGCTCGTGGCTTCCTGATTGGTGGTACTTCCGGTCGTACGACGCTGAACGGTGAAGGTCTGCAGCACGAAGATGGTCACAGCCATATTCAGTCTCTGACTATCCCGAACTGTATCTCTTACGATCCGTCTTACGCGTACGAAGTTGCGGTCATCATGCACGATGGTCTGGAGCGTATGTACGGTGAGAAACAAGAGAACGTTTACTACTACATCACCACGCTGAACGAAAACTACCACATGCCGGCAATGCCAGCAGGTGCCGAGGAAGGTATCCGTAAAGGTATCTACAAACTTGAAACCCTCGAAGGTAAGAAAGGTAAAGTTCAGCTGCTGGGATCCGGTTCTATCCTGCGTCACGTGCGTGAAGCAGCACAGATCCTGGCGAACGACTACGGTGTAGGTTCTGACGTTTACAGCGTGACCTCCTTCACTGAACTGGCGCGTGATGGCCAGGATTGTGAGCGCTGGAACATGCTGCACCCGATGGAAACTCCGCGCGTTCCGTACATCGCTCAGGTGATGAACGACGCTCCGGCAGTAGCATCTACTGACTATATGAAACTGTTTGCCGAACAGGTTCGTACTTATGTACCGGCTGATGATTATCGCGTACTGGGTACTGACGGTTTCGGTCGCTCTGACAGCCGTGAAAACCTGCGTCACCACTTCGAAGTTGATGCTTCCTACGTGGTAGTAGCGGCCCTGGGCGAACTGGCTAAACGTGGCGAAATCGATAAGAAAGTGGTTGCAGACGCAATCACCAAATTCAACATCGATGCAGATAAAGTTAACCCGCGTCTGGCGTAAGAGGTAAAAGAATAATGGCTATCGAAATCAATGTACCGGACATCGGGGCTGATGAAGTTGAAATCACCGAGATCCTGGTCAAAGTGGGCGACAAAGTTGAAGCTGAACAGTCGCTGATCACCGTAGAAGGCGACAAAGCCTCTATGGAAGTTCCGTCTCCTCAGGCTGGTATCGTTAAAGAGATCAAAGTCTCTGTTGGCGATAAAACTGAGACCGGCAAACTGATCATGATTTTCGATTCCGCCGACGGTGCAGCAGCTGCTGCACCTGCTCCGGCAGAAGAGAAGAAAGAAGCGGCTCCGGCAGCAGCACCTGCTGCTGCGGCGGCGAAAGACGTACACGTACCGGACATCGGCGGCGACGAAGTTGAAGTTACCGAGATCATGGTTAAAGTGGGCGACACCGTGGCGGCTGAACAGTCTCTGATCACCGTTGAAGGTGACAAAGCGTCAATGGAAGTTCCGGCACCGTTCGCGGGTACCGTTAAAGAGATCAAAATCAACACCGGCGACAAAGTGTCTACCGGTTCCCTGATTATGGTCTTCGAAGTGGCGGGCGCAGCGCCTGCTGCAGCACCGGCTCAGGCGGCGGCTCCAGCAGCAGCGGCGGCTCCGGCTGCTTCCGGCTCGAAAGAAGTTAACGTACCGGATATCGGCGGTGACGAAGTCGAAGTCACTGAAGTGATGGTTAAAGTGGGCGATAAAATTGCCGCTGAGCAGTCACTGATCACCGTTGAAGGCGATAAAGCGTCAATGGAAGTTCCGGCACCGTTCGCGGGCACCGTGAAAGAAATCAAAATCAGCACCGGCGACAAAGTTAAAACCGGTTCTCTGATTATGGTCTTCGAAGTCGAAGGCGCAGCACCTGCAGCCGCTCCAGCACAAGCAGCTGCTCCGGTTACGGCCGCAGCACCAGCGCCTGCGCAAGCCGCAGCTCCGGCCGCGAAAGCGGAAGGCAAATCTGAGTTTGCTGAAAACGACGCTTACGTTCATGCAACACCGCTGATTCGTCGCCTGGCGCGCGAATTCGGTGTGAACCTGGCGAAAGTGAAAGGTTCTGGCCGTAAAGGTCGTATCCTGCGTGAAGACGTACAGGCTTACGTGAAAGACGCTATCAAGCGTGCTGAAGCGGCTCCGGCTGCAGCAGGCGGCGGTATCCCGGGCATGCTGCCTTGGCCGAAAGTGGACTTCAGCAAGTTTGGTGAAATCGAAGAAGTGGAACTGGGCCGTATCCAGAAAATCTCTGGTGCTAACCTGAGCCGTAACTGGGTGATGATCCCGCACGTTACTCACTTCGATAAGACCGATATCACCGATCTGGAAGCGTTCCGTAAACAGCAGAACGCCGAAGCTGAAAAACGTAAACTGGACGTGAAATTTACCCCAGTAGTCTTCATCATGAAAGCCGTTGCCGCAGCTCTGGAACAGATGCCGCGCTTTAACAGCTCCCTGTCTGAAGACGGTCAGCGCCTGACCCTGAAGAAATACATCAACATCGGTGTAGCGGTTGATACTCCGAATGGTCTGGTTGTTCCGGTCTTCAAAGACGTGAACAAGAAGAGCATTACCGAGCTGTCTCGTGAACTGACCGTGATCTCCAAGAAAGCGCGTGATGGCAAGCTGACTGCTGGCGAAATGCAGGGCGGTTGCTTCACCATCTCCAGCATCGGTGGCCTGGGTACTACCCACTTCGCGCCGATTGTGAACGCGCCGGAAGTGGCTATCCTCGGTGTCTCCAAGTCCTCTATGGAGCCAGTGTGGAACGGTAAAGAGTTTATGCCGCGTCTGATGATGCCGATTTCGCTCTCCTTCGACCACCGTGTAATTGACGGTGCGGATGGTGCGCGCTTTATCACCATCATCAACAACATGCTGTCTGACATTCGCCGCCTGGTGATGTAAGCGAAAAAGCCGGCCCGACGGCCGGCTTTTTTCTGGTAATCTCATGAAGTCAGTGAGGTTATTGTGCGAAAGACAAATCGGTTGCCGTTTGTTGTTTCAAAATTGTTAACAATTTTGTAAAATACGGGCGGATAGAACGACCCGGTGGACGACGGGTATAAATTAAGAGGTCATGATGAGCACTGAAATCAAAACTCAGGTCGTGGTACTTGGGGCAGGCCCTGCAGGTTACTCTGCTGCCTTCCGTTGCGCAGATTTAGGTCTGGAGACCGTCATCGTAGAACGTTACAGCACCCTCGGTGGTGTTTGTCTGAACGTCGGCTGTATCCCTTCTAAAGCGCTGCTGCACGTAGCAAAAGTTATCGAAGAAGCCAAAGCGCTGGCTGAACACGGTATCGTTTTTGGCGAGCCGAAAACCGATATCGACAAGATTCGTACCTGGAAAGAAAAAGTTATCACTCAACTGACTGGCGGTCTGGCTGGTATGGCCAAAGGCCGTAAAGTGAAAGTGGTTAACGGTCTGGGTAAATTTACTGGGGCGAACACCCTGGAAGTTGAAGGCGAAAACGGCAAAACCGTAATCAACTTCGACAACGCGATCATCGCGGCGGGTTCCCGTCCGATCGAACTGCCTTTCATTCCGCACGAAGATCCGCGCGTGTGGGACTCCACTGACGCGCTGGAACTGAAAACTGTTCCTAAGCGCCTGCTGGTTATGGGCGGCGGTATTATCGGTCTGGAAATGGGTACCGTGTACCATGCGCTGGGTTCAGAGATCGACGTGGTTGAAATGTTCGACCAGGTTATCCCAGCTGCCGACAAAGACGTGGTTAAAGTCTTCACCAAGCGTATCAGCAAGAAATTCAACCTGATGCTGGAAACCAAAGTGACCGCCGTTGAAGCGAAAGAAGACGGTATCTACGTTTCCATGGAAGGCAAAAAAGCCCCTGCCGAAGCTCAGCGTTACGATGCTGTGCTGGTAGCTATCGGTCGTGTACCGAACGGTAAAAACCTCGATGCGGGCAAAGCTGGCGTTGAAGTTGATGACCGTGGCTTCATCCGCGTTGACAAACAGCTGCGCACCAACGTGCCGCACATCTTTGCTATCGGCGATATCGTCGGTCAGCCGATGCTGGCGCACAAAGGTGTTCACGAAGGTCACGTTGCCGCTGAAGTTATCGCCGGTAAGAAACACTACTTCGATCCGAAAGTTATTCCATCCATCGCGTACACTGAACCAGAAGTTGCATGGGTTGGCCTGACCGAGAAAGAAGCGAAAGAAAAAGGCATCAGCTACGAAACCGCCACCTTCCCGTGGGCTGCTTCTGGCCGTGCTATCGCTTCTGACTGCGCAGACGGTATGACCAAACTGATTTTCGACAAAGAATCTCACCGTGTGATCGGTGGTGCGATTGTCGGTACCAACGGCGGCGAGCTGCTGGGTGAAATCGGTCTGGCGATCGAAATGGGCTGTGACGCTGAAGACATCGCGCTGACTATCCACGCTCACCCGACTCTGCACGAGTCTGTTGGCCTGGCAGCTGAAGTGTTCGAAGGTAGCATCACCGACCTGCCGAACCCGAAAGCGAAGAAAAAGTAATTTTTCCAAAATGATAAAAAGCGGCTGAATGGCCGCTTTTTTTATGTGTTTGTTACACAATAGTGTCAAAATCTGGCAAAAATTAAGGTAAATCACCGAATTGCCAGAAAATATTTTTTCCCGTACTGCACGATACGCCCGAACCGCATGAAATCGCCATTCCAAATCAACGTACTGTTTCACAAGAAATAAATCACCGTATCTTGTCATTAGATGAAATTAATAACCCTCTAAACTAGTAGCGTGATAACAAATTGAGAGGGGAAATGATGAAACGTTTTTTAAAAGCAGCAGTAATGACTACTGTGTTTATTTCCGGCATGGCACTGGCACAGGATGCCGTCATTCCATGGGCTACCAACAGCGGTGGCACTGAAAGCACGCATATTGCGGCAATGGGACAAAATTTGAATGCGCAGCATCAGCAGATTAGCCAGACACAGGAAGGTGTGTGGGCCACAAACTCTGGCAGCATTCGAGCTGACGAAGTAGCACTTACCAGCACGAAGCCGGCGTTTAAAGGTTATCCTGAATTAATGCCGCATCAGAATTAACTCTCCCGCTCACGTCAGACAAATCCACGCTGACGTGAGCGTCGCCAATCCCAAACTACCAGTTCTGGTAGTCATCTTATTGATATCTCCACTAAAAAAAATTGCGCAACTGCCGATACTTTTTTCGCCATTGTGTGGCTACTGGCCGCGCGGTTAAGAGGCTCTGGACTCTCTATTACACGAAAAAAGGAAAATACATGTCTTTAAAAAAAATCGCGGTTGTTGGCATGATTGTCGCGACAATGACACTGACCGGTTGTGGCGCGATGACCACCGCCGTTAAAAAACGTAACCTTGAAGTGAAAACGCAGATGAGTGAAACCATCTGGCTGGAGCCTTCCAGCGAGAAGACCGTCTACATTCAGGTAAAAAATACCTCTGACAAAGACATGAGTAACCTGCAAACCCTGCTGGCAAATGACCTGTCCGCGAAAGGTTATAAAGTGACCAGCTCACCAGACAGCGCTTATTACTGGGTACAGGCGAACGTATTGAAAGCGGACAAAATGGATCTGCGTGAAGCTCAGGGCTTCCTGAAAACGGGTTATGAAGGAGCCGCGATGGGCGCAGCGTTGGGTGCGGGGATTACCGCCTATAATAGCAACTCCTCTGGTGCGGCGCTGGGTGTTGGTATCGCGGCGGGGTTGATCGGCATGGCTGCGGATGCGATGGTGGAAGACGTAAACTACACCATGGTCACTGACCTGCAGATCTCTGAACGCAGCAAAGCGAAAGTGACAACGGATAACGTTGCGGCGTTGCGTCAAGGGACATCCGGTATCAAGTTGCAAACCAGCAGCGCGCAAGGCGATCGTGCAAAATATCAGACTCGCGTCGTGTCTAATGCTAACAAAGTGAATCTGAAGTTCGAAGAAGCGAAGCCGGTTCTGGAAGCTCAGTTGGCGAAATCTGTCGCTAACATCCTGTAATTTGCTGTGGGTTGCCGGGGGGCGGCTACGCCTTACCCGGCCAACTAATCTTTCGAATTGGTATCAGGGCGCTACGGGCTGCCAGGTTTTATCCGGATGGAATGTGGTTAACGCCTGTGCTTTTTGCTGAGAATCAACGCCGAGATCGGCCTGATAGACTTTATCATCACCGTTAATCATAAAACTCATCACGCCGGTGTGATCATAGCTAACAGGCCAGGCCACCATGGCAAAACCGCTGGTTTTGTCGGGAAGGATACGAAAATGATAGCCGTGATAGCCCGTGCCAGGTTCCTGTGGACTAAAGGCCGGGCCGAGCGGGCTTGGCGCTTCGCCGGGTGAAACAGGCCAGTACAGACCATCTTTTTTCCCTTCAGAACTGACAATCTTTTGCGCGTATTTCTGGTTCATCGCAAAATAGCTCTGCTGGGCATCTACATAAGCGTGTAACGCCTCGATAGCCGCGAGTTCGTTTCGTCCAATCTCACGGGTCAGGATCTCTTCGGCCGCTTCCTTGATATCAAATTGCCAGCCTGAAGCGTTTTTGACGACCGGGATTGGCAGTTGCCAGTCGCTATCCCCGACCACCAGATGCGCGGTATTGCCGTCGACAACGGTATTATGGCGAACCTTCCAGTCGCGCAGGAAACGATCAACCGCATCAGGATCGACGCCTTCTGGCGGTAGAAAATCACGCCAGTTTTCCCCGAGCAGGTTGCTCATTGCACTTTCATTTTGCTCACTAATCGCGTTTGCCAGCGCATCGGTCGCCTGGTCTGGTGTGCTGAAGGATTGTTGTGCCATCGCGGCAGCCGAAACCATGAACAACACCATTCCACTGAGTAGTTTATTTTTCATGTCGGTTCCCTTAACGATGACGGAATTCACGGTGTTCAGCACGCCCGCCAGAAGGCTGGCGCGATGGCTGATTACGGGCGACCTGCCGGCTCTGTGCCCCTCGCTGTTGCTGCGCCTGCCAGTTGGCGGAGCGACTGTCGTTCCCGCTCAGCGCATTGGCGCGTGGCTGGCTGGTCCGTTGTTGAAGATTGCGCTGTTGCACATTGCGTTGCTGCGCCGGTTGCGTGACCCGTTTCTCCTGTCGCTGGGCGGCTGCCTGACGATTCTCACGTTGCTGTGTGCTTGTCCGTTTCGCGGTTTGCGGTTTGGTATCGTAACCACGGTAGTTATTACGTTGGGAAATTTGCTTCAGCTGTTGGCTGGATGCCTGACGCTGGGCGTCTTTCGTGCCCGTACGCGCCGTCTGTGGGAATGTTTTTCCCGTTGATTTTTCCATTTGGCTCATCGCAGCCTGGCGTTGGCTATCACGGTTGACCGGTCTTTGCTGGGTTGAACTTAAACCTGTAGCCGCGTTAGTGGAGTGGAAGCGGTTATTGAGCTGGTTATTTGGGTATGGCACACCCTCACGATAGGCCGGGTTGTGCTGCCAGGTACGGTTGGCGTCTGTCAGTCGTTGTCCACTGATTTTATTAAAGTTATCAACGTTAATATTGATGTTGTTATCACCATTACGGTTATAGCCGCCATGGTTATCCCAGTCATCATTATGATGGTGATCGTCGTCGTCATCCCAGTCGATGTTGCTGAAGATGGCATAGGTTGTGGCAACACCGAGGCTGAAGCCTAAACCATTAACGAAGCTGTTACCAAACTGCTCGCCGGGCGTTGGCGGCAGATAGGTTGGCGGATAGGCGGTGTTCGGCCAGGTACCGTAAACCGTATTCGGGTTATAGGTAGGAACGTACACCACCTGCGGATCGGCGGATTCAATTTTGATTACCGTTGGGCTTGTTGAGGCGGTCGTGGCTGTTGTGGTCGCTGAACTGGTCGTCGACTCGCTGGTGACTGTTTTAGCCGGCGCCGCTTTGGTCACGGTGGTGACTGTCTGCTGCGGTGTCGATTGCAACGCACCGGTCTGTTGCGCCAGTGCACGCAGGCGTTGAACGGAATCCATAACATCTTTTGGCTGCGCAAGGAAAGCATCGCCCAGACTTTGTACCCACGGCGGATTTTCATCCATCAGCGACATCAACTGAGGAAAGGCGACCAGCGATTTCACGCTGGGATCCCAGGGCTGGCTGGCAACGGCCTGAATGGCGGCATCGCCCTGCATTTTGGGATTGTCTTTTGACCACTGTGCGGCCTGGATGACGTTAGCCGGATAGGTTGAGGCCATCAAAATTTGCGACAGCAGCGAGTCTGGATAGAGTGCGATAGGTGCAACCCACTGATCGATTTGTGCTGCCGAGTAGGTTGGTGCCACGACGGGCGCTGTTTGGTCGGCCGGGGCAGGGGCCGCTACGGGCGCTGGAGCCGGTGCTGACGGTTGCTGTGCAACGGGGGCCGGAACTGCAGGCTCCGTAGCACGACTTTTAACGAACATCACGCCTGAGGCGGCAAACAGCCCGACACTGCACAAAAGGACAAGCAGATGTGGCTTAAGGGGCAACTTCATAAAATGACTCCAACGAGACAAGCGCTGTGCCGTGAGGCGTTCCTGTTGCCGCGAGTATTATTCACCCGTGTTAGACAGTTTTGACTTTTATTGGGGATTCACCCGGTAGGTCCGGAAAAAGAGTGTGAGGATTTATTACACAATTATATCTGATGGCTGAAAAGTCGCTGGAAAATTCAGCATCTCGCGCTTGAAAATCAACCGTTTCAGGGTGGTTTTAGGTAGCCTGAATTGCGTTCCGCCTTGCCGCTACACCATTCTTAACGATTCAGCCAATTTTTTATGTTGCTTTTTTGTAAACGGATTAACACTTAATGAAAATCCTGTTATTGTGCCTTATGCGGTACCGGGCATTTACCCTACTAACTACTGTCTCACAGGAGCGTGAAGAGAATCGCCCATCTACAAAAGCGCCGCATTATGACAATGAGAGCGAGGAGATATCGTCGTGCTAGAAGAATACCGTAAGCACGTAGCTGAGCGTGCTGCCCAGGGGATTGTGCCAAAACCTTTAGACGCAACCCAAATGGCCGCACTTGTCGAGCTGCTGAAGACCCCGCCTGTGGGCGAAGAAGAATTCCTGTTAGACCTGTTGATCAACCGTGTTCCTCCTGGCGTAGATGAAGCCGCTTATGTTAAAGCTGGTTTTCTCGCTGCCGTCGCGAAAGGCGACACCACCTCCCCGCTGGTTACTCCAGAAAAAGCCATTGAACTGCTGGGCACCATGCAGGGTGGTTACAACATTCATCCGCTGATCGACGCGCTGGATGACGCCAAACTGGCACCGATTGCCGCCAAAGCGCTCTCTTCAACGCTGCTGATGTTCGATAACTTCTACGATGTGGAAGAAAAAGCCAAAGCTGGCAACGAATATGCGAAGCAGGTAATGCAATCCTGGGCCGATGCCGAATGGTTCCTGAACCGTCCGGCTCTGGCTGAAAAAATCACCGTTACCGTCTTTAAAGTGACCGGTGAAACCAACACCGATGACCTCTCTCCGGCACCGGACGCATGGTCCCGCCCGGATATCCCGCTGCACGCGCTGGCGATGCTGAAAAACGCCCGTGAAGGTATCGAACCGGATCAGCCGGGCGTAGTTGGCCCGATCAAACAGATCGAAGAATTGCAGAAAAAAGGTTACCCGCTGGCTTATGTGGGTGATGTTGTCGGTACCGGTTCTTCGCGTAAATCCGCGACCAACTCCGTGCTGTGGTTCATGGGTGACGACATTCCTCATGTGCCGAACAAGCGCGGCGGCGGCCTGTGCCTCGGCGGCAAAATTGCACCTATCTTCTTCAACACCATGGAAGATGCGGGCGCACTGCCGATTGAAGTGGACGTGTCGAACATGAACATGGGCGACGTGATTGACGTTTACCCGTTCAAAGGCGAAGTACGCAACCACGAAACAGGCGAACTGCTGGCAAGCTTTGAGCTGAAAACCGATGTCCTGATCGACGAAGTACGTGCCGGTGGTCGTATTCCGTTGATCATCGGTCGTGGCCTGACCACCAAAGCGCGCGAAGCGTTGGGTCTGCCGCACTCAGACGTCTTCCGTCAGGCGAAAGACGTGGCGGAAAGCAGCCGTGGCTTCTCCCTGGCACAGAAAATGGTTGGCCGCGCCTGCGGCGTGAAAGGTATCCGTCCGGGCGCGTACTGCGAACCGAAGATGACCTCTGTGGGATCTCAGGATACCACCGGCCCAATGACCCGTGACGAACTGAAAGACCTGGCATGCCTGGGCTTCTCAGCTGACCTGGTGATGCAGTCCTTCTGTCACACTGCCGCCTATCCGAAGCCGGTTGACGTGACCACGCACCACACGCTGCCAGACTTCATCATGAACCGTGGTGGTGTTTCCCTGCGTCCGGGCGATGGTGTTATCCACTCCTGGCTGAACCGTATGCTGCTGCCGGATACCGTAGGTACCGGTGGTGACTCCCATACCCGTTTCCCTATTGGGATCTCCTTCCCGGCAGGTTCTGGCCTGGTGGCGTTTGCTGCAGCGACCGGCGTGATGCCGCTGGATATGCCGGAATCGGTACTGGTGCGCTTCAAGGGTAAAATGCAGCCGGGTATCACTCTGCGTGACCTGGTTCACGCCATTCCGCTGTACGCGATCAAACAGGGTCTGCTGACCGTTGAGAAGAAAGGTAAAAAGAACATCTTCTCTGGCCGCATCCTTGAAATCGAAGGTCTGCCGGATCTCAAAGTGGAGCAGGCGTTCGAACTGACCGATGCTTCCGCAGAGCGTTCTGCTGCGGGCTGTACCATCAAGCTGAACAAAGAGCCGATCGTTGAGTATCTGAACTCTAACATCGTTCTGCTGAAGTGGATGATCGCGGAAGGTTACGGCGATCGCCGTACGCTGGAACGTCGTGTGCAGGGCATGGAAAAATGGCTGGCGGATCCGCAGTTGCTGGAAGCCGACGCTGACGCAGAATACGCGGCGGTGATCGACATTGACCTGGCTGACATCAAAGAACCAATCCTGTGTGCACCGAACGATCCGGACGACGCGCGTCTGCTGTCTGACGTACAGGGTGAGAAGATCGACGAAGTGTTCATCGGCTCCTGTATGACTAACATCGGCCACTTCCGTGCCGCTGGTAAGCTGCTGGATGCGCACAAAGGCCAACTGCCGACGCGTCTGTGGGTGGCTCCGCCAACCCGTATGGATGCGGCACAGCTGACCGAAGAAGGTTATTACAGCGTGTTCGGTAAGAGCGGTGCGCGTATCGAAATTCCAGGCTGCTCTCTGTGCATGGGTAACCAGGCGCGTGTCGCCGACGGCGCAACGGTTGTCTCGACCTCTACTCGTAACTTCCCGAACCGTTTAGGTACCGGGGCAAACGTCTACCTGGCTTCTGCGGAGCTGGCGGCGGTTGCGGCGCTGATCGGCAAACTGCCGACGGCGGAAGAGTACCAGACCTATGTGGCGCAGGTGGATAAAACTGCCGTGGATACTTACCGTTATCTGAACTTCGACCAGCTCTCTCAGTATACGGAGAAAGCCGATGGTGTGATTTTCCAGACCGCGGTGTAATGCGCTAACGCGTTTTGTGTAAAAACACATCAATGCCCGGAGAAGTCTGCTTCTCCGGGCATTTTTATTTCTATTCCTTATACCCACTACGCTTTTTTTCTGCCGCGCTGCTGCGATAATTACAACAAGGCGCGATGCGGTATTGGCGCATTGCCGGGAGTAGAGGAAGACATTATGGATTACGAATTTCTGCGCGATATTACCGGGGTGGTAAAAGTGCGTATGTCCATGGGCCACGAGGTGGTGGGGCACTGGTTTAATGAAGAAGTGAAAGAAAACCTGGCCTTACTTGATGAAGTGGAACAGGCGGCGCGTGCGGTTAAGGGCAGTGAGCGCTCCTGGCAGCGAGCAGGGCATGAATACACGCTCTGGCTGGATGGCGAAGAAGTGATGGTTCGCGCTAATCAGTTGGAGTTCTCTGGAGATGAGATGGAAGAAGGGATGAGCTATTACGACGAAGAAAGTTTTTCGCTTTGTGGTGTAGAGGACTTTCTTCAGGTTGTGGCGGCATACCGCGAATTTGTGCAACAGCGTTAATTCATGCGGAGCCAGCGGGCTCCGCTATGTCTGTTACTTCACGTAGGCCAACAGGCTCAGAGAATCACGCGCCAGTGCTTTGCATTTCTTTGCCGTGGGGATGCCGATACCGCTGAGATCGCGGTAGCTGTCTTCACCCAGCGCTTTCATATTGAAGGTATCGTAATTACTCAGGTCCCACTGGTTTTGCTGGGCAAAAAAGACCAGTGCGCGACGGATCTGCCCATTAGGCAAATTCTGGTATCCACAGTCATTTTTCAGAAAAACAAAAACTGCCGTTAAATCGGCCATATCTTCGGCTTCGGACTCGCTGAGCGCGTAGCTGTTTGCGCATACGGCCATCAGGCTGCCGAACAAAACTGTTCTGAAAAACGTCTTCATTGCTTCTACCACTGCATCACGGAATTTAAACGTTAGCATACTGCGAGCGAAGCGACGACCTTTATTATTAGCCGTTCACTTGACCTTCCCGTAAGGGGAAGGCTTATGCTTAAAAGATAGCCTGCTTAAGCTGCTGAATATAAGGAAGTGATTATGCAACGTCGTGATTTTTTAAAGTACTCCGTGGCGCTGGGCGTAGCGTCAGCGTTACCTCTGTGGAGCCGGAGCGTATTTGCCGCAGACCGCCCTGCATTGCCCATTCCTAATCTGCTAACCGCGGATGCATCTAATCGCATGCAGTTGGTGGTGCAAGCCGGACAGTCGAGTTTTGCTGGTAAAACAGCGACGACCTGGGGATATAACGGCAATTTACTCGGACCTGCGGTCAAGCTGAACAAAGGGCAATCGGTGACCGTGGATATCCATAACCAGCTTGCCGAAGAGACGACGTTGCACTGGCACGGGCTGGAAATCCCCGGTGAAGTCGACGGTGGGCCGCAAGGCATAATCCCGGCGGGCGGGAAACGTTCAGTGACCTTCACGCCGGATCAGCGCGCGGCAACCTGCTGGTTCCACCCTCATCAGCATGGAAAGACCGGTCATCAGGTAGCGATGGGGCTGGCCGGACTGGTGCTGATTGAAGACGAAGAGATTCGCAAGCTGATGCTGCCTAAGCAGTGGGGAATTGATGATGTGCCGGTAATTATTCAGGACAAACAGTTCTCTGCTGATGGGCAGGTTGATTATCAACTGGACATCATGACCGCCGCAGTAGGCTGGTTTGGCGATACGCTGCTGACCAACGGGGCGATTTATCCTCAGCATGCCGCACCGCGCGGCTGGCTGCGCCTGCGTCTGTTGAATGGTTGTAACGCGCGCTCGCTGAACATTGCGGCCAGCGACAATCGTCCTTTGTACGTCATTGCCAGCGACGGTGGACTGTTGGCGGAACCGGTAAAAGTGACCGAGCTTCCTATGCTGATGGGCGAGCGCTTTGAAGTGCTGGTGGATGTCAGTGACGGCAAAGCTTTTGATCTGGTCACTCTGCCGGTCAGCCAGATGGGGATGGCAATTGCGCCATTTGATAAGCCGCACCCGGTGATGCGCGTTCAGCCGCTGCTGATTACCGCTTCCGGCACGCTGCCGGATACGCTGACATCCATGCCATCGCTGCCGTCACTGGAAGGTCTGACGGTGCGCAAGCTGCAGCTGTCGATGGATCCGATGCTCGATATGATGGGCATGCAAATGCTGATGAAGAAATTCGGCGGTCAGGCCATGGCGGGTATGGATCATGGAAAGATGATGGGCCATATGAATAATGACAATATGGACCACGGCAATATGAATCATGGCAATATGAACCACGGTGAGATGGGGAATATGCAGCATGGCAACATGGGCAACATGAAGCATGGCGGATCGTTTGATTTCCATAATGCCAACCGGATTAATGGTCAGGCGTTTGATATGAATAAACCGATGTTTGCCGCGGCAAAAGGGCAGCATGAACGCTGGGTGATTTCCGGTCAGGGCGACATGATGCTGCATCCGTTCCACATTCACGGCACGCAGTTCCGCATTCTGTCTGAGAATGGCAAAGCGCCTGCCGCACACCGTGCGGGATGGAAGGACACGGTGCGGGTAGAAGGCGGCGTGAGCGAGGTATTGGTTAAGTTTGACCATGACGCGCCAAAGGAGCATGCCTATATGGCGCACTGCCATCTGTTAGAGCATGAAGATACCGGGATGATGCTCGGCTTCACCGTCTAAACAAATCGCGCTGTGCTTATCCGGCCTGCAGAAATCTCTCGTAAGCCGGATGAGACACAGTCTCTTTACAGTGTTTCATCGCACGACTCCCACCTCCTGCAAATTCTGCTATTGCACATAAAGTAATCGCCTTTAGAGCCGATAATCATTGGGTACCCAATGTGAGTTCAATGGATGAAATACTATGATTAAAAATGTGCGCGTTATTACCGGCATTCTTCTGGTTCTCGCCATTTTCTGTTTGCTACAGGCCGTGACAGGAAGTTTTTTTTATTCTGCAGTAAACAATGATCGCCATAATTTCCAGAACTCAGGCACCCTGAATGCCCAACAGGAAAATCTGAGTGATAGCGTCAATACGCTGATTAAAACCCGGGTAACGGTAACCCGCGTAGCAATTCGTTTCTTAAAGAACCAACGCGATCCGGCCTCACTGGCGGCAATTGATACTTTGCTAAAAACGGCGAGTGAGTCGATGAAGAAGGCTGAGGGATACTTCGCGCATTATCAGTCATTGCCGCAGGTGTCGGGGCAGAATCCGCAAATTGCATCTGAAATGGAAAAACAGTATCGGCAGATGCACGACGTGATGGCGTTATCGATAGAGTATCTGCGCGCAAATAACTATCAGGCCTATGGCGATCTTGATGCTCAGAAGGCGCAAGATGAAATGGAAGCCAGCTATGACCAGTGGCGTAACGAAAATAACGCATTGCTTCAGCACGCGGCGGCGGAGAATCAGCACAGCTTTACCCGCATGCAATGGACATTAGGGGCGATTGTCGTCGCTGTGCTCATCGTTTTGGGCATGATCTGGAGTGGGTTGCAGCATATGCTGCTTAAACCCCTGGCGCAGATTATGGAGCATATCCGCATTATTACCCGCGGTAATTTGACCCATCAACTCGACGTCCAGGGACGTAATGAAATGGGGCGTTTGGCGACGGGGTTAGATGAAATGCGACAGTCGCTGATTTCGACAGTCACGTCGGTGCGTAACAGCTCAGAAACGATTCATAGCGGTGCAGCGGAAATCTCGTCAGGTAACAACGATCTGTCTTCGCGTACCGAGCAGCAGGCTGCTTCACTTGAAGAGACTGCCGCCAGCATGGAACAGCTTACTGCAACCGTGAAGCAAAATACGGACAATGCGAAACAGGCGACTCAACTGGCTAAGAATGCGTCTGATACTGCCGCGCGTGGTGGACGGGTTGTTGATACTGTCGTGCACACGATGAGTGAAATTGCCGGTAGTTCACAGCAAATTGCGCAGATCACCAGCGTCATCGACAGTATTGCTTTCCAGACCAATATCCTGGCGCTCAACGCGGCGGTTGAGGCAGCCAGAGCAGGAGAGCAGGGACGAGGATTTGCTGTTGTAGCGGGTGAAGTCCGTACTCTGGCAAGCCGTAGCGCTCAGGCAGCCAAAGAGATCAAAGCGTTGATTGATAACTCAACTCACAGCGTGGGGATGGGATCTCAGCAGGTGTCGGACGCGGGTAAAACGATGAAAGAGATTGTCGCTGCGGTCACCCGCGTGACGGACATCATGGGGGAAATCGCCTCAGCCTCAGAGGAACAGAGCCGGGGGATTGAGCAGGTGAGTCTCGCGGTCTCGCAGATGGACAGTGTCACACAACAAAACGCCGCGCTGGTAGAAGAGTCTGCCGCCGCCGCTGCTTCGTTGGAACAACAAGCTGAACAGTTACGCCTGGCCGTGGCAGCATTTCGCATCACACGCGATACCTCCAACAGTGAGCATCGGAAACCGCCTAAGGATGCTCCGCAAGCAACCTCTGCGGGGAGTACGACACAAGACCCGCATTGGGAAACGTTTTAGCCACATGCTGTCGTGCGAACCAGGTTTTGCTTAATAAGCATACAAAAAACGACGCAAACGGGTTCTCCTGTGAACTATCAGAGGAACCCGCTCTCTTTACTGGTATACTTCATCAACTGAATTGTTTGTATGCTGTCGCAAGTTTTGTGGTTAGAGCGGGTCGCCGTCTGTCAGTCGGTGTATCAACGTAAGCGCTTTCTTTCGATCTGCATGATGTGTCAACTGATAAAAATCAGTGAGTTATAGGGTTTATGAAACATACTGTTGAAGTGATGATCCCGGAAGCGGAGATCAAAGCGCGTATTGCTGAACTGGGGCGCCAGATTAATGAACGTTACAAAGACAGCGGCAGCGATATGGTGCTGGTTGGTCTGTTACGTGGCTCATTTATGTTTATGGCGGATCTGTGCCGTGAAGTGCATGTCTCCCACGAAGTCGATTTCATGACGGCATCCAGCTATGGCAGCGGAATGTCTACTACGCGTGATGTTAAAATCCTGAAAGACCTGGATGAAGACATTCGTGGCAAAGACGTGCTGATTGTCGAAGACATCATCGACTCCGGCAATACGCTGTCCAAGGTGCGTGAAATTCTGAGCCTGCGCGAGCCGAAATCCCTGGCTATCTGCACGCTGCTGGACAAACCTTCTCGTCGTGAAGTGAATGTTCCGGTCGAATTTATCGGATTCTCTATTCCAGATGAGTTTGTGGTCGGTTACGGCATTGACTATGCCCAGCGTTATCGCCATCTGCCGTATGTTGGCAAAGTGGTGCTGCTGGACGAGTAATTGGCGGGAGCGCCTGATGGCGCTTCGCTTATCAGACCTACGGCGTAGGTTTGTAGGCCGGGTAAGGCGTCTCCGCCTCCCGGCAATGTCACATTATTTATGGTTGCTGTGTTTCTGACTCAGGTTAGACAACCCCTGGCGATAGCGCTGCTCCAGCGTTTCGCGGCTGGTGGCGGTGACGTCGAGATCGCGTAATAGACCGTCATGAATACCGTAAGCCCAGCCGTGAATGGTAACTTTCTGACCGCGCTTCCAGGCTGAACGCATAATGGTTGAGTGGCCGAGGTTGTAGACCTGCTCCATGACATTTAGTTCGCATAGGGTGTCCATGCGACGTTCCTGCGGCATTTCGCCCAGCAGTGAGCTGTGTTTGAACCAGATATCGCGGATGTGCAGTAACCAGTTATCAATCAGCCCTTGTTCTTTATTTTCAATCGCCGCCTGGACGCCGCCGCATCCGTAGTGGCCGCATATAATAATATGTTCCACTTCCAGCACATCCACCGCATACTGAACGACTGAGAGACAGTTCAGGTCGGTGTGAATAACCAGATTGGCAACATTGCGGTGAACAAATAATTCGCCCGGTTCAAGACCGGTTAATCGTTCAGCGGGAACGCGGCTATCGGAACATCCAATCCATAGAAAACGCGGATTCTGCGCATGCGTCAGCGTTTCAAAAAATCCGGGATCCTCTTCTACCAGCATCTTTGACCATAGTGCATTGTTGCTGATGAGTGTATCTATGTCTTTCATGGAGTTGTACGACCCGAAGCCAGATAAATTCGATGGGCTAATATAGGGTAACTCCAGCATTAATTAAACTATATATAAAATGTCAGAACGTAAGGTAAGTAAAAAACCATGACCATTGCTCTGGAACTTCAACAACTTAAAAAAACCTATCCCGGTGGCGTTCAAGCGTTACGCGGGATAGATTTGCAAGTCGAAGCGGGTGATTTTTATGCGCTTTTGGGACCGAATGGCGCAGGAAAGTCCACCACCATTGGAATAATCAGCTCGCTAGTGAACAAAACCTCCGGGCGGGTGAGCGTCTTCGGATACGATCTCGAAAAAGATACGGTTAACGCGAAACGCCAGCTTGGTCTGGTACCGCAGGAATTTAACTTTAACCCGTTTGAAACCGTGCAGCAGATCGTGGTAAACCAGGCGGGTTACTACGGCGTTGAGCATAAAGAGGCGGTCAAACGCAGCGAATTATATTTAAAGCAGCTCGATTTATGGGAAAAACGTAACGAGCGTGCGCGCATGCTTTCCGGCGGGATGAAACGCCGTCTGATGATTGCTCGTGCTCTGATGCACGAACCAAAATTACTCATCCTGGATGAACCAACGGCGGGTGTCGACATTGAACTGCGTCGTTCAATGTGGGGCTTTTTAAAGGATTTAAACGACAAAGGCACTACCATTATTCTGACCACTCACTACCTCGAAGAAGCAGAAATGCTGTGTCGCAATATCGGCATTATTCAGCACGGCGAGTTGGTGGAAAACACCTCGATGAAGGGGCTGCTCTCCAAGCTGAAATCCGAGACCTTTATCCTCGATCTGGCGCCGAAAAGTCCGCTGCCAAAACTGGACGGTTATCAGTACCGGCTGGTCGACACTTCCACGCTGGAAGTGGAGGTGCTGCGTGAACAGGGGGTTAACAGCGTCTTCTCTCAGCTGAGCGCGCAGGGCATTCAGGTATTGAGTATGCGTAACAAAGCGAACCGACTGGAAGAACTGTTTGTTTCTCTGGTTCATGAAAAACAAGGAGATCGCGCATGATGCAGCTTTATTGGGTGGCGCTGAAAAGCATCTGGGCGAAAGAGATCCACCGCTTTATGCGTATCTGGGTTCAGACTCTGGTTCCCCCCGTCATCACCATGACGCTCTATTTTATTATCTTTGGTAACCTAATCGGCTCGCGTATCGGCGAAATGCATGGTTTTAGCTACATGCAGTTTATCGTGCCAGGGCTGATTATGATGGCGGTGATCACCAACTCGTACGCGAACGTGGCATCGTCATTCTTCAGCGCCAAGTTTCAACGCAATATTGAAGAGCTGCTGGTCGCCCCGGTACCAACGCACGTGATCATCGCCGGTTTCGTCGGCGGCGGTGTGGCACGTGGCTTGTGCGTAGGCATTCTGGTAACGGCTATTTCACTGTTCTTCGTGCCTTTCCAGGTGCATTCCTGGGTCTTTGTGGCGCTTACGCTGATGTTAACGGCGGTACTGTTCTCGCTGGCCGGTTTGCTTAACGCAGTCTTTGCTAAAACCTTTGACGATATCAGCCTGATCCCAACCTTCGTACTGACACCACTGACCTATCTGGGTGGCGTGTTCTATTCGCTAACGCTGCTGCCACCGTTCTGGCAGGGGCTGTCGCATCTGAACCCGATTGTCTACATGATTAGCGGTTTCCGCTACGGCTTCCTGGGGATTCATGATGTTCCGCTGGTCACCACGTTTGGTGTGCTGGTGGTGTTTATCGCTGCGTTTTATTTGCTGTGCTGGTACCTGATTCAGCGCGGACGCGGCCTGCGCAGCTAATTCTTTCTTCCTCTCCATGCCTGGGAGAGGAAGACTTTTGATGCTTGTCACCATTACGGATTTATCACACTGATAAACTACTTGCCTGCTAAGGAGGTAGGCAATGTTAGGTTGGGTAATTACCTGTCATGACGATAAGGCACAGGATATGCTGCATCGTCTGGAGAAAAAGTACGGCCCGTTGGCCCAATGTCAGGCTGTAAGTTTCTGGCGTGGACTCAGCTCGAATATGCTAAGCCGCATGATGTGCCATGCTCTGCATGCTACAGATTCAGGTGAGGGTGTGGTATTCCTGACGGATATGGCTGGGGCTGCGCCTTACCGTGTAGCGTCGCTAATGAGTCATAAACATCCCCAGTGTGAAGTGATTTCAGGTATCAGCTATCCATTGCTTGAGCGAATGATTTCGTCACGGGAATCGCTGAGTAGTTCTGCGTTTCGGGATTGCATCGTCGCACTTGGAGGCCCCGAAGTATCCAGCCTCTGGCATCAACAACAAAAAAATCCCCCCTTCGTGTTGAAGCATGATTTGTATGAGTATTAATCATTGGTATTGATTAGGCTTTTGCTACAATAGCCGAGGTTACTCGCCTCGGTTATCTCATATGGTTATGCGCGTTCTGTTTGTTCTGTTGCTCCTGTTTTCTGGCAGCGTCGCTGCGGCTTTGCCTGCTCGTTATATGCAAACCACCGAAGCCGCCGCCGTATGGGCGCAGATTGGCAATAAAATGGTGACGGTAGGGAATATTCGCGCCGGGCAGATCCTCGCCGTTGAGCCAATTGCCGCAGACTATTACGAATTTACCTTCGGCTTTGGCACCGGGTTTATTGATAAGGGGCATCTGGAGCCCGTTCAGGGGCGGCAGAAAGTCGATGATGGTCTGGGCGATCTCAATAAACCGCTCAGCAACCAAAGCCTGGTAACCTGGAAAGATACGCCAGTTTATAACGCTCCGGATGTCGGTAGCGCCCCGTTTGGCGTGCTGGCGGATAATCTGCGTTATCCGGTCATCAGCAAGCTTAAAGACCGACTCAACCAGACCTGGTACCAGATCCGCATTGGTGGCCGACTGGCCTATGTTAGCGCGCTGGATGCGCAGGAAGACAACGGCATCCCGGTGTTAACCTATCATCATATTTTGCGCGATGAAGAGAATACCCGCTTTCGCCATACTTCCACCACCACCTCCGTACGCGCTTTCAGCAACCAGATGGCCTGGCTCCAGGATCGCGGCTACACCACGTTGACGATGTACCAACTGGAAGGCTATATCCGCAATAGCATGAATCTCCCGGCCCGAGCGGTGGTGCTGACCTTTGATGATGGGCTGAAGTCGGTAAGTCGTTATGCTTACCCGATTCTGAAACAACATGGTATGAAGGCCACGGCGTTTATCATCTCATCACGCATCAAACGCCACCCGCAGAAATGGGATCCGAAATCGCTGCAGTTTATGAGCCTCTCTGAACTGAACGAGATCCGGGACGTGTTCGACTTCCAGTCGCATACCCATTTTTTACATCGGGTTGACGCGAATCGCCGACCGATCCTGCTGAGTCGCAGCTATCACAATATTTTGTTCGATTTCGCCCGCTCGCGCCGGGCGCTGTCCCAGTTCAATCCTCACGTTCTGTATTTGTCTTACCCGTTTGGCGGTTATAACGCCACGGCGGTAAAAGCGGCGGGTGACGCGGGATTTCACATGGCGGTCACTACGGTGAGGGGGAAGGTTAAGCCGGGAGATAATCCGTTCTTATTGAAAAGGCTTTATATTTTAAGGACGGATTCGCTGGAGACGATGTCGCGGCTGATAGTCAATCAGCCGCAGGGGTAAGGGTCGTCAGGCAACCTGTACCGGAATGGCTTTCGCGGTGCGTTTCATTTCATTGTCGCCTTCAAAGTAGGCCACTTTCGGACGCCAGGTGCGGGCTTCTTCATCAGACATGGTGACGAAGCTGGCGATAATCACAATGTCGCCAACCTCTGCACAATGCGCTGCAGCACCGTTCACCGAGATGATTCTGGAGCCGCGTTCAGCCGCAATTGCGTAGGTTGAGAAACGTTTTCCGTTGGTCACGTTCCAGATATCAATCGCTTCGTTTTCCAGAATACCGGAGGCATCAAGGAAATCCTGGTCGATGGCACAGGAGCCTTCATAGTGCAGGTCCGCCTGCGTGACTTTTACACGGTGGAGCTTGCCTTGCAGCATGGTGCGAATCATAACTTCTTTACCCTGTCGTTTATCTTGGCTAAGCAGGCGCTACTGACCTGCTTTGAGAATTTTCAGGCAGTATTGCCTGATTTTTAACCCCTGTCTACTGGGCTAATGTAACGCTTTGATTATCGATCAGACGTGCCTGACCCAGCCAGGCGGCGACCAGAATCACTGCGCGTTTACTGGTTTCTGTCAGCTCGAGCAGCGTGTCGGCGTCGCGGATCTGAATATCGTCGGCGCGAAAGCCTTTTTCATTCAGCTCGTGTTCAGCAATGGCGATAATCTCTTCCAGATCGCGTTCCCCTGCCTGCAATTTTTCGCTGATATGGCTCATTACTTTGTACAAGCCCGGGGCAACTTTACGCTGCTCTGTGGTCAGATAACCATTACGCGAGCTTAGGGCTAAGCCGTCTTTGGCGCGAATAATCGGTACGCCGACGATCTCAATGTCATACCCCATATCCGCTACCATTTTGCGGATCAGCGCCAGTTGCTGGAAATCCTTCTCGCCAAAGCAGGCGATATCTGGCTGGATCAGGTTAAACAGCTTGCTGACGATAGTGGAAACACCACGAAAGTGACCCGGACGGCTGGCGCCTTCCAGCATGGTAGACAGTCCCGGAACATCAACATAGGTATGACCTTCCGTACCTTGCGGATAGATTTCTTTCTCTGACGGTGCAAAGACAATATCAACTTTACGCTTGTTCAGTTTTTCGCAATCTTCCTGCAGCGTACGTGGGTAGCGCACCAGGTCTTCCACTCGATCAAACTGCATTGGGTTAACGAAAATACTGACGATCACCACATCAGCCTGAGCCTTTGCTTCATCAACCAGCTTCATATGACCGTCGTGCAGGTTGCCCATGGTAGGGACCAGCGCGACGCGTTTGCCTTCCTGGCGCAGACGACGAATGTGCTGGCGCAGCAGCGGCAGAGTTTCAATAATTAACACGTTGACTCCTTAATGGAAACTGTGTTCTTCACCCGGATAGACGCCGGATTCAACCTCGGTAATATACTGCCGTACTGCGGCGCGCATGTCGCCCGCTTCGGCGAGGAAATTTTTGGCGAATTTTGGAATGTGGCCACCGGTAATGCCGAACGCATCGTGCATCACCAGAATCTGACCATCGGTGACGTTACCTGCGCCAATACCAATCACCGGAATTGACAGTGCCTCGGTGACGCGTTTCGCCAGCTCAACCGGTACGCATTCGAGTACCAGGAGCTGTGCGCCTGCGGCTTCCAGCGCCAGCGCATCTGCCAGCAGAACGTCTCCGGCATCGCCACGACCCTGAATTTTATAGCCGCCAAACACATTCACCGACTGCGGCGTTAGTCCCAGATGGCCACAGACCGGCACCGCGCGCTCGGCCAGCATTTTGACGGTATCAGCAAGCCATGCGCCGCCTTCAATTTTGATCATATTGGCGCCGGCACGCATGACCGTAGCGGCATTTTCGAAGGTTTGCTCCGGCGTGGCGTAAGCCATAAACGGCAGGTCAGACAGCAGCAGGCAGTTCGGCGCGCCGCGACGGACGGCGCGGGTGTGGTAAGCGATATCTTCAACGGTCACAGGCAGGGTGGAATCATGACCCTGAACGGTCATCCCCAGGGAGTCGCCAACCAGCATCACGTTAATGCCTTCGTCAGCGAACAGTTTGGCAAAACTGTAGTCGTAGGCGGTGATGGTGGCGAAGCGTTTCTTTTCCTGTTTGCATTTCTGCAGCAAGGCGATGGTGGTTGGTTTCATCATAACCCCTGTTGGTCATAAATTGTATGAATGCAATGCGCGCATTGTAGGGGAAGAGAGGACGGAACGTTAGCCCTTTGTGGGCATATCCATCCTGATGGCGCTTTCGGGCGTCATCAGGGATAGTCGAGCGTAAAAATACCGTTGGCTTTGAAGTTGCCTGAGCCAATTTTCTGATTGCCGTCGCGTTTGAGCGTGGCCAGAAAGTTGAGCGTCAGCGACTGGTTTTTCCCGTTTTCGCTGGTGCCGTAGATATTGTCGTCGCCCGACGTATCGCGCTGCTCGCTATAGACTGAGGTGGTGTCGTTAGGCAGCAGTACCATCTGCGGGCTATAGCCGTTGGCGACGCCGCTGATCTCCACGCCGACGCCGGTGGCCTGGTTCATGGTCAGGATGTTGCCGAGCATCGTGCGGTTGCTGGCGAGCGTAGTGGTGGTCAGCGTGACGTTAATATTGCGCAGGCCGCGGCAGCCGGCGAGATTAATGGCAAACGGCACCGCGGCGGCGCCGCGAATAATCTGGTTTGGGCTGTAGCTGCCCAGGTTTACAGTGGTGCCGTTGACGCTGCTGCCGCTGGCAACCGGCTGCGTGGTGCAGGTCGGCTCGCTGACGCTAACGGCGCTGACATCAATTGTGACGTTTTGATAATAACTTTTGATACCGCTGCCGGGGTTTTCGTTCCAGATGCGTACGTGATAGTCGCCATTTTTTAGCAGGCTAATCTTCGAACTGACTGGCGTATAGGTTTGGTCGGTATAGAAGGTGATGGCCGCGTAGAACCCGAGCCCGCCCAGACTGTTGTATTGCATACCGCTGCCGCTGGTGTCGGAACAAACATGGCCGTTATCTTTGACCGTAATCACGTTGTGCATGATTCCGTCCACGACGGGCAGCGTTGAGGCGGTCACGCTGAGGGTGTATGAGCTGAACGATCGCAACGTGAGCGAGAAGTAGAGGCCGGTAATATTGGTTTTAAATAACGCTGCGCCGCCATAGCTGCCAGCGGGCACCAGCCCGGACTCGACGGATAAATGGTTGCTGGTGGCCGCGCCCGTCGAGGTACAGTACAGGCGGTCTTTGCCGCTGGACGAGCCGTGTGAGCCGTTCCAGTTGATGGTGACGTTGGCGGGGGCCAGCGTGTCGCTGCGGCTGAAGTAGACGGTTCGCCCGCTGGGGTAAGTGAAGGCGTTCGTACCGTCGCCAACCGGCCCGCCGTCCGAAGCGTAGGTGGTGCCGCCCAGCACGAACGTTTGCGTTGCGGCCTGCGCGCTGGCAGAGAACAGCAGTATTATGAGTGCCGTGCGTAAAACGGCCATCAGGCGGCGGTAAAACGGTACGCCAGGGCTCCTTCCCATTGTTATATCCTTGCTTGTCTACGATAACGCTATTGTCCGTAATAGCTTTCTCTTCCCTCAGTAGTGGGCTTGAGATTTTTCTTATCATGACACAACAAGGTCCGCGGCGTTCGAGCACTTTGTCGCTAAATATGTAACCTGTGTATTTTTGTAATGCCGGCGTTCGGGGCGACACCGCGTTCAATATCCTCCCGGCGGCAGGCCGCCGGGGCAGTGCTCAGGGGTAATCCAGCGTAAAGATGCCGTTGGCCTTAAAGTTACCGGAGCCGATTTTCTGATTGCTGTCGCGCTTAAGCGTGGCGAGGAAATTCAGGGTATGGGTTTGCACCTTGCCGTTTTCACTGGAGCCGTAAATATTGTCATCGCTCGCGGTGTCGCGCTGGTCGTTATATACCGAGGTGCTCTCGTTCGGAATGATTAGCGTTTCTGTGCTGTAGTTATTGGCCGCGCCGCGAATTTCCAGCCCGACGCCGGTGGCGTGGTTAAGGGTGAGAATATTGCCGAGCAGGGTAGCATCGGTTGCGACGTTGGTGGATGCGAGCGTGACGTTAATATTGCGCAGCCCCTTACAGCCTCCCAGGTTGATGGCAAACGGCACGGCGGTTGCCCCGTTGATGATATCGTTCGGGCTGTAGCTACCCAGGTTGACGGTCGAGCCGCTCACGCTGTTGCCGCTGGCGACCGGTTGGGTGGTGCAGGTAGGCTCGGCGACGGTCACGGCGCTGATATCGAAGGTCACATTCTGGTAATAGCCGGTAATTCCTGCGCCAGGGTTTTCATTCCAAATGCGCACGTGGTAATCACCGCTTTTGAGTAAGCTGATTGTTGAAGTTCCGGGTGTATAGGTTTGGTCGGTGTAAAACGTAATGGCTGCGTAAAACCCTAAAGTGCCCATCGATTTGTAGTTGATATCGCCAGTTTCGTTAGTTTGGCTGCAAAGGTGGCCATTATCTTGTACTGAAATAACATTTTTCATAACACCATCCCGGATTTGCAGCGTTGGTGCCGTTACAATAAGTGCATATGAACTAAAAGAACGTAAGGCGAGTGAAAAATAGAGGCCTGTAATATTGGTTTTAAATATTGCAACACCGCCATAGCTCCCCGCTGTAATGAGTCCTGATTCTACAGATAGTGATCCATTCCCCGAGCCTTGATCTGACTGGGTACAAAAAAGACTATCAGTCTCTGAACTTGAGGAACCGTGAGATCCGTTCCAGTTGATGATGACGTTTGCGGGTGCCAGTTCTGGTGTCTGGCTGAAATAGACGGTACGGCCGCCAGGGTAGGTGAGTACTTTGTTGCCATTGCCTGATGGCCCGCTAAGGTCCGAGGGGGGAACATAATTCCCCAGGGTAAAAGTCTGTATGGCATAAGCCTCGCCTGAAATAAACGCCAATGTTGCGAGCAGTATTGATATCGTCATTTGACGTGTGGTTTGCCAGAATCTGTTCTGGCGTTGATCGTATTGGCTGGTTGATATCCATTTCATTGTTCTAACCTTTTTTAAAATCAGAAAACCCACTATTCGTAATACACCGACACCAGCACGCTGGACTTTACCGGGCCGCTGACGATGGATTGGCCAGACTGTATTTTCTGCATTCGGGCGTAAAACGAATAGCGGCTGTCGGCGTAGTTGGCGGCGGTAACGTCATAGCGGCTGCGCGGCGTCCCGTCGGTATTCATCACGTTGTAAACGTTGTTGGCGTCGTTAACCGAGAAAATGACCACTCCCACGTTTTTGGCACCGTCGGCTTCGTCGTTGGCGAAAATTTGCGTCGAGCCCACGGCGAAGCTGCCGGACAGCGGCGAAAAATGGACGATGAGCGTTGAGGGCGTTTTACCGCTAACCGGCATGCAGTCTTTGACGTGTACGTAGAAGGTGCTGCCGCCTTTATAGAGATCTTCTGCGGTGATGCCGCTGGCAAAATAGTCGATGCCCCAGGAGCCGAGGCTGACCAGCCCGTTATTGTCGACCGAGACCTGACAGGTGGTGTTGACGACGTTGGCTTTGATTTCGACGTCGGTATCGGCCTGGGTCTGGGGGGACAGAAGCAAGAGGCCAACCGCCGCTGCGCCGCACAATAGTTTGCTCATCGCACGTTACTCATAGGTAATGGTAAACAGGCCCTGGGTCGAAAACGAGCCGGTGTGTAAATCAGCAATCGTGCTGCCCGAAGCCAGCACGATGCGCGCGCTGAGCGGCCACACGACGGTGGTGGTATCGCTGGCTTCGGCGAGATCGATTAACTGCTGCGCCGGGCTGGCGCAGCGCAGCTGCTTGCTGCCGCTGGCTTCAGGCGTGGCCCCCGTCCAGACTTCCGCTGACACGCCAGCGGCGTCATCGCTGCCGCTCAGCGCGTTGCGAAAACCGTTACCGCCGCCGGAGGCGCCGTCGCAGCCGGTTTTGGCCGTTAGCGTGACGGTCGCCTGCTTTTTGGCAAGCCCTATGCAGTCGCTGAACACCAGCGAAAAGGGGCGCGATTTGCTCTTATTGACGATCTGAGGAATATAGACGTCGCCCATATCTACAGTCGTATTCGCCGTGCCGCTGTCGTCGTGCAGGGTAGCCAGGCAGGTTGAGGGCGTAATGGTGGTGGAAACCGTTAACTCCAGCGAGTTAGAGCCCGCAAAGCCTGGCGCCGCGTTCAGAAGCAGCACCAGCGCGGTACACGGCGGTAACAGATATCGCATCAATGCAGCCCTCGGTTATTCATAGGTAAACGTAAAGAGCGCCTTGGCCTGAAAGTCGCCTGGTGTTGGGGTCAGCGAGGTACTGGCGCGGCGGAAAAAAGCGTTCAGCTCCATACCGTTGGCTATCTGGCCGGCGCTCCAGTCGATTTTTTGCGTGCCGTCGACCTTAAAGCGGCTGCCCTCATCGCTGCCGTTCGGTTTAAAGCCCAGCCCAACGTTTTCGGCGTTGCCGCTGGTTAGCGTGTTTTTCAGCATAAAAAGGGTATTTGACAGCGTGACGCCTTGTACGGTCATCTTCAGTGAGGTGATCTCGTTATTGCACTCCTTCGGCAGCAATTTAAAGCTGGCCTCGGTGCTGGCGGTGGCGCTGAGCAGCTCGGCAATCCCGAAGTTTGGAATAGTGAGATCGTATTGCGTTCCGCTGCCGCTGACCGAGGCGTTATTGAGACTGACGACGCTCATGAGGCAGGTGGTTTCTTCAATCACCGCGGTGAAATCCAGGCTTAACCCCTGGGTTGTGGCGAAGCCCGGCGGTGCCAGCAGCGCGGCGGCGAGCGTCAGCGAGCGGATTACGCGGTAAGTTCTCATCCTTGATCCTCGCAATTTATTGCATTTGGCAGGGCACGGCGCCCAGGACGATGGTTTTACCCATCTGCTTGTCGTTGCCCGACGCCACTTGGTAGCGCGCGCGGCAGCGCTGCGTTTGATTCTGCTTACTCCAGCGCACTTCAAGTTCGCCGCTTTCGCCGATGCCGCGTACGAAGGCCTGGCTACCCTGGCCTACCGTGCCCAGCAGGTTGTTGCTGAGGTCGTACACTTCGGCGGTGAACGGCACCGGCTGGCGGTCGCTGCGCACCAGGTTGAGAATGGCGGATTTCCCCTGGTCGGTTTCGAATTTGCTGACCACTACCGCGCCGCGTCTGGGGATCACGGTGGCGCTGGTGCTCTTCATTTCGACGTCGTTATCCAGCTCGTTGACATCAAGCGAGACGATATTTTCCCGGTACGGGGTTAATGAACTGCCGATACCGTAACCAAAGCGGTCAACGGTGCTGTTGCCGTAGTCGATGCGCGCGCCCTGCGCGCCAGGGGCGTCGATCACCACCAGCGTATCGCTGTCGCCAAAGCTCTGATTACTGAAGGTTAAGCCGCCGCTGTGCAGCACAAAGCCGCCGTCGGTATTTAATGAATACTGACGCGAGCTGTCGTTGCTGGCCGACGCCGAGGCGGCGATATTGCCGTAACTGGAGTCGTAGCTGACGTAGGAACTGACGGTGGAGAGGTCTTTGCCCTCTTTTTCCATGTTGTACGCGGTGCTGACGCTATAGCTCCAGCGGTTGTCGGCGCTGTAGCCGCTGGCGCTGGTATTAAACTGGTTGCTGCCGTCGAAATCGCTGCTTACGCTGCTGTTCAGCGTACGGAAGCCGCCGCTGTCGCGGTCGGTGCCCAGCAGTTTATCCAGCGGAATGGTCACGCTGAGGTAGACCGAATCGTCGCGGTTATCGTCTTCGTCGTAGGTACGCTGCAGGTTGATGCTGTAGCTGGCCCAGCCGATGCTGTTGCTGTAGCCAGCGGAGAAGCTGCTGCGCGAATCATTGGTCACCCAGTAGTCGGCCCAGCTGCCGGTGAGGTACAGCGAACCGTAGTTGATATCCTCATCCTTCAGGCTCTGGTTGAGGCTGATGGTGAACTGGTTTTTCATTCGCGAGTAGTCGTTCATGCCGCGAGCGTTGTCGCCGCTGCTGTGTTCGGCATCGTCAATAATGCTCAGCGCGTCGCTCAGCCCCAGATAATCTTTGGTGGAATAGCGATAGGCGGCAATGTTCAGCGATGTGTCCGTCGGGGCGAAGAACTTGTTCCAGGAAATACGGTAGCTTTGACCACGGTAGGTTTTGTCATCGGGGATCTCCGCCTGCGATTGCGTCACGTCAAAGGAGAGGGCGCCGACGAGGGTGTTCATCCCGACGCCCAGCAGCCCGGCAAAATAGCCGTTGTCGGTGGCCTGAATGCCGCTAAAGCCGGTGAAGGTGCTGTTGAGGCCGTAGTAGAAGGTGCCCTGCGCGAGGCCCGGCTCGTCATGCAGGCTGTCGTCGTTGACCTGGCCGATGCTGATATCCCAGCTGCCGACGCCGGGGTGCATCATTTGCACCAGCGACGAGAAGGCCTGGCTAAAGCTGTGCTTCGAGCCGTCGGCTTCGGTAATGGTGACCTCAAGGTCCGCGCCGTAGCCGGACGGCGAAAGATCGTCGATCGAAAACGGCCCCGGCGGCACCGTGGTTTCGTAGATTTTGTAGCCGTTCTGCGTGATGGTCACTTTAGCGTTGCTTTTGGCGACGCCGCGAATCGTTGGCGCATAGCTGGCAAGCTGCGGCGGCAGCATCTGCGATTCGCTGTACAGGCGTACGCCGCGCAGGCTGACGGTATCAAAGCTTTCGCCGCTGGTGCTGGCTTCACCGATCACCAGTTGAGAACGCAGCGCGGCAATATCCCGCTGAACGTAGCGGTTCTGGTATTCAATATTGCTGCTGCCGTCTTTTTGCCACGAGTAGTTACCCTGTGCGCGGAAGTGCCATGCGCCAAGGTTGATGCCGCCGTTAAAGCCTGCGTACACGCTGTCTTCGTCACCGTAGTCGTTCTGGCTTTTCCAGGCGCTGACGTTATAAGACAGCATCGCGGCCGGAACGCCGTCATCCCATAGCGATGGATCAACATAGCTGGCGAAGCCTTTTTGCACCCATATTTGCGGTACGCCCACGTCCAGCCGCTGGTCGCCGCCGTCGAAGTTGAGCGTAGACTGAGGGATCGCTAATGCGAGGTTAAGGCAGCTGTCCGCACTGTCTTCCCGGGTTAGCAGCAGCGCATTGTCGGGCAGATCATCGGGCATGCGGATATGCAGCTGGCTTAGCATTTTCGGCGTTACACAGGCCTGTGTTTTACCTTTTGCGGTTTCAATAAATTCGACTTTTAGCGTGGTCACCAGATCGTTATTGACGTAGCCGCTCACTTCGTAGACGCCGGGGGAGAACGCGTTACCGTTGGAATAACGGCTGAGATCGACCTGGCTGGCGCCCGGCCCCATTAAAAACGAGCTGTCAAATTCTAGCGTTTCATTTTCGGCCCGCGCAGAGAGACTGCCGGACAGGAGGGTAAAGGCAATAAAACGAGTCAGGAATGTTATCCTGAATTGTGTTGACCGCTGTTTCATTGGCGCATCCGAAGTATTAAATAAAAGCGTTAAATATCCACCTTGCCATTAATGGCGCCGCCAAAATCGCTGATTGCGACATAGCTAATGCTGGTTTTGGCTGGCGTACCGGTTAACCCCAAAATAGTGAAATCAGATTCGCCTTTGGGGGCGACCATTGAGGCCGAAACGGTATATTTTCGCCCGCCGACCATGGCCTCCACTTTGTTAAAGGAAACGAAATAGCCGGTGGGATTGGTGACATGAACGACCGGCTTTCCGGCTTTTTGCTGCATCCGCCACTGTAATTTTTGCGGGGCTTCTGCGGCGGTGCCGTCAAGACCGTTGGGGCGATAAAACAGCTTGATGCGCGTACGGAACGCTAACTGAAGAATGTTTTTTTCTTTAACGTCTTCGTCTTTCATTTTGGGCGGCACTTCCAGCACGTTAAACCAATAGATGCTTTCGCGATCGTTGGGCAATGAGCGGCTGCCGGTGTAGGTAAACTTGACGGTTTGCCCGCGGCCCGGCTCGATACGGGAAACCGGCGGCGTGGCGTTAAAGGGAACGTTGATTGTGCTCGGGTCGGCATTTTGGTTACCGTCGTCCAGCCAGCTTTGTACCAATGCAGGGCGGGAACCTTTATTTTCCAGACGGATAGAAATATCTTTCTGCGCTTCTTTATAAATAACGCGCGTGCCGGACAGAACGATATCTGCCATTGCTGAAGGTATGACTGAACAGGCAGCAACGGCAGAAAGAGTGAAATAAAGAGAACGACGCATCCTGGTCATTATGATTCCTCCATGGAGATGATTCAGGGGCAATATTGCGCGTTTAAGCGCACGCTATTCCCCCTCTTAGGTATTAACGATTAGTTATAGGTCAAGGTATACGCGGTGTTGGACTTCACGTAGCCCGACGTAACCTGTACTGCGCTGGACTGCTTGACGTAAGAAACGACGAAGTTGAATTTCGCCACGCCGTCGGCGCCGAATTCGCTATCATGGATATCGGCAGCATCGTTGATTTTGACCTGTTTGTAGGCCAGCGTCGCGCCGGAACCGTCGACCTGGTGGATTGCCAGATTCACGCCGGCTGCCGGGCTGCTGATGGAGTCATCGTTATTCAGCGTACCGCTGCTGTTGCTGAAGAAGGTGGACGCCATGCTCAGGTGAGCTTTGGTGTTGGTATTCGTTGAACCGCAGTCTACGGTGATGTAGAACGACTCTGGCTGTACACCAACAGCGCCAAGCTGGACGCCCAGATCGGCCTGAATATCACCCACTTTAGCAGTGTTCAGCTGAACCTGACCGTCCTGGCTGCCGCCGTTAACGTGTGGAACACAGGTGTTATCGCTGACCAGACCGGCGAAATCAACCTGGCCGCCATCAATGGCAAATGCCGAGGTGGAGGCTGCAGACAGAACGAGAGACAGTGCAATTAACTTTAATTTCATTTAGAAATATCCTTGTTAAAAAAATAAATATTACGTCAAGCCGGCGCAATTATAGAGAATACCCTCGCTGTATAAAAATAACTCACATGGATATTTCCTTCGCTTCTTATTTATTTTGTTAATATATTATGTTTGTGTTAGGCCTAATTATGTTGTTTAAGTGTGATGCTTGTTTAATGTAAGGCTGTTTTTTATGTAAATAATGTGTTTTGTACAGTATCTGTATTGTTTTATTTGTGAGGTGAGTTTTTTTACTCACTATTATCTGATTTAAGAATGTTTTATTTTTATTGAGTTTGATAATCACATTTCATTTTTTACTATTATAAAAAATGAAATGTGGCTGAAGTTGAACTTAAAAGCTTGAGCGTTCGCCATCCCTTCGTTCATCAATCGCCGTACTTTAAAAAGGAGCTACTTCACGGCGTAAAATAGCCCCTTGAAAGGGCTTAATTAATCGTAAACCAGAGTATATGCGGTATTGGACTTCACGTAGCCCGCCTTGATCTGCACTGCGGTTGACTGCTTAACGTAAGAAACCACGAAGTTAAATTTCGCCACGCCGTCAGCACCAAATTTTTGTTTGTGGACGTCGCTAGTGTTGTTGATTTTAACCTGCTTGTAAGCCAGCGCCGCGCCGGAGCTGTCAACTTCATGAATCGCCAGGTTCACGCCAGCCGCCGGGCTGGAGATGGAATCATCGTTATTCAGCGTACCGTTGCTGTTGCTGAAGAACGTAGAGGCCATGCTCAGGTTGGCATTTGCGTTGGTGTTGGCTGAACCACAGTCGACGGTGATGTAGAACGATTCAGGCTGTACGCCGACTGCGCCAAGCTGGACGCCGCTATCGGCCTGGATATCTGCCACTTTGGCCGTGTTCAGCTGAACCTGGCCATCCTGGCTGCCGCCGTTAACGCGTGGGATGCAGGTATTGTCGCTGACCAGACCGGCAAAATCGATCTGGCCGCCGTCGAGGGCGAATGCAGAAGAGGAGAGCAGTGCGGCAGAGAGCGCGACCGACAGCGCGATGATGTTTTTCTTCACAACGAATATCCTTATATAGAGTGGTAATAGATGAATTGAAGCTGTAACAAAATGTTATTTTAATTCAGGGGCATTAAACCTGATATTGCGCAGATTTGTAAAATTCACCCCGCGTATAAGAATAATTTATTTATTCTTATTGGCTATTTTATTTTGTTGTTTTATCTCTCCGGTAAGGAAATTGTTTGTATGTCATTTGTTTTGGTTATGGATTGCCTTTGATTAAATGGAATAATGTAATGATTTGAGTTTTTTTTCGTAATATATAGACGATTTGCTGAATGAATTGTTATGGTTAATTGATCGGCAATAGCGAGTATATTGAACGGTTTTTATTTAATTTATTTCCGATATTGATGAATGTTATTGTTTTAGATATTTTAAATATTGAATTTAAAAAATATCATGTGAAATGATTTTAAACTATTCCCATAATGTGAATTAAAAGGGTTAGATATTATTTAATATGGTTTTAAATAACTTTATTGTGATTTCTGTTGCCCTTTTTTCTGCATAACGAAGACAACGCCCATTCGGTGTGTCTGGGCCTTTTGCACATTAAATTTCTGATTTATTCCTGGAAGGGTAATACAGGGGCGGTTTACCAGAGGGCGGGGCAGGGAGGCAGCTGACGCAGGCATTCTGCCAGCAGCTGTCCATCGGGGAAATGCAGTTCGGGCGCAATTTCAAACAGCGGCCACAGCATAAAACCACGGTTTTTCATGTCGTAGTGCGGCACGGTCAGGCGTTCGGTGTTAATCACTTCGTCGCCAAACAGCATAATATCGAGGTCCAGTGTTCGCGGTCCCCAGCGTTCAGCTTTGCGCACCCGGCCCTGTTGCAGTTCAATTCGTTGGGTATGATCCAGCAACGCTTCGGGGGCGAGAGCGGTATCCAGCGCTACGGCGGCGTTCAGATAGTCGGGCTGATCCTGTGGACCCAACGGGGGGGTACGATAAAACGAAGAAACCGCAACGATACGGCTGTCAGGGATTTCGCCGATCGCTTGCACGGCAGCATTCACCTGCTCCAGGGGAGAAGCTAAATTACTGCCGATGGCGATATAAACGACGGTCACGCGCTACCTTCGCGACGCGGTGCACGCTTACGCGGGCGACGATGGCGGCGGCGTACGTCAGGCTCTTCATCCAGTTCGTTCAGCATGCCTTTTTGTTCCGGCGGCGCTGAAACCTGGAATTCACCCCACCATTTCGCCAGCCGTTGCAGTTCAGCGTTGTGTTCTACTTCGGCACGCAGTGCTAACAGGTCGTAAGCTGCGCGGAACTTTGGATGTTCCATCAGCTTCCAGGCGCGTTTACCCTGACGACGGGACATACGTAATTGCAACTGCCAGATATCGCGAGTTAGCGAGGTCAGACGTTTCGGGATCGCCAGCGAGCGGCAGGCTTCGTCCAGCACGTCGTTCATTGCCAGCGCGAAAGCGTCGTAGTAAGCCAAACCGCTTTCTTGCGCAATTTTCTGCGCGGCTTCCAGTAACGGATACCAGAACATCGCGGCGAACAAGAACGCCGGGTTAACGCGCATATCATTGTTAATGCGGTTATCGGTATTCTTTAGTACCTGAGCGATAATGCGTTCCATCGGGCTGTCACCGTCTTCGGTGAAGTAGCGTGTAATGGTTGGGAACAGCGGCTGGAACAGGCTGTACTCACGCAGTTTTTTATAGGTTTCATACCCATAGCCCGCCTGTAACAGCTTCAGTGCTTCTTCAAACAGGCGTGCGGGAGGAATGTCGTTCAGCAGCGTTGCCAGACGCGGGATCGGCTCTGCGGTTTCCGGGCTGATACGCATGTCGAGCTTGGCGGCAAAGCGCACGGCGCGCAGCATACGCACGGGATCTTCGCGATAGCGCGTTTCCGGATTACCGATCAGGCGAATGATGCCCTCTTCGAGGTCCTGCATACCGCCGACGTAATCACGTACGGTGAAATCGGCCACGCTGTAATACAGGCTGTTTATCGTGAAATCGCGACGTTGGGCATCTTCTTCAATGGAGCCGAAGATGTTGTCGCGCAGCAACATACCGTTTTGCCCGCGTTGCGACGTGGTGCGATCGGCTTCGCTGCCTTCATGATGGCCGCGGAACGTCGCCACTTCGATAATTTCCGGGCCGAACATGACATGAGCCAGACGGAAACGGCGACCGACCAGGCGACAGTTACGAAACAGTTTGCGCACCTGATCCGGCGTTGCGTTAGTGGTGACATCAAAATCTTTCGGCTTTTTGCCCAGCAAAAGATCGCGTACACCACCGCCAACCAGCCATGCCTCGTATCCGGCCTTATTGAGCCTGTACATTACCTTCAGGGCATTTTCACTGATATCTTTGCGGGAGATAGAGTGCTGCTCACGCGGAATTACCGTCATATGTGGACGGGTGACGGCGAGCTCAGCCTCGCGCTCCTCGCGGCTTAGCACCTTGCGGCAAAAATTAGCGACTCGGGTAAAAATAGTGCACCTCGGTAGTGTCAAACTTCAATCAGAACAAGTGTTGCTGTGTAAAAATAGCGGCTAATCATAGCTCAGCGTGGCGCATTTGAGAATGCCGGATTTAAGATCGCTGATTCTGGCACTGTTGTCAGACGCCAGTTCTCAACGGCAAACTCCAGGATCTGGTCCACACGCATCTCCTGCCACGGGATATCGGCACGCTGGCCGAGAAAGCGTAGCGCGGCAATAATCACCGGGCGCGGATCGCCTTGCGGTAGCGCAGGTGCATGATTTTGTTTTGAAAGTTTAGCGCCTTGTTCGTTGAGCGCCAGCGGAAGATGAATATAGTCAGGCGCTTGCCAGCCAAACTGCTGATACAAAGAGATTTGTCGCACCGTGGGTTCGATGAGATCGGCGCCGCGAACAATCTCCGTTACGCCCTGAAAATGGTCATCAACTACCACGGCGAGATTATAGGCAAACAGCCCGTCGCGGCGGTGGATGATAAAATCTTCACCAGCAAGTTGCGGGTCAGCCTGAATCACACCGCGTAGCCGGTCAGTAAACTGCATCACGGGATGGCGTTGTTTAATACGGACGGCCGCCTGTTCTGGCCCGAGGCGTAACTCACGGCAGTGACCGTCGTAAATACCGCCGACGCTTTGAATACGCGCTCGCGTGCAGGTGCAGTAATAGCTCAGATCTTGCTGATGCAGCCAGGTAAGCGCCTCGCGGTAGGCTTCGTGGCGTTGGGATTGCCATAAAATATCGCCATCCCAGTGCAGGCCGTAATGTTCCAGCTGACGCAGGATCGTATCTGCAGCACCGGGAACTTCACGAGGGGGATCAATATCTTCAATGCGTACTCGCCAGATTCCGCGCCGGGCACGAGCCTGCAGGTAACTGCCGAGGGCGGCAATCAGTGAACCGAAATGCAGTTCGCCGGAGGGGGAAGGGGCGAAGCGGCCAATATAGTGTGAATCGCTCATTTTGCGGACTGACAAATAATAAGGCGGGAGAAACTCCCGCCTGTAGCAAATGTGGTAAAAATGACCGGATTAACCTGCCATCTGTTTTTCGCGGATTTCTGCCAGCGTTTTGCAGTCGATACATAGATCGGCTGTTGGACGCGCTTCCAGACGGCGAATACCAATTTCTACGCCGCACGATTCGCAGTAGCCGAAATCTTCGTCTTCTACTTTCTTCAGCGTCTTCTCGATCTTTTTGATCAGTTTGCGCTCACGGTCACGGTTACGCAGCTCAAGGCTGAATTCTTCTTCCTGCGCGGCGCGGTCCACCGGATCAGGGAAGTTAGCCGCTTCGTCTTGCATATGAGATACGGTGCGATCAACTTCATCCCTAAGTTGATTACGCCATGCCTCAAGAATACGCCTGAAGTGCGACAGCTGGGCTTCGTTCATATACTCTTCGCCCGGTTTCTCCTGGTACGGCTCCACCCCAGCGATGGCGAGAATACTCAGGGACGATGTTTTACGGTTTTGCCCTTCTTGCATGTTGCTTCTCCTTAACACGCACTATCGATCCCCATGTTCGGGGGAAAAATCAGGTCGCTATAAATAGCAGATGCTTTTCCGGATAGCAATTATCTAAACGTAACACTTGACAACCCTGTGAGGAAAAGCGTATTTGCCCACGCGCCCAGAATACTAATTAACCAAATGTTTACACCATTACAAGGTAATGGGCAACGGCTCTTTAAGAGTCATGCCATGGGCAGAAAGTTCCGCTTTATAAACCAGAATTTCTACCCCCTTAAGCTGTGCTTCAACTAATAATTGCGCATATTTTGCATCGATATGGTGCGCGGGTGAAAACCGTGTAATGGCTGAATGCAACACGGCGAAAAATATCACCGCCCGCTTGCCTTCTGCCGCTACGCTCATCAATTCCCGAAGATGCTTCTGACCTCGTTCAGTGATGGCATCGGGAAAATAACCCTGATCATTTTCCGCCAACGTGACTGATTTCACTTCAATATAGCAGTCAGGTCGGGAATCCGCCTGCAACAAAAAGTCGATACGGCTCCCTTCTGCGCCGTATTTTACTTCACTTTTCAAGGCACTGTAGCCTGAAACTTCCGAAATAAGCTCATTCTGAATAGCTTCTTTCGTTAATCTGTTGGCCCACAGTGTGTTAACACAAATAAAAGCACCCTTTTGCGTTTGTGTTAATTCCCAGGTATGGGGATATTTCCGTTTAGTATTTTCTGATGTCGAAAACCAGACTGTGTCCCCCGGCGTTGCACATCCGGTCATCGCGCCGGTATTGGGGCAGTGTAACGTTAACGTTGAGCCATCCGGGGTGATCACATCCGCTAAAAAACGCTTGTAGCGCTGGATGAGCGTTGCAGGTTGTAAAGGTGGAGAAAATTGCATCAACAGTCCCTTTAATTATTCAGTCAGCGTCCAGCGTTGCAACTGTGTGTAACGCGTGCGTCCTCGTGCGAATGAAGAGGAGTAAAGTGCGAACTCCGTGACCGGAAATGACCAGCCAAAGCCCGGTGGGGGGATGGGAACCGCGTGTCCGGCATCGCGCAGCAGCGTGATATGTGGGTGAAACGGCTGCGGGCTTTGATAACATCCGCTGCGCGCGGCCTGCGCCCGCAGCATATTCGCCAGTTGTAACAGTCCGCGCGGCGGCTGACGCATCCCCAGCCACACGACCCGCGAGCGCAGCCATTGTCCGGCATCATCGAGTTTGAGCG
Organism: Citrobacter sp. Cf088; assembly: GCF_030334295.1. NCBI lineage: Bacteria > Pseudomonadati > Pseudomonadota > Gammaproteobacteria > Enterobacterales > Enterobacteriaceae > Citrobacter > Citrobacter sp. Cf088. The sequence goes on from NZ_JAOWEE010000037.1 coordinate 184,244, forward strand.
TAAAACCCGGCTGGCGAATGCGTCCCGCGAGTTGCGACAGCGCCTGCTGCTTCTCAGCGCTGACGTCGCCTAAAAAGGCCAGCGTCAGATGCAGATTATCGGCGGCGACGGGGCGACCTGCTTCAGGAGGGAACTGCGCGGCCCGCCAGTGGATTAACTGCTCCCGAACCTCGCCTGGCAATTCAATCGCAAAGAACAGCCTTTTTGGCTCAGACATGATGGATACTCGGTTATGAATTAACGCGATGCTACAATGCAGCGCGAAGAATGTTAACCCTCTGGAGCTATTTGTGACGTCGTTGCCCGTTGCCGCCGTAGTGCCTGAACTGCTTACCGCCCTTGATGCCTCGCCGCAGGTGCTGCTGACCGCGCCGACCGGTGCCGGGAAATCGACCTGGCTGCCGTTGCGACTGCTTGAACATGGTGGCATCAAGGGGCGGATTATTTTGCTGGAGCCGCGCCGTCTGGCGGCACGCAACGTGGCGCAGCGGTTGGCGGAGTTGCTGAGCGAAAAGCCCGGTGAGACCGTGGGTTACCGGATGCGTGCGCAAAGCTGCGTGGGGTCGCAGACCCGGCTGGAAGTGGTGACGGAAGGCGTTCTGACGCGCATGATCCAGCGCGATCCCGAACTCACTGGCGTCGGGTTAGTGATCCTCGATGAATTTCACGAACGGAGCCTGCAGGCCGACCTGGCGCTGGCTTTGCTGCTGGACGTACAGCAAGGTCTGCGTGACGATCTGAAACTATTGATCATGTCCGCAACGCTCGATAACGGGCGCTTGCAGCAGTTATTGCCCGATGCGCCCATGATTATCTCTGAAGGCCGCACATTCCCGGTCGAGCGACGGTATCAGCCGCTGGCGGCACATCTGCGTTTTGACGAAGCGGTGGCGATAGCCACGGCGGAGCTACTGCGCCATGAAAGCGGGTCGCTGCTGCTGTTTTTACCGGGCGTTGGGGAAATCCTGCGCGTGCAGGAACAACTGGCAACGCGTGTGGGCGGCGATGTTGTGTTATGTCCGTTGTACGGCGCGTTGACGCTGGCCGAGCAGCGCCTGGCGATTTTGCCCGCGCCGCAAGGTAAGCGCAAAGTGGTGCTGGCGACCAATATTGCCGAAACCAGCTTAACAATTGAAGGTATCCGGCTGGTGGTGGACTGCGCCCAGGAGCGCGTGGCGCGCTATGACGCGCGTACCGGTTTAACGCGGTTGATTACCCAGCGCATTAGCCAGGCATCGATGACACAGCGAGCCGGGCGTGCAGGTCGTCTGGAGCCAGGTATCTGCGTACATTTGCTTGCCAAAGAGCAGGCGGAAAGAGCGACGGCGCAGGGAGAGCCGGAGATATTACAGAGCGATCTGTCCGGACTACTGATGGAGCTGCTGCAATGGGGATGTACCGATCCTGAGCAACTGAACTGGCTGGATACGCCGCCCGCTATCAACCTGCAGGCGGCAAAACGGCTGTTGCAGATGCTGGGCGCGCTTGAGGGCGACAGGCTCAGCGCCCGTGGGCAGAAAATGGCGGCATTGGGTAATGATCCCCGTTTAGCGGCTATGCTGGTTAGCGCCAACAATGACAATGAAGCCGCAACGGCGGCAAAACTGGCAGCAATTCTGGAAGAACCGCCGCGCGGGGGCAGCACTGATTTAACTGTTGCGTTTTCACGAAATCAGTCCGCCTGGCAGCAGCGCAGTCAACAATTATTGAAACGGCTTAACGTACGCAGCGGGCAGCCCGACAGCGCGCTGCTTCCCTCGTTGCTGGCGCAGGCGTTTGCCGATCGGATCGCCCGTCGACGTGGGCAAGAAGGGCGCTATCAACTGGCCAACGGCATGGGAGCTATGCTGGATGTCGATGACGCCCAGGGGCGCCATGAGTGGCTGATAGCGCCGCTGTTACTGCAGGGTAGCTCATCGCCAGATGCGCGTATTTTGTTAGCGTTGCCGCTGGATATTGAAGTGTTGATGCAGACGTGTCCTGAACTGCTGCAACAGTCCGACACCATCGAATGGGATGAAACTCAGGGAACGTTAAAGGCGTTGCGTCGGTCGTGTATTGGCTCATTGACGGTAAAAGTACAGCCGCTGGCCAAACCCTCGGAAGAGGAGTTGCACCAGGCGATGTTGAATGGCATTCGCGATAAAGGACTCAGTGTGCTCAACTGGACGCCGGAAGCCGAGCAGTTTCGGCTGCGTTTGCAATGTGCGGCAATCTGGTTGCCGGAGTACGACTGGCCTGCGGTAGATGAAGATTCTCTTCTGGCGATGCTGGAGCGCTGGCTGCTGCCGCACATGAGCGGTGTGCACTCTCTACGCGCGTTAAAAGCAGTAAATGTGGGTCAGGCATTGCGCGATTTGCTGGACTGGTCAATGCTGCAACGTCTGGATAGTGAACTGCCGGCGCATTACACTGTGCCGACGGGAAGCCGGATTGCCATTCGCTATCATGAGGATAATCCTCCGGTATTGGCCGTTCGGATGCAGGAAATGTTTGGTGAAGCGAAGACCCCAACCATCGCCCAGGGACGCGTGCCGCTGGTACTGGAGCTGCTGTCTCCGGCCCAACGACCGCTACAGGTAACGAGCGATTTGAGTGCGTTCTGGCAGGGATCGTACCGTGAGGTGCAAAAAGAGATGAAAGGGCGTTACCCCAAACATGTCTGGCCGGACGATCCGGCGAATACCGCGCCAACGCGGCGCACCAAAAAGTATTCATAAATTGAGAGATTTCTTCTTCTGTCGCAGGGCGGAAGAACAGAGAATCGGGCCTTTGCGCCTGAATGTTGCGGAGAAAAAGCATGGCGGGGAATGACCGCGAGCCAATTGGACGTAAAGGGAAACCCTCGCGTCCAGTGAAACAAAAGGTGAGCCGTCGTCAACTCAGAGATGAAGAGTATGACGACGATTATGATGATGATGACTATGAGGATGAAGAACCGATGCCGCGTAAGGGTAAAGGCAAAGGGCGTAAGCCTCGTGGTAAACGCGGCTGGTTCTGGCTGCTGGTAAAACTGTCGATTGTTTTTTTGGTGCTGATCGCCATTTACGGCGTCTATCTGGACCAAAAAATCCGTAGCCGTATCGACGGTAAAGTCTGGCAGCTTCCGGCGGCAGTATATGGCCGCATGGTTAACCTTGAGCCAGAAATGCCCATCGGCAAGAACGAGATGGTGAAGCTGCTGGAGGCCACGCAGTATCGTCAGGTCTCGAAGATGACGCGTCCGGGCGAATTCACGGTACAGGCGAAGAGCATTGAGATGATTCGTCGTCCGTTTGACTTCCCGGACAGTAAAGAAGGGCAGGTGCGCGCACGTCTGACCTTTGATGGCGATCATCTGGACACTATCGAGAATATGGATAACAACCGCCAGTTCGGTTTCTTCCGTCTCGATCCGCGTCTGATTACCATGCTCTCTTCACCTAACGGCGAGCAGCGCCTGTTTGTCCCGCGCAGTGGATTCCCGGATCTGCTGGTCGATACGCTGCTGGCAACCGAAGACCGTCACTTCTATGAGCATGATGGCGTCAGCCTCTACTCGATTGGTCGTGCGGTGCTGGCCAACCTGACGGCCGGTCGCACGGTGCAGGGGGCGAGTACGCTGACTCAGCAACTGGTGAAGAACCTGTTCCTGTCCAGCGAACGTTCTTACTGGCGTAAGGCCAACGAAGCTTACATGGCGCTGCTGATGGATGCGCGTTACAGCAAAGATCGCATTCTTGAGCTGTACATGAACGAAGTCTATCTCGGTCAAAGCGGCGATAATGAAATTCGCGGCTTCCCGCTGGCGAGCCTCTATTATTTCGGTCGTCCGGTGGAAGAACTGAGTCTCGACCAGCAGGCGTTGCTGGTGGGGATGGTTAAAGGGGCGTCAATCTATAACCCATGGCGTAACCCGAAGCTGGCGCTGGAGCGTCGTAACCTCGTGCTGCGTTTGCTGCAACAGCAGCAGATCATCGATCAGGATCTGTATGACATGCTGAGCGCGCGTCCGTTAGGCGTACAGCCGCGTGGTGGAGTGATCTCGCCACAGCCAGCCTTTATGCAGATGGTGCGTCAGGAGCTTCAGGCGAAGCTGGGCGATAAAGTTAAAGATCTCTCCGGCGTGAAAATTTTCACCACCTTTGATTCCGTGGCGCAGGACGCTGCGGAAAAAGCGGCGGTGGAAGGCATTCCGGTGCTGAAGAAACAGCGTAAGCTGAGCGATCTGGAAACCGCGATTGTGGTGGTTGACCGATTCAGTGGCGAAGTTCGCGCCATGGTTGGCGGGGCAGAGCCGCAGTTCGCGGGCTATAACCGTGCGATGCAGGCGCGTCGTTCGATTGGTTCTCTGGCGAAACCGGCGACCTATCTGACTGCGCTCAGCCAGCCGAAGCTTTACCGCCTGAATACCTGGATTGCTGATGCGCCGATTGCGCTACGTCAGCCGAACGGTCAGGTCTGGTCGCCACAGAACGATGATCGTCGCTATAGCGAAAGCGGAAGAGTGATGCTGGTGGATGCGTTAACCCGCTCCATGAACGTACCGACGGTAAATCTGGGGATGGCGCTGGGCTTGCCTGCGGTAACCGATACCTGGTTGAAACTGGGCGCGCCGAAAGATCAGCTTAACCCGGTTCCGGCCATGCTGCTGGGGGCGTTGAACCTGACGCCAATCGAAGTAGCACAGGCGTTCCAGACTATCGCCAGCGGCGGGAACCGTGCGCCGTTGTCGGCGCTGCGTTCGGTTATTGCCGAAGATGGTACCGTGCTGTACCAGAGCTTCCCGCAGGCTGAGCGTGCCGTTCCGGCGCAGGCGGCGTATATGACGCTGTGGACCATGCAGCAGGTGGTTCAGCGTGGTACGGGTCGTCAGCTTGGCGCGAAATATCCTGGCTTGCATCTGGCAGGGAAAACCGGGACCACCAACAACAATGTGGATACCTGGTTTGCCGGGATCGACGGCAGCCAGGTGACCATCACCTGGGTGGGCCGCGATAACAACCAGCCAACCAAGCTGTACGGTGCCAGCGGCGCGATGTCGATTTATCAGCGTTATCTGGCTAACCAGACGCCAACACCGCTGGTGCTGACGCCGCCGGAAGATGTGGTGGATATGGGCGTGGACTATGATGGTAACTTTGTGTGTAGCGGCGGGATGCGCACGCTTCCTGTATGGACCACCGATCCTGATTCGCTGTGTCAGCAGGGTGAAATGCTGCAGCAGTCGGGGAATCCGTTCGATCAATCTTCTCAACAGTCGCAGCAGCAGCCTCAACAGCAGCAACCGCCGCAGCAAGAGAAGAAAGACAGCGACGGTGTAGCAGGTTGGATAAAAGATATGTTTGGCGGTAACTAACGCCAGCTTAAAAACCCGCTTCGGCGGGTTTTTCTTTTTGCGCTATATGGTTTTACTTTGCCTTGCCTGATGGCGCTGCGCTTATCAGGCCTGCGGAATTAAGGTAGCCATCCGGTACATTATTCGTTAAAACATTTCAGCCTAATTTATTAACCCTTTCTTTTCATCTGGTTATTTCTTAACCCCTCAGTTTTAGTAGGGGCGCGTATTGCTTGCTATCTCGCCAGAGTTTCGAATATTATGCTGCCGTTATAATAATAATTCTCGTTTACGTTATCATTCACTTTCATCAGAGAAATACCAATGGCGCGTCTTAAAACTGCTCAGCCAAGTTCATCACTGCGTAAAATCGCAGTAGTGGTAGCCACAGCGGTTAGCGGCATGTCTGTCTATGCACAGGCGGCGGTTGACCCGAAAGAAGAAACCATCACCGTAACTGCAGCTCCTGCTCCGCAGGAAAGCGCATGGGGGCCAGCGGCAACCATCGCCGCACGACAGTCTGCTACGGCGACCAAAACCGACACTCCGATTCAAAAAGTTCCTCAGTCTATTTCAGTGGTCACCGCCGAAGAGATGGCGTTGCATCAGCCAAAATCGGTCAAAGAGGCGCTTAGCTACACCCCGGGCGTTGCCGTGGGTACGCGTGGTGCGTCCAATACCTATGATTACCTGATCATCCGTGGCTTCGCTGCCGATGGCCAAAGTCAGAATAACTATCTGAATGGCCTGAAGATGCAGGGTAACTTCTACAATGATGCGGTGATCGACCCTTATATGCTGGAACGCGCCGAAGTGATGCGTGGTCCGGTTTCCGTTCTGTACGGAAAGAGCAACCCAGGTGGGTTGTTGAATATGGTCAGCAAACGCCCGACCACAGAACCATTGAAAGAAATTCAGTTCAAGATGGGCACTGACAGCCTGTTCCAGACCGGTTTTGATTTCAGCGATGCGCTGGATGATGACGGCGTATACTCTTACCGCTTAACTGGCCTGGCGCGTTCCGCCAATGCGCAGCAGCAGGGCGCAGAAGAACAACGCTATGCCATCGCGCCATCTTTCTCATGGCGTCCGGACGATAAGACAAACTTCACCTTCCTCTCCTACTTCCAGAACGAGCCGGAAACAGGTTATTACGGCTGGTTGCCGAAAGAAGGGACGGTGACTGAGTTGCCGAATGGCAAGCGTCTGCCTACCGATTTCAACGAAGGGGCGAACAACAATACCTATTCTCGTAACGAGAAGATGGTGGGCTACAGCTTCGATCACGAATTTAACGACACCTTTACCGTGCGTCAGAACCTGCGTTACGCGCAAAATAAAGTCTCGCAGAACAGCGTATATGGCTACGGTATGTGCTCCGATCCGCTCTATACCAAGGATCCGGCTAACAGCCCTTGTGCCAGCATTCCTCAGGCCGACTGGGATCATACGCTGACGCGTCAGTATGTTATCGATAATGAGAAATTGCAGAACTTCTCCGTCGATACTCAGCTGCAAAGCAAGTTCGCTACTGCCGACGTAGATCACACGCTGCTGACCGGCGTTGACTTTATGCGTATGCGGAACGATATCAACTCCTGGTTTGGCTATGCGGGCTCTGTTGCGCCGTCCGATATCTATAACCTCGACCGTAGCGACTTCGATTTTGGCTCACACCCAGGCCCTTCAGGTCCTTACAAAGTGCTGAACAAACAGAAGCAGACTGGCTTGTATGTTCAGGATCAGGCGCAATGGGATAAGGTGCTGGTTACTCTGGGCGGTCGTTACGACTGGGCTAAACAGGACTCTCTGAACCGTGTTTCTGGTGTAACGGATTCCCGCGATGATAAGCAATTCACCTGGCGTGGCGGTGTTAACTACCTGTTCGACAACGGCGTAACCCCGTATTTCAGCTACAGCGAGTCGTTTGAACCGGCTTCTCAGACGGGTGCAAGCGGTAATATCTTTGCGCCGTCCAAAGGTAAGCAGTACGAAGCTGGCGTGAAGTACGTGCCGAACGATCGTCCAATCGTGATCACCGGTGCTGTCTATCAGTTGACTAAAACCAACAATCTGATGGCCGATCCGAACGGATCGTTCTGGTCAGTTGAAGGCGGTGAAATTCGTTCTCGCGGAGTGGAAATTGAAGCGAAAGCGGCGCTGTCTGCCAGCGTCAACGTAGTGGGTTCTTATACCTACACCGACGCGGAATACACCACCGACACCAACTACAAGGGCAATACGCCTGCGCAGGTGCCAAAACACATGGCATCATTGTGGGGCGATTACACCCTTTATGACGGCGCGCTTTCTGGGCTGACGTTGGGTACTGGCGTTCGTTATACTGGTTCCAGTTATGGCGATCCGGCAAACTCCTTTAAAGTGGGGAGCTATACGCTGGTGGATGCGTTAGTACGTTACGATCTGGCGCGCGTCGGCATGGCGGGCTCCAACGTGGCGCTGCATGTGAACAACCTGTTTGACCGTGAATACGTCGCCAGCTGCTTCAATACCTATGGCTGCTTCTGGGGCGCAGAACGTCAGGTCGTTGCAACTGCAACCTTCCGTTTCTAATTTCTATTGGGCACGCTTTGCGTGCCCGTTTTACAAGTTGGCTGCTATGCAGGAAAACAGATCCCATCCCGACACTACTTTTGCGTTGCGTAATGTCTCCTTTCGTGTGCCTGGCCGCACGCTTTTGCATCCTCTCTCATTAACTTTTCCTGCGGGTAAAGTGACCGGCCTTATCGGCCACAACGGTTCCGGAAAATCGACGTTATTGAAAATGCTGGGACGTCATCAGCCGCCGTCAGAAGGTGACATCCTGCTCGACGAACAGCCACTGGAGAACTGGAGCAGTAAAGCGTTTGCCCGCAAGGTCGCCTATCTGCCGCAGCAGTTGCCGCAGGCCGAAGGGATGACGGTGCGCGAACTGGTGGCGATTGGCCGCTATCCGTGGCATGGGGCGCTGGGACGTTTTGGCGTTGCCGACAGAGAGAAAGTAGAAGAGGCGATTTCGCTGGTTGGCTTAAAACCGCTGGCGCACCGTTTGGTTGATAGTCTGTCCGGCGGAGAACGCCAGCGCGCGTGGATTGCCATGCTGGTAGCACAGGACAGCCGCTGTCTGCTGCTTGATGAACCGACTTCCGCGCTGGATATCGCTCATCAGGTTGACGTACTGGCGCTGGTGCATCGCTTAAGTCAGCAGCGCGGGCTGACGGTGATTGCGGTGCTGCATGATATCAACATGGCGGCCCGCTACTGTGATTACTTAGTTGCGCTGCGCGGTGGTGAAATGATTGCACAAGGGACGCCTGCTGAACTGATGCGCAGTGAAACTCTGGAACAGATTTACGGTATCCCGATGGGCATTTTGCCGCATCCGGCCGGTGCCGCACCCGTGAGTTTTGTCTATTAATGATTGAATTACATCATATTACCCGTCGGCGGCTGCTTGCGGCGATGGCGCTGTCGCCGCTGCTGTGGCGGATGAATACGGCACACGCTGCGGCGGTTGATACGCAGCGTATTGTGGCGCTGGAATGGCTACCGGTAGAGCTACTGCTGGCGCTGGGTATTACGCCGTATGGCATCGCGGATATCCCTAACTACAAGCTGTGGGTAAGTGAGCCCCCGTTGCCGGATTCGGTGATTGACGTCGGGCTACGTACGGAGCCCAATCTCGAACTGTTGACCGAAATGAAACCCTCGTTTTTGCTGTGGTCAGCAGGCTATGGTCCTTCCCCTGAAAAGCTGGCGCGGATTGCGCCTGGCCGGGGATTTAACTTCAGTGACGGTAAAAAGCCGCTGGCCGTTGCGCGACAATCGCTACAGGAAATGGCGCAATTGTTCAATCTGCAAGCCTCTGCTGAAAGCCATCTGACCGAGTACGATCGTTTTATCGCCAGCCTGAAACCGCGCTTCATTCAACGTGGCGCGCGCCCTGTACTTCTCACTTCCCTGCTCGATTCACGACATATGCTGGTGTTTGGCCCAAACAGCCTGTTTCAGGACGTGCTGGATGATTATGGGATCCCCAACGCCTGGCAGGGCGAGACAAACTTTTGGGGCAGCACTGCCGTGAGTATTGACCGTCTGGCTGCTTATAAGGATGTCGATGTGCTGTGTTTTGACCACGGCAACGATAAAGAGATGGCTGCGCTGATGTCTACGCCATTATGGCAGGCGATGCCGTTTGTTCGCAGCGGACGTTTTCAGCGTGTGCCTGCCGTCTGGTTCTATGGCGCCACGCTCTCGGCGATGCATTTTGCCCGCATTCTGGATAATGCGCTGGGAGGCAAAGCGTGAGTAAACGAATTGCGCTATTCCCGACCCTTCTTCTGGCGGTTCTGTTTGTCGCTGCCTGTTGGCTGACCTGGGTTAACTTCTCTGTTGCACTACCGCGCAGTCAGTGGCAACAGGCTATCTGGTCACCGGATATCAATGCTATTGAGCAGATGGTTTTCCACTACAGTCTGCTGCCGAGGCTGGCGATTTCGCTGTTGGTCGGTGCCGGGCTGGGGCTGGTCGGTGTCTTGTTTCAGCAGGTGCTGCGTAACCCACTGGCAGAACCCACTACGTTAGGTGTTGCAACCGGGGCGCAGTTGGGTATTACGGTTACCACGCTGTGGGCTATTCCCGGTGCGCTGACCACGCAATTTGCGGCGCTGGCGGGAGCATGTGTTGTTGGGGCTCTGGTGTTTGGCGTTGCCTGGGGCAAACGTCTTTCTCCGGTGACGTTAATCCTTGCCGGGCTGGTGGTCAGCCTGTACTGCGGGGCAATTAACCAGTTGATGGTTATCTTCCATCACGATCAACTGCAAAGCATGTTTTTATGGAGCAGCGGTACGCTAACGCAGACCGACTGGAGCGGCGTACAGCGTCTGTGGCCGCAACTGCTGGGCGGTGTGATGCTGACGCTGTTGTTATTACGTCCAATGACGCTGATGGGACTGGATGACGGCGTGGCGCGTAACCTCGGTCTGGCGCTGTCGCTGGCACGTCTGGCGGCGTTATCGCTGGCCATTGTTATCAGCGCCTTACTGGTTAACGCGGTTGGGATTATCGGCTTTATTGGCCTGTTTGCACCGCTGCTGGCGAAAATGCTCGGCGCGCGTCGTCTGCTGGCGCGTCTGATGCTGGCCCCTCTGATTGGTGCGTTGATCCTCTGGCTCTCCGACCAAATCATTCTGTGGCTGACCCGCGTATGGATGGAAGTCTCCACTGGTTCGGTGACGGCGCTGATTGGCGCGCCATTGCTGCTGTGGCTGTTGCCGCGCCTTAGAAGTATGAGCGCGCCGGATATGAATGCCAGTAACCGCATCGCTGCTGAGCGCCAGAATGTACTGATGTTTGCCCTGGCGGGCGGGGCGATATTGCTGCTTACCGTTATTGTGGCGCTCGCGTTTGGCCGCGATGCGCACGGCTGGACATGGGCCAGCGGCGCGATGCTGGACGAGCTCATGCCCTGGCGCTGGCCACGTGTTCTGGCGGCGCTGATTGCCGGGGTAATGTTAGCGGTAGCTGGCTGTATTATTCAGCGTCTGACCGGAAATCCAATGGCCAGTCCGGAAGTATTAGGAATTAGCTCCGGGGCGGCATTTGGCGTGGTGCTAATGTTATTTCTGGTCCCCGGCAATGCCTTTGGCTGGCTGCTGCCGGCCGGGAGCCTCGGTGCGGCAGCCACCTTGCTTATCATTATGATTGCCGCCGGGCGCGGGGGCTTTTCACCGCACCGCATGTTGCTGGCAGGGATGGCGCTCAGCACGGCGTTTACAATGCTGCTGATGATGCTGCAGGCCAGCGGCGATCCGCGTATGGCGGGGGTGCTAACCTGGATCTCCGGCTCAACCTATAACGCGAGTGGCGAACAGGTGCTGCGCACCGGGATTGTAATGGTTATCCTGCTGGCGATGACGCCGTTGTGCCGCCGTTGGCTGACAATTTTACCGCTCGGCGGCGATACGGCGCGGGCTGTCGGTATGGCTATTACGCCATCACGCGTGGGATTACTGCTGCTGGCGGCAGGGCTGACGGCGACAGCCACCATGACCATTGGACCGTTGAGCTTTGTCGGGCTGATGGCGCCGCATATTGCCCGGATGATGGGTTTTCGTCGGGCGATGCCGCATATGCTGATTTCGGCGCTGGCGGGTGGCGTGTTGCTGGTCTTTGCTGACTGGTGCGGCAGGATGGTGTTGTTTCCGTATCAGATCCCGGCGGGATTACTGTCGACGTTTATTGGCGCGCCGTACTTTATCTATCTGCTACGTAAGCAGAGCCGGTAAGTTATGCCGCCATCCGGCCTACGGCGTAGAATGTAGGCCGGGTAAGCGTAAGCGCCACCCGGCAATTCATCCTTTACAGTTTCGCAAACACCCGGCGCGCGGCGTCGATGGTGTTATTGATATCTTCTTCACTGTGCGCCACGGACATAAAGCCTGCTTCAAACGCGGACGGCGCCAGATAAATTCCTTCATCCAGCATCATGTGGAAGAAACGCTTGAAGCGTTCAACGTCGCATGCCATCACATCCTGATAGCAGGTTACGGTTTCTGCATCGGTGAAGAAAATCCCGAACATCCCGCCTACATGATTAACTACCAGCGGAATATTCGCTTCTTCAGCAGCTTCCAGCAGACCTTCCGCCAGACGCGTCGTCAGTTCGTTCAGCGTTTCATGAATACCCGGCTGGGCGACTTCGGTCAGACAGGCATAACCTGCCGCCATCGCGATTGGGTTACCGGAAAGCGTCCCCGCCTGGTAAACCGGTCCAGTCGGCGCCAGTGCGTCCATCACATCGCGACGGCCACCGAATGCGCCAACGGGCATTCCGCCACCGATGATTTTGCCAAGACAAGTCAGATCCGGCACGACGCCGTAATAATCCTGTGCACCGGCCAGCGCCACGCGGAAACCGGTCATCACTTCATCGATGATCAATAGCGCGCCAAACTCATCGCACAGTGCACGCAGGCCCGGCAGGAATTCCGGCAGCGGCGGGATGCAGTTCATGTTGCCTGCGACCGGCTCAACGATGATGCAGGCGATCTCCTGCGGATATTGTTCAAATGCCGCACGTACTGAGGCGAGATCGTTATAGGTGCAGGTCAGGGTGTGTTTCGCGAAATCAGCCGGAACGCCCGGGGAGTTCGGCTGACCCAGCGTTAACGCGCCGGAACCCGCTTTGACCAGCAGACAGTCGGCATGACCGTGGTAGCAGCCTTCAAATTTGATGATCTTATCGCGACCGGTGAAACCGCGTGCCAGACGGATTGCGCTCATCGTCGCTTCCGTGCCGGAGTTCACCATGCGCACCATGTCCATGGTCGGCACGAGTTCAGTGACCAGTTCTGCCATTTTCACTTCCATTTCGGTCGGTGCGCCAAAGCTTAAACCGCGCTCCGCAGCTTCAATCACCGCATTACGGATTGTCGGGTGATTATGGCCCAGCACCATCGGTCCCCAGGAACCGACGTAGTCAACATAGGCTTTACCATCGACATCGTACAGATACGCGCCGTCGGCTTTTTCGATAAACAGCGGAGTACCACCCACGCCAGTAAAGGCGCGAACGGGGGAGTTAACGCCGCCTGGGATAAGTTCGCGTGCTGCGCTGTAGAGATTTTCAGACTTACTCATGGATGGGGTCCTGGTTCGTAGAAAAAGTAAATGCCCGCTATTCTAGTTATTCAGAGAAGGTTATGAAAGTTTTACGCATTTGAAACAATACGATTTGCAGGGGATTTTCGTGAAATGTGCGAGTAGAATGCCGATTCCGTATTTGTATTACCAATTAATGATCATCTGATGAAGACAGACACTCCCTCTTTTGAAGCACAACAAATTGTGCGTTTACGCCGCAGGGATCAAATCCGTCGACTCCTGGAACGAGACAAAACGCCGTTGGCGATCCTGTTGATGGCTGCCGTAGTGGGTACAGTGACAGGGTTTGTTGGCGTGGCATTTGAGAAAGCGGTGACCTGGGTGCAGAATCAGCGCATTGGCGCGCTGGCTCAGGTTGCGGACCATGCCATTCTGCTGTGGCCGCTGGCATTTATTCTCTCTGCGTTGCTGGCGATGGTCGGCTATTTCCTGGTGCGTAAGTTTGCGCCGGAAGCCGGTGGTTCGGGGATCCCAGAGATTGAAGGCGCGCTGGAAGAGCTGCGGCCTGTGCGCTGGTGGCGCGTACTGCCGGTGAAATTTTTCGGCGGTATGGGTACGCTGGGTGCCGGTATGGTGCTCGGGCGAGAAGGACCGACCGTGCAGATCGGTGGTAACCTCGGGCGCATGGTGCTGGATATTTTCCGCATGCGTAGCGCAGAAGCGCGACATACCTTATTGGCGACCGGTGCGGCAGCGGGCCTTTCGGCGGCGTTTAACGCTCCGCTGGCGGGGATCCTGTTCATTATTGAAGAGATGCGCCCGCAGTTTCGCTATAACCTTGTCTCGATCAAAGCCGTGTTTACCGGTGTCATCATGTCGAGCATTGTGTTTCGTGTTTTCAACGGCGAGGCACCGCTTATTGAAGTTGGGAAGCTCTCCAATGCACCGGTGAACACGCTGTGGTTGTATCTGGTCCTGGGGATTATTTTTGGCTGTGTCGGACCGTTGTTCAACACCATGGTGTTACGGACTCAGGATATGTTCCAGCGTTTCCACGGCGGTGAAATTAAAAAATGGGTGCTGATGGGGGGGGCGATCGGCGGTCTGTGCGGGATTCTTGGCTTAATTACACCTGAGGCGGCTGGAGGCGGGTTTAACCTGATACCTATCGCTGCGGCAGGGAATTTCAGCGTTGGTTTACTGCTGTTTATCTTTATTGCCCGCGTCATTACCACGCTGCTGTGCTTCTCGTCCGGCGCGCCCGGCGGGATATTTGCCCCGATGCTGGCATTGGGCACGTTGCTTGGCACCGCGTTCGGTATGGCGGCAGCGGCCTCTTTTCCGCATTATCATCTGGAGGCCGGGACCTTTGCCATCGCCGGAATGGGGGCATTGTTGGCGGCGTCGGTAAGGGCACCGCTCACCGGTATTGTGCTGGTGCTGGAGATGACCGATAACTATCAGCTCATTTTGCCAATGATTATTACCTGTCTTGGCGCAACACTATTAGCCCAATTTATGGGCGGAAAGCCGCTATACTCGACTATCCTTGCCCGTACGCTGGCAAAACAGGAAGCGGAGCAGGCGGCTAAAAGCCAGGGTACAGCCGCTGGCGAGAATACTTGAACGAAATACCAGGGTATTAGATAATGGCCTTAACCATTGGGTTATAATTTGCCCAATTGCCAATGTCGTTTGGAGCAAAATATGAGTGATGACGTAGCGCTGCCACTGCAATTTACTGAAGCAGCAGCCAATAAAGTAAAAAGCCTGATCGCTGACGAAGATAACCCGAATCTGAAATTACGTGTGTATATCACCGGCGGTGGTTGCAGCGGTTTCCAGTACGGTTTCACCTTTGACGATCAGGTGAACGATGGTGATATGACCATTGAGAAGCAAGGTGTTGGTCTGGTGGTTGACCCGATGAGCCTGCAATATCTGGTGGGCGGCGCGGTTGACTATACCGAAGGTCTGGAAGGTTCCCGCTTCGTTGTGACTAACCCGAATGCGAAAAGCACCTGCGGGTGTGGTTCTTCTTTCAGCATCTGATTGCTGTCTGTAATACCAGTGGTCTGATGGTGTAGGCCCGGTAAGCGTAGCGCCACCGGGCAATGTGCCGGATGGCGGCGTAAACGCCTTATCCGGCCTACATATTCTGCATCATCATGTCAACGTCCGTTATCATCCAGCGCAAACGTCGGCAATTTCAAATGCCAGCGAATGGCGGCAAGCCGAATCAGCAGGGTGACAATCATCCCCATCATACTGGCGTTTTCCAGTGAAACATCAAAGGTATAAAACGCCGTCGCATGCACGATCCCGCCGATAATACAGGCTGTGGCGTAGATCTCGGTACGCAAAATCATCGGGACTTCACGTGCTAATACATCGCGAATGATCCCACCGCCGACGCCGGTAATCACCCCCATACAAATCGCAACCAAGGGTCCTGTTCCTGCGAGAAAGGCCTTGTTGACGCCAATACCCACGAACACCGCCAGGCCAACGGCATCAAGCACCGGAAGGATCCATTTCGGCAGGCGTCTTGGCTGCCGTACCAACAGGATCGTCAGCATACTGGTGATCATCGCTACGACCAGATCGGTTGGATCTTTAACCCAAAAAACCGGTCCATTATCCAGCGCCATATCGCGGATCGTGCCACCTCCGACGGCGGTAACCACGCCGAGGACCAGGACGCCAAACGGGTCCATACGTAATTTCCCGGCCAGTAATACGCCAGAGATTGCAAATACCGCGGTGCCGACAATATCAAGCCAATAGACGAGCATTTTTAAATCCTCACAACAGACCTGGTGGGGGCAGGCGCTAATTTATCTGTGAAAGCGCATTACAGAGTTGTTTTGCGGCGAGGATAATACGCGGGCTCGCGCGTTCGAACCAGTCACTATTAAGTGTAATAACGGGTATTTTTAGCTGGTTTCCCCAGTATTGCTCAATTTTCAGAGTTTCGCCCGGACCGCCAGTCGCAACAATAGCCTGGGGGGCTCGTGCCAGGACCTGCTCACGGCTAACCTGCGGCCAGGGAACCCGACTACCGGCAAAGATGTTTTCTCCTCCGCATACCTCAAGAACTTCGTGCTGAATAGAACCTTTTCCACTGGTAAACAGAGGATTGGCACCAAACTGGAGAAACACGCGTTTTTTCGGTTTGTTGGCATACTGAGATTTAAGTAAAGCATAGTCATCAAGCATGGTTTGCGCCGCCTGTTTAGCTTGTTCAGGCTTGGGGCTCCACGCAGCCAACTGGCGTAGCGCATCGGCAACCTGCTCAATGGAAACGGCGTCCACCCAGATGACCTTAATTCCCAGGGAGGTCAGTTGATTCACCTGTCGCTCAGCATTTCCCCCGCGCCAGGCGACGACCAAATCAGGTTTCAGCGCCACAATACGCTCAAGATTCATACCTTGCCATGTTGAGACCTCTTCAATATTTTTGGCTTCTGGCGGGTAGTTTGAGTAGCTGCTGACGCCAACGGGGGTAATGCCTGCGGCAAAAGCGAGTTCGGTATTGGCAGGAGAAAGCGTTACAACACGCGGTGCGGCGTAAAGGAACGCCGGGAGAGTGAAAAGCAGGGCGACCAGCGCCCTGGAGAATAATTTAGCCATGCGCCAGTTTCTGCACCAGCGTTTCAACCATCAGGCTTGACTGCTTCGCGGCAACCACCAGGAATTCGTCAAAGCTGAGATGGGACTGCTGATCGGCAACGTCAGAGATAGCGCGAACCACGACAAATGGCACCTTAAAGTTATGGCAAACGTGCGCAATTGCGGTCGCTTCCATCTCAACGGCAATCGCCTGCGGGAAGTTATGCTTAATTTTAGCCAGCCCCACGGAACCATTAATGAATGCATCGCCGCTGACGATAAGTCCGCGAACAGCGTTCAGATTGAGTTCGGCGATGCAAGATTCTGCGGCTGCAATCAACGCAGGATCGGCTTTAAAACCAGCCGGGCAACCCGGTAGCTGACCAAATTCATAACCAAAGGCAGTGACGTCGGCGTCGTGATAGCGCGCTTCATCAGAAACTACGATATCGCCGACTTTCAGCGTAGAGGCCAGGCCACCCGCGGAACCGGTATTAATGATGGCGTCCGGCTTGCAGCGTTCAAGCAGCAGCGTAGCGCCGAGCGCCGCAGCCACTTTACCGATACCTGATTTCAGAAGCGCAACCTCAGTACCGTTCAGTTGGCCGGTGTAAATTTCACAACCGCCGAGCGTGATGGTCTGACGGTTTTCGATTTTGTCACGCAGCAGCGTAACTTCTTCTTCCATTGCACCAATGATGCCGATTTTCATAGATTTACTCGCGATAAGCCAGATTTGAGGGCATAGTCTATCATGCGCTTAAGGGGTAGCGCATTTCTCAGGCGGGAGAGGATATGGTACAGATCGATTTCCGAAAAAAAATAAACTGGCATCGCCGTTACCGTTCGCCGCAGGGCGTGAAGACGGAGCATGAGATCCTGCGAATTTTTGAAAGCGATCGTGGACGTATTATCAATTCTCCGGCTATTCGCCGGCTGCAACAAAAAACCCAGGTCTTTCCGCTAGAGCGTAATGCAGCGGTGCGTACGCGCCTGACGCACTCGATGGAAGTGCAGCAGGTTGGGCGCTATATCGCGAAAGAGATCCTCAGCCGACTGAAAGAGCTAAAGCTGCTGGAGCAGTATGGTCTGGATGAACTGACGGGACCGTTTGAGAGTATTGTCGAAATGTCGTGCCTGATGCATGACATTGGTAATCCTCCGTTTGGTCATTTTGGCGAAGCGGCGATTAATGACTGGTTTCGCCAGCGGTTGCATCCCGCCGACGCGGAAAGTCAGCCCCTGAGTGATGACCGCTGCCAGGTGACGGCATTACGTTTGCGTGAAGGTGAAGAGTCGCTGAATGATATTCGCCGCAAGGTGCGCCAAGACTTGTGTCATTTTGAAGGCAATGCGCAGGGTATTCGTCTGGTGCATACTTTGATGCGTATGAACCTTACCTGGGCGCAGGTTGGCGGTATTTTAAAATATACCCGTCCGGCATGGTGGCGCGGCAGTGCACCCGAGACGCACAACTATTTAATGAAGAAGCCTGGTTATTACCTTTCCGAGGAACCGTATATTGAGCGGTTACGTAAAGAATTATCATTAGCACCTTACAGTCGTTTTCCATTAACCTGGATTATGGAAGCTGCCGATGATATCTCATATTGCGTGGCCGACCTGGAAGATGCCGTTGAGAAAAGAATCTTTAGCGTCGAGCAACTTTACCATCATCTGCATGAAGCGTGGGGGCATCACGAAAAAGGCTCTCTGTTTAGTCAGGTTGTTGAGAACGCCTGGGAAAAATCACGTTCAAATACATTAAGCCGCAGCACCGAAGATCAGTTCTTTATGTATTTACGCGTCAATACGCTGAATAAACTGGTTCCGTATGCGGCCCAGCGGTTTATTGATAATTTGCCGCAGATTTATGAAGGCAGCTTTAATCATGCGCTGTTAGAAGATGCCAGTAGCTTCAGCCAGTTACTGGGCGTTTATAAGAATGTGGCGGTAAAACATGTGTTTAGCCATCCGGATGTTGAGCAACTGGAATTACAGGGCTATCGGGTGATCAGCGGGTTGCTGGAGATCTATCAACCGTTATTGAAAATGTCTCAGTCAGATTTTACTGAACTGGTCGACAATGAAAGAGTAAAACGTTTTCCTATCGAGTCCCGTTTATTTCAGAAGTTGTCTACCCGCCATCGTCTTGCGTATGTTGAGGCGGTTAGTAAAATATCGACGGAGTGCGCTGAGTATTCGGTTCTGGAATATTATTATCGCTGCCGGTTGATCCAGGATTATATCAGCGGGATGACAGATTTGTATGCCTGGGATGAATATCGTCGCTTGATGGCCGTAGAACAATAAATACTCATTTGTAAAGACGGCCAATAAAATTTTACTTTTTCCTTAAACTCAATTCTGGAACTTAGCGTTATAAAACGACTCTGACGTATACAGCAATTTTGCGTTACCTGTTAATCGAGAACGAAACACATGAAAAAAACCACATTAGCAATGAGTGCACTGGCTCTGAGTTTAGGTTTGGCGTTGTCCCCCCTGTCTGCAACTGCGGCTGAGACGTCGTCTTCAGCAATGACCGCCCAACAGATGCCAAGCCTGGCCCCGATGCTCGAAAAAGTGATGCCATCGGTGGTAAGTATTAACGTCGAGGGGAGCACGACGGTGAATACGCCGCGTATGCCGCGTAATTTCCAGCAGTTCTTTGGTGATAATTCACCGTTCTGCCAGGACGGATCTCCGTTCCAGAGTTCACCGTTCTGCCAGGGCGGCGCACCGGGCGCTGGTAATGGCGGCGGCCAGCAGCAGAAATTTATGGCGCTGGGTTCCGGCGTAATTATTGATGCTGCGAAAGGGTATGTCGTGACCAACAACCACGTGGTGGATAACGCTACGGTAATTAAGGTTCAGTTGAGCGATGGTCGCAAATTTGACGCGAAGATCGTGGGCAAAGATCCACGCTCCGATATCGCGCTGATCCAAATTCAGGATCCGAAAAACCTGACGGCGATTAAGCTGGCAGACTCCGACGCGCTGCGCGTGGGGGATTACACCGTAGCAATCGGTAACCCGTTTGGCCTCGGTGAGACCGTGACCTCCGGCATCGTTTCTGCTCTGGGCCGTAGCGGCCTGAATGCGGAGAACTATGAAAACTTTATTCAGACGGATGCTGCGATCAACCGGGGTAACTCCGGTGGCGCGCTGGTCAATCTGAACGGTGAGCTGATCGGCATTAACACCGCGATCCTCGCGCCGGACGGCGGTAACATCGGTATCGGTTTTGCAATCCCAAGCAACATGGTGAAAAACCTGACTTCGCAGATGGTTGAGTTTGGTCAGGTTAAACGTGGTGAGCTGGGTATTATGGGGACCGAACTGAGCTCTGAGCTGGCGAAAGCGATGAAAGTTGACGCTCAGCGTGGCGCATTCGTCAGCCAGGTAATGCCGAACTCTTCCGCAGCGAAAGCCGGTATTAAAGCCGGGGATGTGATTACCTCCCTGAACGGCAAACCTATCAGCAGCTTCGCCGCCCTGCGTGCGCAGGTGGGTACGATGCCGGTCGGCAGCAAAATCACCCTGGGTCTGCTGCGTGACGGTAAGCCGGTCACCGTGAACCTGGAATTGCAGCAGAGCAGCCAGACTCAGGTTGATTCCAGCTCTATCTTCAAAGGCATTGAAGGTGCCGATATGAGCAACAAAGGCCAGGATAAAGGTGTCGTGGTAAGTGACGTGAAACCGAATTCTCCGGCTGCACAGATCGGCCTGAAGAAAGGGGATGTGATTATCGGTGCGAATCAGCAGCCAGTGAAAAACATCGCCGAATTGCGCAAAATCCTCGACAGCAAACCCGCTGTGCTGGCGCTGAACATTCAGCGTGGCGACAGCTCCATCTATCTGTTGATGCAGTAATCTCCCTCAACCCCTTCCTGTACAGGAAGGGGTTCTTTTTGTGATACCTCCCACAACTCCATATTTCTCCCTTCCGCTTTGTGCATTTGCACAATGTCGCCGCTTATTATCTTCCCTATGCTTGAGCTCTGCTCACAGGAGGGGTTTATGGCTGGCTGGCATCTTGATACCAAAATGGCGCAGGATATCGTGGCGCGAACCATGCGCATCATTGATACCAATATCAACGTAATGGATGCCCGTGGGCGGATCATTGGCAGTGGCGATCGCGAACGCATTGGTGAATTGCACGAAGGTGCGCTGTTGGTACTTTCGCAGGGCCGGGTGGTGGACATTGACGATGCAGTGGCGAGGCATTTGCACGGCGTGCGTCAGGGGATAAACCTGCCGTTGCGTCTGGAAGGCGAAATCGTTGGCGTTATCGGCCTTACCGGTGAACCGGAACATCTGCGTAAATACGGCGAGCTGGTGTGCATGACAGCCGAAATGATGCTGGAGCAGTCGCGCCTGATGCATCTGTTAGCGCAGGATAGCCGCCTGCGTGAAGAGCTGGTGATGAATCTGATTCAGGCGGAAGAGAATACCCCGGCGCTGATGGAGTGGGCGCAACGTTTAGGCATTGATTTGAACCAGCCGCGCGTGGTGGCAGTGGTAGAGGTTGATAGTGGCCAGCTTGGCGTTGACAGCGCGATGGCGGAGCTACAGCAATTGCAGAACGCGTTGACTACGCCTGAACGTAATAATCTGATTGCGATTGTTTCCCTGACCGAGATGGTGGTGCTGAAACCGGCGCTCAATCAGTTTGGTCGCTGGGACGCGGAAGATCACCGCAAGCGTGTTGAGCAGCTCATTGCTCGCATGAAAGAGAACGGACAGCTGCGTTTTCGCGTGTCGCTGGGCAACTATTTTACCGGGCCAGGCAGTATTGCCCGTTCGTATCGTACGGCGCGCACGACCATGATGGTCGGCAAGCAACGGATGCCGGAAAGCCGTAGCTATTTCTACCAGGATTTGATGCTGCCAGTTCTGCTGGACAGCCTGCGCGGCGGCTGGCAGGCCAACGAGCTGGCGCGTCCGTTGGTACGGCTGAAAGCAATGGATAACAACGGCTTACTGCGTCGAACATTAGCGGCGTGGTTTCGGCATAACGTTCAGCCGCTGGCGACCTCAAAAGCGTTATTTATCCACCGTAATACGCTGGAATATCGCCTGAATCGAATTTCAGAGCTGACCGGGCTGGATTTAGGGAATTTTGACGACCGATTGCTGCTGTATGTCGCGCTACAACTGGATGAGCAGCATTAATTCCTTGCCTGTTGGCGCTACGCTTATCAGGCAAAATGCCGGGGGGCGGCTTCGCCTTACCCGGCCTACGAACACATTCACTCGCGGTTATTTACGCGTTAGTTTTTCCAGATCGG
Source organism: Citrobacter sp. Cf088 (assembly GCF_030334295.1). Lineage (NCBI taxonomy): Bacteria > Pseudomonadati > Pseudomonadota > Gammaproteobacteria > Enterobacterales > Enterobacteriaceae > Citrobacter > Citrobacter sp. Cf088. The sequence continues at coordinate 206,075 of NZ_JAOWEE010000037.1, forward strand.
CTTCAATTTCGCTGATCTTGTTGGTCACGACGCTTTCCAGATGACGTAAATCATCAAGGATCTTGCGTTTAAGATCGACTTCGCTGCGATCGCGCTGGCAGATCTGATCCAGTTCGTCGATCACATAGCGCAGGTTGGGACTGATCTCCTGCACTTCTTTGTAACCCTGGCCGACGCCATCGGCGACAACCGTTTTACGCTGACGGGGATATTTGAACTTCACGCTCTTGGCAAAAAACTCGCCTTTATCCTTCTGGAAATAGATTTTCAGGATATCGTTGTTGGCTTCTTGCCGCAGGCTGTAACGATCGATTTCTTCAGGATTAGTAATGCCCAGACTTTTCAGATTGTCATACATAGCGGTACCCTTAAGCTCACCATAACCATTGAATAATTAACGAAAAGCCTTGTTTATGCCACTCGCAGATGTAAAAAAAGCGGGCTAAGCCCGCTTTTTCAAATCACTGTTAGTCGATGGTGCGTAACAGTTCGTTGATTCCTACTTTGCCACGCGTTTTGGCATCGACTTTCTTCACAATCACCGCGCAGTACAGGCTGTATTTGCCATCTTTCGACGGCAGGTTGCCGGAGACAACCACAGAGCCCGCCGGAACGCGGCCATAATGCACTTCGCCGGTTTCACGATCGTAAATACGGGTGCTCTGACCAATGTACACGCCCATAGAGATAACAGAGCCTTCTTCGACGATCACGCCTTCAACCACTTCAGAACGTGCGCCGATGAAGCAGTTGTCTTCGATGATGGTCGGGTTAGCCTGTAACGGCTCCAGTACGCCACCGATGCCAACGCCGCCGGACAGGTGAACGTTTTTACCAATTTGCGCGCAGGAACCCACGGTCGCCCAGGTATCAACCATCGTACCTTCATCCACATAAGCGCCGATGTTCACGTAAGACGGCATCAGCACGGTGTTACGGGCGATAAACGCACCCTGGCGTACGGCCGCTGGCGGAACCACGCGGAAACCTTCTTTCTGGAAGCGTGCTTCGTCGTAGTTGGCGAATTTCATCGGCACTTTATCGAAGTAACGGCTTTCCGCACCCTCGATAACCTGATTATCGTTAATACGGAAAGAGAGCAGGACCGCCTTTTTCAGCCACTGATGCGTGACCCACTGACCCTCAATCTTTTCTGCGACGCGCAGTGCACCGGAATCCAGTAAAGCAATAACCTGATTCACCGCTTCGCGGGTTACGGTATCTACATTTGCCGGAGTAATGTCGGCACGGCGCTCGAAAGCGGACTCAATAACGTTCTGTAACTGCTGCATTGTTAAACTCTTTCCATAATAAATAAAAACATTACCCTTTATCGTTTGGATTGAGGGCCTCTGTCAACCGTTGATGCACTTCCTGCTGCAGCTCATTATTAAGGGCGCGCCGGTCGGCGGTGGCGATTATGAATAAATCTTCTACTCGCTCGCCAATGGTTGTAATTCGGGCGCCATGCAGCGAAATTCCCAGATCGGCAAAAATCTGCCCGACCCGCGCCAGCAGTCCAGGCTGGTCGAGAGCGATAAGCTCAAGGAATGATTTTCGGTCGGTGTGGGTCGGCAGGAAAGTAACCTCGGTATCGACGGTAAAGTGGCGTAATTTTGCCGGCTGACGACGTGGTTGCGGTGGCTGCCAGCTGCGCTGCGTGATGGCCTGTTCCAGTCCAAAACGGATCGCTTCGTGTCTGTCTGAAGACAGCGGGCTGCCATCCGGTTCCAGCACGATGAACGTATCCATCGCCATCCCATCGCGGGTAGTGAAAATCTGCGCATCGTGGACGCTTAGATTGCGCCTGTCCAGTTCGGCGCAGACGGCGGCAAACAGGTAAGGGCGATCGGGGCTCCAGATGAAAATTTCCGTTCCGCCGCGCGTGGCCTGCGGGCTGAGCAGGATTAGCGGCTTACTGAGATCGTGCTGCAGCAGATGACGCGCATGCCAGGCCAGTTGATTTGGGCTGTGGCGCACGAAATAGTTGGCGCGACAGCGCGACCAGATGTGGTGCAGCGCTTCTTCATCAATGTTGTCCATACGCAGTAGCGCCAGTGCCTGAAGCTGATGATGGCGAACGCGTTCGCGCATATCTGGCGTGTTTTGCATCCCTCGACGTAGCTGTTTTTCCGTCGCAAAGTACAGCTCGCGCAGCAGACTTTGCTTCCAGCTATTCCACAGCGTTTCGTTAGTAGCGCAAATATCCGCGACGGTCAGGCACACTAAAAAGCGCAGACGATGTTCCGTTTGTACTTCTTCAGCGAATTGCTTGATCACTTCCGGATCCTGAATATCACGGCGCTGAGCGGTCACCGACATCAGCAAATGCTGACGCACCAGCCAGACGATCAGCTGCGTTTCACGCGAGTTCAGACCGTGCAGCTCGGCGAATTTGAGCACGTCCTGGGCGCCGAGAACCGAGTGATCGCCGCCGCGACCTTTGGCGATATCGTGGAACAGCGCGGCAATCAGAATTAGCTCCGGCTGTCGCAAGCGCGGCCACAGATCCACGCACAGCGGATGGCGCGGACGGGTCTCTTCGTTAGCAAAACTCTCCAGCTTGAGCATCACACGGATAGTGTGCTCATCCACCGTATAGGCATGAAACAGGTCAAACTGCATTTGGCCGACAATGTGCGACCATTGCGGCATATAGGCCCACAAAACGCTGTGCCGATGCATCGGCAGCAGGCCGCGACTCACCGCGCCCGGATGGCGCAACATACTGAGAAACAGCGAACGCGCTTCCGGAATGTAGCATAGCGGCTGGGTTAAATGACGGCGGGCATGGCGCAAATGGCGCAGCGTGGTGGAGTAAATCCCGCTGATCGCGCTGTTACGTACCATGATGTAGAACATCCGCAATATCGCTTCGGGCTTACGGATAAACAGGTCGTCGTTGCGCAGATCGATCAATGTGCCGCGCAGTTGAAAGTCGTCATCAATCGGGCGCGGTTTTTCATCGGCAGGCAGGGCGAGGATCGCCTCGTCGAACAGTTGCAACAGCATATGATTCAGTTCGCTGACCCGTCGCGTGACCCGGAAATAGTCTTTCATCATCCGCTCGATCGGCTCGTTGCCTTCGCCGCCGTAGTTTAGCCGTTGCGCCACGCTGAGCTGGCGGTCAAACAGTAGGCGGTTGTCGTAACGACTAACGACCAGATGCAGGGCGAAGCGAATCCGCCACAGGATATGCAAACATTCATTCAGTTCGGCGCGTTCTGCCAGCGTCAAAAAGCCGAAGCCGACCATTTCGTCCAGCGAGGTGGCGCCAAAATGGCGACGGGCCACCCATTGCAGAGTATGGATATCGCGCAGGCCGCCGGGACTGCTTTTGATATCCGGCTCCAGGTTGTAGCTGGTGCCGTGATAACGCTGGTGGCGCTGATTTTGCTCTTCCACTTTGGCGGCGTAAAATTTATCGGACGGCCAGAAACCTTCGCTAAAAATATGCTTTTGCAGCTCAAGAAACAGCGCGACATCGCCGATAAGCAGGCGTGTTTCAATCAGGTTAGTGGCGACGGTTAAATCTGATAATCCTTCCAGCAGACACTCTTCCAGCGTACGCACGCTGTGCCCAACCTCCAGCCTCACGTCCCATAGCAGCGTTAACAGCTCACCGACTTTTTCTGCCTGCGAATCAGGTAGCTTTTTACGACTGAGGATCAGCAGATCAATATCGGAGAGCGGATGCAGTTCGCCGCGCCCGTAGCCGCCAACGGCAACCAGCGCCAGGTCGGCAATTTGACCGAAACCGGCTTCAATCCACAGGCGCTGAAGCAACTGATCAATAAATTCGGTGCGGGCCTCAATGAGCTGTTCTGCGGAAATTCCACTGTCAAACGCTTCGCCTAACCAGCTCTGGAAGGTGTCGATATGCGCTTTAATACCGGTGCAGTTGAGGTCGTGCTGTGGCCATGTCCCAGGATTTTGTGGCTGGCCAGGCAGGGTGGGGAGGGCAGTATTTGCGTGCTGTTCAGGAAGAGTATTCATTATGCGCCACCCATTAAAAAGCCGGATGATGGCGTGAACGCCTTACCCGGCCTACTAAGTAGTACAATTTGTAGGCCTGATAAGATGCGAATGCATCGCCATCAGGCAAAACATTATTCGCCGTGTGTGATGATCGCCGGGATGGTGTCATCCTTGCGTAACGTCAGAATCTCACAGCCGTTTTCCGTCACTACAATAGTATGCTCGTACTGTGCAGACAAGCTCCGGTCTTTGGTTTTCACCGTCCAGCCGTCTTTCATGGTGCGGATGCGGTAATCACCGGCATTCAGCATCGGTTCTACGGTGAAAGTCATGCCCGGCTGCAGTACCACACCGCCGTCGTCTGCATCGTAGTGCAGAACCTGCGGCTCTTCATGGAAGCCGCGACCGATACCGTGACCGCAGTATTCACGAACGACAGAGAAACCTTCACCTTCCGCGTATTTCTGAATTGCAGCGCCCAGCGTGCGCAGGCGAATGCCCGGTTTCACCATCCGCAGCGCCAGATACAGGCTTTCCTGCGTGACGCGGCACAGACGCTCGCCCAGAATAGTAGGTTTGCCGACGATAAACATTTTCGAGGTGTCGCCGTGGTACTCGTCTTTAATCACAGTCACATCGATGTTGACGATATCGCCGTCTTTCAGAAGTTTGGCGTCGTCCGGGATCCCGTGGCACACCACTTCATTAATAGAGATACACACGGACTTCGGATAGCCGTGGTAACCCAGGCAGGCGGAAATGGCCTGCTGCTCATTCACGATATAGTCATTACAGATACGATCCAGCTCGCCGGTGCTGACGCCCGGTTTAACAAACGGTTCGATCATTTCCAGTACATCAGCGGCCAGGCGGCCAGCGACGCGCATTTTTTCGATTTCTTCAGGGGTCTTGATTGAGATAGCCATGAATTCTGTCCATCAGTGCCGATGATATCGGCAATAATTGTTTAAGTGCTGCCAATGGTATCAGTCCCGCATACGTGCTGCCAAATTGAGAATCATTAACAGCACACAGTGCCAACAATTATTGGTGTCTATGGCGTATTTGTGGTATAAAGCGCGCCGGACTTCCGATCCATTCGAAGACTACACACGATGGACGGGAGCGACAAATCTCACTTTGTGTAACAACACACACGTATCGGCACATATTCCGGGGTGCCCTTTGGGGTCGGTAATATGGGATGCGTGGAGGCTTAACCCCAACTTTTATATATAGAGGTTTTAATCATGGCAACTGTTTCCATGCGCGACATGCTCAAGGCTGGTGTTCACTTCGGTCACCAGACCCGTTACTGGAACCCGAAAATGAAGCCGTTCATCTTCGGTGCGCGTAACAAAGTTCACATCATCAACCTTGAGAAAACTGTACCGATGTTCAACGAAGCTCTGGCTGAACTGAACAAGATCTCTGCTCGTAAAGGTAAAATCCTTTTCGTTGGTACTAAACGCGCTGCAAGCGAAGCGGTGAAAGAAGCTGCTAACAGCTGCGACCAGTTCTTCGTGAACCATCGCTGGCTGGGCGGTATGCTGACTAACTGGAAAACCGTTCGTCAGTCCATCAAACGTCTGAAAGATCTGGAAACTCAGTCTCAGGACGGTACTTTCGAAAAGCTGACCAAGAAAGAAGCGCTGATGCGTACTCGTGAGCTTGAGAAACTGGAAAACAGCCTGGGCGGTATCAAAGACATGGGCGGTCTGCCGGACGCTCTGTTCGTAATCGATGCTGACCACGAGCACATTGCTATCAAAGAAGCAAACAACCTGGGTATCCCAGTATTTGCTATCGTTGATACCAACTCTGATCCGGACGGTGTTGACTTCGTTATCCCGGGTAACGACGACGCAATCCGTGCTGTGACCCTGTACCTGGGCGCTGTAGCTACTACCGTTCGTGAAGGCCGTTCTCAGGATCTGGCTTCCCAGGCGGAAGAAAGCTTCGTAGAAGCTGAATAATAAGGCACGCTCGTTAGAGCCCTTATAGACCAGGTAGTATCACGTTTGGTTAGGGGGCCTGTATATGGCCCCCTTTTTCACTTTTAAATCTGTGCGGTTTCATGCCGGGCAGATCAAATCTTCCGAGGATTTTAGAATGGCTGAAATTACCGCATCCCTGGTAAAAGAGCTGCGTGAGCGTACTGGCGCAGGCATGATGGATTGCAAAAAAGCACTGACTGAAGCTAATGGCGACATCGAGCTGGCAATCGAAAACATGCGTAAGTCCGGTGCAATCAAAGCGGCGAAAAAAGCAGGCAACGTTGCTGCTGACGGCGTAATCAAAACCAAAATCGACGGCAACATCGCTTTCATTCTGGAAGTTAACTGCCAGACTGACTTCGTTGCTAAAGATGCTGGTTTCCAGGCATTTGCTGACAAAGTACTGGACGCTGCCGTTGCTGGCAAAATCACTGACGTTGAAGTTCTGAAAGCACAGTTCGAAGAAGAACGTGTTGCTCTGGTTGCTAAAATCGGTGAGAACATCAACATCCGTCGCGTTGCTTCCCTGGAAGGCGAAGTTCTGGGTAACTACCAGCATGGTGCTCGTATCGGTGTTCTGGTTGCTGCAACTGGCGCTGACGAAGAACTGGTTAAACAGCTGGCAATGCACGTTGCTGCAAGCAAACCAGAATTCGTTAAGCCGGAAGACGTTTCCGCTGAAGTGGTAGAAAAAGAATACCAGGTTCAGCTGGACATCGCTATGCAGTCTGGCAAGCCGAAAGAAATCGCAGAGAAAATGGTTGAAGGCCGCATGAAGAAATTCACCGGCGAAGTTTCTCTGACCGGTCAGCCTTTCGTCATGGAACCGAGCAAATCTGTTGGTCAGCTGCTGAAAGAGCATAACGCTGACGTAACAGGCTTCATCCGCTTTGAAGTGGGTGAAGGCATCGAGAAAGTTGAGACTGACTTTGCAGCAGAAGTTGCTGCGATGTCCAAGCAGTCTTAATTTTGAAAGGAGCCGCCTGAGGGCGGCTTCTTTTTGTGTCTGGCTTGTAAATTCAGCGAACCGCTATAGTGGTCCTGCTGAAAAGCGACATACAATGTCGCCGGAATTAACTCATCTCATTCGTTGACAGTCTCAGGAAAGAAACATGGCTACCAATGCAAAACCCGTCTACAAACGTATTCTGCTTAAGTTAAGTGGCGAAGCTCTGCAAGGTTCAGAAGGCTTCGGTATTGATGCAAGCATCCTTGACCGTATGGCTCAGGAAATCAAAGAGCTGGTTGAGCTGGGTATTCAGGTTGGCGTAGTGATTGGTGGTGGTAACCTGTTCCGTGGCGCTGGTCTGGCGAAAGCAGGGATGAACCGCGTTGTGGGCGACCACATGGGCATGTTAGCCACCGTAATGAACGGTCTGGCGATGCGCGATGCGCTTCACCGCGCCTATGTGAACGCTCGCTTGATGTCCGCAATTCCTCTGAACGGCGTGTGTGATAACTACAGTTGGGCTGAAGCTATTAGCCTGCTGCGTAACAACCGCGTCGTTATTTTGTCTGCGGGTACCGGTAATCCGTTCTTCACCACCGATTCAGCAGCCTGCCTGCGTGGTATTGAAATTGAAGCGGATGTGGTACTGAAAGCCACCAAAGTCGATGGCGTATTTACTGCCGACCCGGCTAAAGATCCAACGGCGACCATGTACGAACAGTTGACCTACACTGAAGTACTGGATAAAGAGCTGAAAGTCATGGATCTGGCTGCGTTCACGCTGGCTCGTGACCACAAATTACCGATTCGTGTCTTTAACATGAACAAACCAGGTGCACTGCGCCGTGTTGTTATGGGTGAAAAAGAAGGCACGTTAATCACGGAATAATTCCCGTTGCGGCTAAATGCAGGTAATATTCCGCTTTAATGTCGCGGGATACGTCCCTCAAAATTAATCAAGACTATACTTGTCACATCTTGCGCGGCGGGTATGGTCTGACTGAAACAAGCTTTCAAGGATTCGTAACGTGATCAACGATATCAGAAAAGATGCTGAAGTACGCATGGACAAATGCGTCGAAGCGTTCAAAAACCAAATCAGCAAAATTCGCACGGGTCGTGCTTCTCCTAGCCTGCTGGATGGTATTGTCGTGGAATATTACGGCACACCGACTCCGCTGCGCCAGCTGGCAAGCGTAACGGTTGAAGATTCCCGTACCCTGAAAATCAACGTGTTTGACCGTTCTATGGGGCCAGCCGTTGAGAAAGCTATCATGGCTTCCGACCTCGGTCTGAATCCAAGCTCTGCGGGTTCCGACATCCGCGTTCCGCTGCCGCCGCTGACCGAAGAACGTCGTAAAGATCTGACCAAGATCGTGCGTGGCGAAGCTGAAGGCGCGCGTGTTGCGGTACGTAATGTACGCCGCGATGCAAACGACAAAGTGAAAGCGTTGTTGAAAGAAAAAGAGATCAGCGAAGATGACGATCGCCGTTCTCAGGACGACGTACAGAAACTGACTGACGCTGCAATCAAGAAAGTTGATGCGGCGCTGGCAGAGAAAGAAGCGGAACTGATGCAGTTCTGATTCGCCTGTACGCTAAAAACGCCGCTTAGAAGGCCTGAGAAGGCTGGATGGCGGCGTTTTGCTTTTTTCTGTCTATATACCTTAAAGGGTAAAATTCTTCTGGATGTCTCATGAAGCAATTAACCATCCTGGGATCAACCGGTTCCATTGGTTGCAGTACGCTGGATGTAGTACGCCATAACCCGGAAAAATTTCGTGTTGCTGCGTTGGTGGCGGGTAAAAATGTCGCCCGCATGGTAGAGCAATGCCTGGAGTTTTCTCCTCGCTATGCGGTAATGGACGATGAAAAAAGCGCTGCGTTGGTAAAAGCAGCTCTGCTGGAGCAGGGCAGTCGCACTGAGGTCATGAGCGGTCAGCAGGCTGCCTGTGATATGGCTGCGCTGGATGATGTTGATCAGGTCATGGCTGCAATTGTCGGCGCAGCGGGCTTATTGCCAACGCTGGCGGCAATTCGTGCGAGCAAAAGTATTTTACTGGCGAACAAAGAGTCTCTGGTGACCTGCGGTCGTCTGTTTATGGACGACGTGAAACGCCACAAAGCGCAGCTTTTGCCGGTAGATAGCGAGCATAACGCGATTTTTCAGAGTTTACCGCAACCTATCCAACACAATCTGGGATACGCTGACCTTGAGCAAAACGGCGTCATGTCAGTTCTGCTTACCGGGTCTGGTGGCCCATTCCGTGAAACGCCATTGCGCGATCTGGTCTCTATGACCCCCGATCAGGCATGTCGTCATCCGAATTGGTCGATGGGACGAAAAATCTCTGTCGATTCCGCCACCATGATGAACAAAGGTCTGGAATACATTGAAGCGCGTTGGCTATTTAATGCCAGTGCAAGCCAGATGGAAGTGCTGATTCACCCGCAGTCGGTTATTCATTCGATGGTCCGTTATCAGGATGGTAGTGTTCTGGCGCAGTTGGGTGAACCGGACATGCGTACACCTATTGCCCATACCATGGCATGGCCAGAACGAGTGACGTCCGGTGTTAAGCCTGTCGATTTTTGCAAACTCAGTGCGCTGACGTTTTCTGCACCTGATTACCAGCGTTATCCGTGCCTGAAACTGGCGATGGACGCGTTTGAGCAAGGGCAGGCGGCGACGACCGCACTTAATGCCGCGAATGAAATTACCGTTGCCGCGTTTCTGGCGCAGCAGATCCGATTTACCGATATTGCTGACCTGAATTTATCCGTGCTGGATAAGATGGATTTGCAGGAGCCGCAGAGCGTTGATGACGTGCTGAAGGTTGATGCCATCGCGCGGGACGTCGCCAGAAAAGAAGTGATGCGACTCTCAAGCTGATGATAATCCCTCTACGGAGAATCGTGCTATTTGTTAGCGTTGGGCTTCAGTGATATAGTCTGCGCCACCCGATCGCGGGTATTTGCTTTTTTTCGGTCGGGTAAGCCGTGGTTTGACACGGCTTTTTTGTGGATGGGCTTCAGTATTCCTGAGTACCGTAAATCCTTTCAGGGACTAATAACGCGTTATGTTGTCTGCAACTAAACCATTAAGCGAAAATTTGCCAGCACATGGTTGTCGCCATGTCGCAATTATCATGGATGGCAATGGCCGCTGGGCGAAAAAGCAAGGGAAGATTCGCGCCTTTGGGCATAAGGCCGGAGCAAAATCCGTCCGCCGGGCTGTCTCTTTTGCTGCCAATAACGGTATTGATGCGTTAACGCTGTATGCCTTTAGCAGTGAGAACTGGAACCGACCTGCGCAGGAAGTGAGCGCGTTAATGGAACTGTTTGTGTGGGCACTTGATAGTGAAGTGAAAAACCTGCACCGCCATAACGTACGTCTGCGTATTATCGGGGATATCAGTCGATTTAACTCTCGTTTGCAAGAACGGATTCGCAAATCAGAAGCGATTACTGCCCAGAATACCGGGTTGACGCTGAATATTGCAGCGAATTACGGTGGACGGTGGGATATAGTCCAGGGGGTCAGGCAACTGGCACAACAGGTGCAGGATGGTCTGCTGCATCCAGAGCAAATCGATGAAGAGATGCTTGGGCAGCAAATTTGTATGCATGAACTGGCTCCTGTGGATTTAGTGATAAGGACTGGGGGAGAGCATCGAATTAGTAATTTTCTGTTGTGGCAAATTGCCTATGCCGAACTTTACTTTACGGATGTTCTCTGGCCCGATTTCGATGAACAAGACTTTGAAGGTGCGCTGCATGCCTTTGCTAATCGTGAGCGTCGTTTCGGCGGCACCGAGCCCGGTGATGAAAAAGCCTGATGGGGGTCGCTTTTGCTGAAGTATCGCCTGATTTCTGCTTTTGTTTTAATACCCGTTGTCATCGCGGCGCTGTTTTTGCTGCCGCCGGTGGGGTTCGCCATTGTCACGCTGGTCGTTTGTATGCTGGCCGCCTGGGAATGGGGACAGTTAAGCGGTTTTACCACGCGTACACAGCGAGTCTGGCTGGCGGTTTTGTGCGGGCTATTGCTGGCGCTAATGCTGTTCTTACTGCCGGAATACCATCGCAATATTCATCAGCCGCTGGTTGAAGTATCGCTGTGGGCGTCGCTGGGCTGGTGGGTAGTGGCGCTGTTGCTGGTATTGTTTTATCCCGGCTCTGCGTCGGTCTGGCGTAATTCCAAAACATTACGCATAATTTTCGGCGTGTTAACCATTGTTCCGTTCTTTTGGGGAATGCTGGCGCTACGTGCATGGCACTATGATGAGAATCATTATAGTGGCGCGCTATGGCTGCTGTATGTCATGATCCTCGTTTGGGGAGCGGACTCTGGTGCGTATATGTTTGGTAAGCTGTTTGGCAAACATAAGCTGGCACCGAAGGTTTCTCCTGGTAAAACCTGGCAGGGTTTTATTGGCGGACTCGCCACTGCGGCCGTGATCTCATGGGGTTATGGCATGTGGGCGAATCTTGAAGTTGCGCCTGTCACCTTGCTCATTTGCTCCATCGTTGCAGCCCTGGCCTCCGTGCTGGGTGACCTGACCGAGAGTATGTTTAAGCGTGAAGCAGGTATTAAGGACAGTGGTCACTTAATTCCAGGACACGGTGGTATTCTGGACCGTATTGATAGCCTGACGGCTGCGGTACCGGTCTTTGCCTGCCTGTTGTTACTGGTATTCAGGACGCTCTAACGGATGGTCTTATGCTGAGTATTCTCTGGAATCTGGCTGCATTCATTGTCGCACTTGGTGTGCTTATCACCGTGCATGAATTTGGTCATTTCTGGGTTGCGCGGCGCTGCGGAGTCCGCGTCGAACGCTTTTCCATTGGTTTTGGAAAAGCGCTTTGGCGGCGTACCGATAAATTAGGTACGGAATACGTTATCGCCCTGATTCCCCTCGGCGGTTACGTCAAAATGCTGGATGAGCGCGCTGAACCAGTCGCACCGGAGCTGCGCCATTACGCTTTCAACAATAAAACGGTTGGACAACGCGCAGCCATCATCGCCGCAGGTCCGATTGCAAACTTCCTTTTTGCTATTTTCGCTTACTGGCTGGTGTTTATCATCGGTGTCCCTGGCGTTCGTCCGGTTGTTGGTGAAATAACACCCAACTCAATTGCCGCGCAGGCGCAAATTCAGCCGGGTACGGAACTAAAAGCGGTTGATGGTATCGAAACCCCTGATTGGGATGCCGTGAGATTGCAACTGGTAGCCAAAATTGGCGATGAGCATACGACTCTCAGCGTAGCGCAGTTTGGCAGTAACCAGCGCCAGGACAAAACGCTGGATTTACGTCAGTGGGCATTTGAGCCAGACAAAGAGGATCCCGTCTCCAGTTTAGGGATTCGTCCGCGCGGTCCGCAGATTGAACCGGTGCTGTCAGAAGTGCAGGTTAACTCCGCTGCAAGTAAGGCAGGTTTGCAAGCAGGCGACAGGATCGTTAAAGTCAATGGTCAGCCGCTGACGCAATGGATGACGTTTGTGACGCTGGTGCGCGATAATCCGGATAAGCCGTTAGCGCTAGATATTGAAAGACAAGGAAGTTCCTTGTCTTTAACGTTAACCCCAGATTCAAAACAAGTTAACGGGAAGGCAGAAGGTTTTGCGGGCGTGGTGCCTAAAGTTATTCCTCTGCCTGATGAGTATAAGACTGTACGCCAGTATGGGCCATTCAGCGCCATCCTCGAAGCCTCGGATAAAACGTGGCAGTTGATGAAGCTGACGGTCAGTATGCTGGGAAAATTGATTACCGGTGATGTAAAACTGAACAACCTCAGTGGGCCGATTTCTATCGCCCAGGGGGCTGGGATGTCAGCGGAGTTCGGGGTTATTTATTACCTGATGTTCCTTGCGCTTATCAGCGTGAACTTAGGGATAATCAACCTGTTTCCGTTGCCCGTTCTTGACGGGGGGCATCTGCTGTTCCTGGCGATTGAAAAGCTGAAGGGCGGTCCGGTATCCGAGCGGGTTCAAGACTTTAGTTATCGCATTGGCTCTATCTTGCTGGTGTTGTTAATGGGGCTTGCACTTTTCAATGATTTCTCTCGGTTGTAAGAGAGTGTTAGGAAGAACGCATAATAACGATGGCGATGAAAAAGTTGCTCATAGCGTCGCTGCTGTTTAGCAGCGCCACCGTATACGGTGCTGAAGGGTTCGTAGTGAAGGACATTCATTTCGAAGGCCTACAGCGAGTCGCCGTTGGTGCGGCTCTCCTCAGTATGCCGGTGCGCACAGGCGACACGGTTAATGATGAAGACATCAGTAATACCATTCGTGCTCTGTTCGCCACCGGTAACTTTGAGGATGTCCGCGTCCTGCGCGATGGTGATACCCTTCTGGTTCAGGTAAAAGAGCGTCCGACGATTGCCAGCATCACTTTCTCCGGTAATAAATCGGTGAAAGATGACATGCTCAAGCAAAACCTCGAGGCGTCTGGCGTGCGTGTTGGCGAGTCTCTGGATCGCACCACGCTTGCCGATATCGAAAAAGGCCTGGAAGATTTCTACTATAGCGTCGGTAAGTACAGCGCCAGTGTGAAAGCGGTGGTGACGCCGTTGCCGCGTAACCGCGTTGACCTCAAGCTGGTCTTCCAGGAAGGTGTTTCGGCGAAGATCCAACAGATCAATATCGTCGGCAACCATGCCTTCACGACTGACGAACTTATCTCTCACTTCCAGTTGCGTGATGAAGTACCGTGGTGGAACGTGGTGGGCGATCGCAAATACCAGAAACAGAAACTGGCGGGCGACCTTGAAACCCTGCGCAGTTACTATCTGGATCGCGGTTATGCCCGCTTCAATATCGATTCCACTCAGGTCAGCCTGACGCCGGATAAAAAAGGTATCTACATCACCGTTAACATCACAGAAGGCGAGCAGTACAAGCTTTCTGGTGTTCAGGTGAGCGGTAACCTGGCCGGTCACTCCGCCGAAATTGAGACCCTGACGAAGATCGAGCCAGGTGAACTCTATAACGGCACCAAAGTGACCAAAATGGAAGATGATATCAAGAAGCTCCTGGGTCGCTATGGCTATGCCTATCCGCGCGTACAGTCGCAGCCTGAAATCAACGACGCTGACAAAACCGTTAAATTACGCGTAAACGTGGATGCGGGTAACCGTTTCTATGTGCGTAAGATTCGTTTTGAAGGTAACGACACCTCTAAAGATTCCGTTCTGCGTCGCGAAATGCGTCAGATGGAAGGTGCATGGTTGGGCAGCGATCTGGTCGACCAGGGTAAAGAGCGTCTGAACCGTCTGGGTTACTTTGAAACAGTTGATACCGATACTCAGCGTGTTCCGGGCAGCCCGGATCAGGTTGATGTAGTCTACAAGGTCAAAGAGCGTAATACCGGTAGCTTTAACTTCGGCGTCGGTTACGGTACCGAGAGCGGTGTGAGCTTCCAGGCTGGCGTTCAGCAAGATAACTGGTTAGGTACCGGTTATTCTGTTGGCATCAACGGCACCAAAAACGACTACCAGACCTATACTGAGTTGTCTGTGACTAACCCGTACTTCACCGTTGATGGTGTGAGCCTGGGTGGCCGTGTCTTCTATAACGACTTTGAAGCGAATGATGCGGATCTGTCCGACTATACCAACAAAAGTTATGGTACAGACGTAACGCTTGGCTTCCCGGTAAACGAATACAACACGTTGCGTGCCGGCCTGGGTTATGTACATAACAAACTGTCCAACATGCAGCCGCAGGTTGCGATGGATCGTTATCTTGAGTCAATGGGCGAGACCAATACCAACAGCTTTGCCGCTGATGACTTCACCTTTAACTACGGTTGGACGTACAACAAACTGGACCGTGGATATTTCCCAACGGACGGTACACGCGTCAACCTGAACGGTAAAGTGACCATTCCGGGTTCTGATAACGAATACTACAAAGTGTCGATGGATACCGCGACCTATGTGCCGATCGATGACGATCACAAGTGGGTGGTTTTAGGACGTACGAAGGTAGGCTATGGCGACGGCATTGGCAGCAAAGAAATGCCGTTCTATGAGAACTTCTATGCAGGTGGTTCCAGCACCGTGCGTGGCTTCCAGTCGAATACTATCGGTCCAAAAGCAGTCTACAAAAACGGTGCTTACGCCAGTGGTTCTGATAATAGTGACTACGAAGAGTGTTCCAACGCAGACGGTAAAGACTGTAAATCGGATGACGCAGTGGGCGGTAACGCCATGGCTGTCGCCAGCCTGGAGTTTATTACCCCAACGCCGTTCATTAGCGACAAGTATGCCAACTCGGTTCGTACCTCGTTCTTCTGGGATATGGGTACCGTTTGGGATACTAACTGGCAGGATAGCGCTCAAACACGTGCTATAGGTGTGCCGGACTACAGTGATCCAAGTAATATCCGTATGTCAGCGGGTATCGCTTTACAATGGATGTCCCCATTGGGGCCGTTGGTTTTCTCCTACGCCCAGCCGTTCAAGAAGTACGATGGAGACAAAGCGGAACAGTTCCAGTTTAACATTGGTAAAACCTGGTAATTGTTCTTCGCAAAGGAATGTAGTGGTAGTGTAGCGATGACTTTAGGCGATCTTGCATGGGATTGCCTGGCCACGCAAAGAACTGCACCTTCGGGTGCAAATGGGATGGTAAGGAGTTAATTGTGAAAAAGTGGTTATTAGCTGCAGGTCTCGGTTTAGCGATGGCAACGTCCGCACAAGCGGCTGACAAAATTGCAATCGTCAACATGGGTAGCCTGTTCCAACAGGTTGCACAGAAGACAGGCGTTTCTGCTACGCTGGAAAACGAGTTCAAAGGCCGTGCCAGCGAACTGCAGCGTATGGAATCCGATCTGCAATCTAAGATGCAGCGTCTGCAATCAATGAAAGCAGGTAGCGATCGTACCAAGCTGGAAAAAGACGTTATGGCTCAGCGCCAGACTTTCTCTCAGAAAGCTCAGGCTTTTGAGCAGGATCGTGCGCGTCGCTCCAACGAAGAACGTGGCAAACTGGTTACTCGTATCCAGACTGCTGTGAAATCTGTTGCCAGCAGCCAGAGCATCGATCTGGTCGTTGACGCAAACACCGTTGCATACAACAGCAGCGATGTAAAAGACATCACCGCTGACGTACTGAAACAGGTTAAATAAGTAATGCCTTCAATTCGACTGGCTGATTTAGCAGAGCAGTTGGATGCAGAATTACACGGTGATGGCGATATCGTCATCACCGGCGTAGCGTCCATGCAATCTGCGCAAACTGGCAATATCACGTTCATGGTGAATCCTAAGTACCGTGAACACTTAGGCGTATGCCAGGCTTCTGCCGTAGTAATGACGCAGGACGATCTTCCTTTTGCTAAAAGTGCCGCGTTGGTAGTGAAGAATCCCTATCTGACCTATGCACGTATGGCGCAAATTCTAGATACCACGCCTCAGCCTGCACAGAACATTGCACCGAGTGCAGTGATCGATGCAACGGCGAAGCTGGGTAATAATGTCTCTGTGGGCGCAAATGCGGTCATTGAGTCTGGCGTAGAACTGGGTGATAACGTCGTTATCGGCGCAGGCTGCTTCGTCGGAAAAAATACTAAAATCGGTGCAGGTTCACGCTTGTGGGCGAATGTGACGATTTACCACGACATTCAGATCGGTGAGAATTGCCTGATCCAGTCAAGCACTGTCGTTGGATCTGATGGATTTGGTTACGCGAACGATCGCGGTAACTGGGTAAAGATCCCGCAGCTTGGTCGCGTGATTATCGGCGATCGCGTCGAGATCGGCGCTTGTACCACCATTGACCGTGGTGCTCTGGACGATACTGTGATCGGTAATGGTGTTATCATTGATAACCAGTGCCAGATTGCGCATAACGTTGTGATTGGCGACAATACGGCAGTAGCCGGTGGCGTCATTATGGCGGGTAGCCTGAAGATTGGCCGTTACTGCATGATTGGCGGCGCCAGCGTGATCAATGGGCATATGGAAATATGCGACAAAGTCACGGTGACTGGCATGGGTATGGTGATGCGTCCTATCACCGAACCTGGCGTCTATTCCTCAGGCATTCCGCTACAACCCAATAAGGTATGGCGTAAAACAGCTGCACTGGTGATGAATATTGATGATATGAGCAAGCGCCTCAAAGCGATTGAGCGCAAGGTTAATCAACAAGACTAAAGCACCGTTTTTGCATGTCTGACTTTTCGGCCTGTCCCATTCATACGATTGCGACAGGCCGTGTTATTATTGCCTTTTAGTATATTTTGACAGGAAGAGTATTTTGACTACTAACACTCATACTCTGCATATTGAAGAGATTTTAGAACTTCTGCCGCACCGTTTTCCGTTTCTGCTGGTTGATCGCGTGCTGGATTTTGAAGAAGGTCGTTTTCTGCGCGCAGTGAAAAATGTATCCGTTAACGAGCCTTTCTTTCAGGGCCACTTCCCGGGTAAACCTATTTTCCCTGGCGTATTGATTCTGGAAGCGATGGCACAGGCTACCGGTATCCTTGCGTTTAAAAGCGTAGGAAAACTGGAACCAGGCGAACTGTATTATTTCGCGGGTATTGACGAAGCACGCTTTAAGCGTCCTGTCGTGCCTGGCGATCAGATGATCATGGAAGTGACTTTCGAGAAAACGCGCCGTGGCCTGACCCGTTTTAAAGGGGTTGCGCTGGTCGACGGTAAAGTTGTGTGCGAAGCAACGATGATGTGTGCCCGTAGCCGGGAGGCCTGATACGTGATTGATAAATCCGCCTTTATTCACCCGACCGCCATTGTAGAAGAGGGCGCCAGCATTGGTGCCAATGCTCACATTGGCCCATTTTGTATTGTTGGACCCCATGTTGAAATTGGTGAGGGTACCGTACTGAAGTCTCACGTTGTCGTGAATGGCCATACAAAAATTGGTCGCGATAACGAGATCTATCAGTTTGCCTCCATCGGTGAAGTTAACCAGGATCTTAAATATGCTGGCGAACCGACCCGTGTGGAAATTGGCGATCGCAACCGCATCCGCGAAAGCGTCACCATTCATCGTGGCACAGTGCAGGGCGGTGGAGTGACGAAGGTGGGCAGCGATAACTTACTGATGATTAATGCGCATGTCGCGCATGATTGTACGGTAGGAAACCGCTGTATTCTGGCGAATAACGCCACGCTTGCCGGACATGTTTCGCTGGATGATTTTGTTATCATCGGCGGCATGACTGCGGTGCATCAGTTCTGCATCATCGGTGCTCATGTAATGGTTGGCGGCTGTTCTGGTGTAGCCCAGGACGTGCCTCCGTACGTTATCGCCCAGGGCAACCACGCGACGCCGTTTGGCGTCAATATCGAAGGTCTGAAGCGTCGTGGATTCACCCGCGAAGCGATTACCGCGATTCGTAACGCCTACAAAGCGTTGTACCGTAGTGGTAAAACGCTGGAAGAAGTGAAACCAGAAATCGCGGAACTGGCGAAACAGTACCCCGAAGTTCAGGCTTTCAGCGACTTCTTTGAGCGCTCAACGCGTGGCCTGATTCGTTAATGACTGAACAGCGTCCTTTAACGATTGCCCTCGTCGCCGGAGAAACCTCCGGCGATATTCTTGGTGCAGGGTTAATCCGTGCACTCAAGGCTCGCGTTCCCAATGCGCGTTTTGTTGGTGTGGCGGGTCCGCTGATGCAGGCCGAAGGCTGTGAAGCCTGGTACGAAATGGAAGAGCTGGCGGTCATGGGCATTGTTGAAGTGCTCGGACGTCTGCGCCGTTTACTGCATATTCGTGCCGACCTCACTCGCCGATTCACCGACTTAAAGCCGGATGTTTTCGTTGGCATTGATGCACCTGATTTCAACATTACCCTCGAAGGGAACTTGAAAAAACAGGGCATTAAAACCATTCATTATGTCAGTCCGTCCGTCTGGGCGTGGCGACAGAAACGCGTTTTCAAAATAGGCAGATCCACCAACATGGTGCTGGCCTTTCTGCCTTTCGAAAAAGCGTTTTATGACAAATTTAACGTCCCGTGCCGCTTTATCGGTCATACCATGGCGGATGCCATGCCGTTGGACCCGGATAAAAACGCGGCACGTGATATTCTGGGCATTCCTCATGACGCTCACTGCCTGGCGCTACTGCCAGGAAGCCGTGGTGCAGAAGTGGAGATGCTCAGCGCCGATTTTCTGAAAACGGCGCAACTATTACGCCAGCATTATCCGGATCTCGAAGTGGTGGTGCCGTTGGTGAATGCCAAACGTCGCGAGCAGTTTGAACGCATTAAAGCGGAAGTTGCACCGGAGCTTTCCGTACATCTGCTCAATGGTATGGGACGTGAAGCAATGGTGGCCAGCGACGCCGCACTGCTGGCTTCAGGTACCGCCGCGCTGGAATGTATGCTGGCAAAATGCCCGATGGTGGTTGGCTACCGTATGAAACCCTTCACCTTCTGGCTGGCGAAGCGTCTGGTGAAGACTGATTACGTTTCGCTACCTAACCTGTTGGCGGGAAGAGAACTGGTTAAAGAGCTGTTGCAGGAAGAGTGTGAACCGCAGGCGCTGTCGCAAGCGCTGTTGCCGTTGCTGGCGAAGGGTAAAACCAGCCATGCGATGCACGACACATTCCGTGAACTGCACCAGCAGATCCGTTGCAATGCTGATGAGCAGGCAGCGGATGCGGTCCTGGAGTTAGCGCAATGATTGAATTTGTGTATCCGCATACGCATTTAGTGGCGGGTGTGGATGAAGTCGGACGCGGCCCTTTGGTCGGCGCGGTCGTCACTGCTGCCGTCATTCTGGATCCGGCTCGCCCTATTATCGGTCTTAACGACTCAAAAAAACTGTCAGAAAAACGTCGCCTGGCGCTATTTGATGAAATTAAAGAAAAGGCGTTAAGCTGGAGCCTGGGTCGGGCGGAACCGCATGAAATCGACGAACTGAACATTTTGCATGCTACCATGCTGGCCATGCAGCGTGCGGTTGCGGGTCTGCATATTGCGCCCGAATACGTGCTGATTGACGGCAATCGTTGCCCGGCATTACCGGTACCGTCGATGGCGGTGGTCAAAGGTGATAGCCGTGTGGCGGAGATCAGCGCCGCATCGATTCTGGCAAAAGTGACCCGTGACGCTGAAATGGCGGCGCTGGATACGGTTTTTCCACAGTATGGTTTTGCACAGCACAAAGGTTATCCAACCGCATTTCATCTGGAAAAATTGGCACTGCATGGTGCGACTGAGCACCATCGCCGCAGCTTTGGCCCCGTCAAACGCGCACTGGGACTCTCGTCCTGATTCTTGTGTCGAAGGAATCTGAAGATGTCTGAACCACGTTTCGTCCACCTACGGGTGCACAGCGACTACTCCATGATCGATGGGCTGGCGAAAACCGGACCGCTGGTAAAAAAGGCGGCCGCGTTAGGCATGCCTGCGCTGGCGATCACCGATTTTACCAACCTGTGTGGTCTGGTGAAGTTTTACGGAGCGGGCCATGGCGCGGGTATCAAGCCGATAGTTGGCGCAGATTTTCATGTCCGCAGTGAGCTGTTGGGCGATGAACTCACGCAGCTTACCGTGCTGGCCGCAAATAATACCGGCTATCAGAACCTGACGTTGTTGATTTCGAAAGCCTATCAGCGCGGCTATGGCGCAGAAGGACCGGTTATCGACCGGGACTGGTTGGTCGAGTTAAAAGAAGGTTTGATTTTGCTCTCCGGCGGTCGCATGGGTGATGTCGGACGAAGTCTGCTGCGCGGCAATAACGCACTGGTTGACGAGTGCGTGGCGTTTTACGAAGAACATTTTCCCAATTGCTATTTCCTCGAACTGATTCGCACCGGCAGGCAAGATGAAGAAAATTATCTGCACGCAGCCGTAGCACTGGCCGAAACGCGTGGTCTACCGGTGGTGGCGACTAACGATGTCCGCTTCCTTGAAACCGGAGATTTCGATGCGCATGAAATCCGCGTAGCGATCCACGACGGCTTTACCCTTGATGACCCGAAACGCCCGCGTAACTATTCGCCGCAGCAGTACATGCGCAGCGAAGATGAGATGTGCGAGCTGTTCTCCGATATTCCGGAAGCACTGCAAAACACCGTCGAGATAGCTAAACGCTGCAACGTGACGGTGCGTTTGGGCGAATATTTCCTGCCGCAGTTCCCGACCGGCGATATGACCACCGAAGATTTCCTTGTGGCGAAATCACGCGAAGGGCTGGAAGAACGTCTCGAATTTTTGTTCCCTGACCCTGAAGTTCGTGCGCAGAAGCGCCCACCTTACGATGAACGTCTGGAAGTTGAACTTAAAGTTATCAACCAGATGGGATTCCCGGGCTACTTCCTGATCGTTATGGAATTTATCCAGTGGTCGAAAGATAACGGCGTACCGGTCGGCCCGGGACGTGGTTCCGGTGCTGGCTCACTTGTTGCCTATGCGCTGAAAATTACCGATCTCGACCCGCTGGAATTTGACCTGCTGTTCGAACGTTTCCTTAACCCGGAACGTGTCTCAATGCCCGACTTCGACGTTGACTTCTGTATGGAGAAACGCGACCAGGTCATCGAGCACGTGGCGGAAATGTACGGTCGTGATGCGGTTTCGCAGATTATTACCTTCGGTACGATGGCAGCAAAAGCGGTTATCCGCGACGTGGGCCGCGTACTGGGGCATCCGTACGGCTTCGTTGACCGTATTTCGAAGCTAGTACCGCCCGATCCGGGCATGACGCTGGCAAAAGCCTTTGAAGCCGAACCCCAACTGCCGGAAATCTATGAGGCAGATGAAGAGGTTAAAGCGCTGATCGATATGGCGCGTAAGCTGGAAGGCGTCACGCGTAACGCCGGTAAGCACGCCGGTGGTGTGGTTATCGCACCGACCAAAATTACTGATTTTGCTCCGCTGTACTGCGATGAACAGGGGCTGCACCCGGTTACTCAGTTTGATAAGAACGATGTGGAATATGCTGGTCTTGTGAAGTTCGACTTCCTCGGCCTGCGTACGCTCACCATCATCAACTGGGCGCTGGAAATGATCAACGCGCGCCGTGAAAAGAACGGTGAGCCACCGCTGGATATTGCGGCTATCCCGCTGGATGACAAGAAAAGCTTCGATATGCTGCAACGCTCGGAGACCACGGCGGTCTTCCAGCTTGAATCCCGCGGCATGAAAGACCTGATCAAACGTCTGCAGCCTGACTGCTTCGAAGATATGATCGCACTGGTGGCTCTGTTCCGTCCTGGCCCGCTACAGTCGGGGATGGTAGATAACTTTATCGATCGTAAGCATGGTCGCGAAGAGATTTCCTATCCGGATGTACAATGGCAGCATGAGTGTCTGAAACCGGTACTGGAGCCGACCTACGGCATTATCCTGTATCAGGAACAGGTTATGCAGATTGCCCAGGAGTTGTCCGGGTACACCCTTGGCGGCGCGGATATGCTGCGTCGTGCGATGGGTAAGAAAAAGCCGGAAGAGATGGCCAAGCAGCGCGGCACCTTTGAAGAAGGGGCGAAAAAGCGCGGCGTAGACGGCGAACTGGCGATGAAAATCTTTGACCTGGTGGAGAAATTCGCCGGTTACGGATTTAACAAATCGCACTCCGCTGCCTATGCGCTGGTTTCTTACCAGACTCTGTGGCTGAAGGCGCATTATCCTGCCGAGTTTATGGCGGCGGTAATGACCGCCGATATGGATAACACCGAGAAAGTCGTCGGACTGGTGGATGAATGCTGGCGCATGGGGCTCAAAATCCTGCCGCCGGATATCAACTCCGGGCTTTACCATTTTCACGTGAATGATGATGGCGAGATTGTTTATGGCATCGGCGCGATAAAAGGCGTGGGTGAAGGGCCAATTGAAGCTATTATTGAGGCGCGTAACGAAGGCGGCTACTTCCGTGAGCTGTTTGATCTCTGCGCGCGCACGGATATCAAAAAACTTAACCGCCGGGTGCTGGAAAAGCTAATCATGTCCGGGGCGTTTGATCGCCTTGGCCCGCATCGTGCGGCGTTGATGAATTCGCTCAACGACGCACTAAAAGCCGCCGATCAGCATGCAAAAGCCGAAGCTATTGGTCAGGCCGATATGTTTGGCGTGCTGGCGGAAGAACCGGAGCAAATTGAACAATCCTATGCCAGCTGCCAACCGTGGCCGGAGCAGGTGGTATTAGACGGTGAGCGTGAAACGTTGGGGCTTTACCTGACGGGACACCCCATCAACCAGTATTTAAAAGAAATTGAGCGCTATGTCGGAGGCTACAGGCTGAAAGACATGCATCCGACAGAACGTGGTAAAGTCACCACGGCTGCGGGGCTCGTCATTGCTGCGCGGGTAATGGTCACCAAGCGCGGCAATCGTATCGGCATCTGTACACTGGATGACCGTTCCGGACGTCTGGAGGTTATGTTGTTTACCGATGCTCTGGATAAATACCAGCAATTGCTGGAAAAAGACCGCATACTTATCGTCAGCGGACAGGTCAGCTTTGATGACTTCAGTGGCGGGCTTAAAATGATGGCCCGTGAAGTCATGGATATTGACGAAGCCCGGGAAAAATATGCTCGCGGGCTTGCTATCTCGCTGACGGACAGGCAAATTGATGACCAGCTTTTAAACCGACTCCGTCAGTCTCTGGAACCCCACCGCTCGGGGACAATTCCAGTACATCTCTACTATCAGAGGGCGGATGCACGTGCGCGGTTGCGTTTTGGCGCGACGTGGCGTGTCTCTCCGAGCGATCGTTTGCTAAACGATCTCCGTGGCCTTATTGGTTCGGAGCAGGTGGAACTGGAGTTTGACTAATACAGGAATACTATGAGTCTGAATTTCCTTGATTTTGAACAGCCGATTGCAGAGCTGGAAGCAAAAATCGATTCTTTGACTGCGGTTAGCCGTCAGGATGAGAAACTGGATATTAACATCGATGAAGAAGTGCATCGTCTGCGTGAAAAAAGCGTAGAACTGACGCGTAAAATCTTCGCCGATCTTGGCGCATGGCAGGTAGCCCAACTGGCGCGCCATCCACAGCGTCCGTACACCCTGGATTATGTCCGCCTGGCGTTTGATGAATTTGATGAGCTGGCGGGCGATCGAGCCTATGCGGATGATAAAGCTATTGTCGGCGGTATTGCGCGTCTGGATGGCCGTCCGGTGATGATCATTGGTCATCAGAAAGGCCGTGAGACCAAAGAAAAGATTCGCCGTAATTTCGGCATGCCAGCGCCGGAAGGCTATCGCAAAGCGCTGCGCCTGATGGAAATGGCCGAGCGCTTCAACATGCCGATCATTACCTTCATCGACACCCCAGGGGCTTACCCGGGCGTGGGCGCGGAAGAACGTGGTCAGTCAGAAGCGATTGCGCGCAACCTGCGCGAAATGTCACGTCTGAGCGTGCCGGTAATCTGCACCGTTATCGGTGAAGGTGGTTCCGGCGGCGCGCTGGCTATCGGTGTGGGCGATAAAGTGAATATGCTGCAGTACAGCACCTATTCCGTTATCTCCCCGGAAGGTTGTGCTTCCATTCTGTGGAAAAGCGCCGACAAAGCGCCGCTGGCCGCAGAAGCAATGGGAATTATCGCGCCGCGTCTGAAAGAGCTGAAGCTGATTGACTCTATCATCCCGGAACCGCTGGGCGGCGCGCACCGCAACCCTGAAGTAATGGCTGCGTCCCTGAAGGCACAGCTGCTGGCCGATCTCGCCGATCTCGACGTGTTAAGCAAAGATGATCTGAAAAACCGTCGTTACCAGCGTCTGATGAGCTACGGTTACGCGTAAACTGCATTAATTCTGAAAAGGGCCACAATGCTGTGGCCCTTTTTTTTACCTGTGGTTTGGCCAGGCTATGATTAACTAAGGTTTTTCCAGGAGGAACGCATGAATATCATTGCCATCATGGGACCGCATGGCGTCTTTTATAAAGATGAGCCCATCAAGGAACTTGAATGTGCGCTGCAGCAGCAGGGGTTTCAGATTATCTGGCCGCAGAATAGCGTCGACCTGCTGAAGTTTATCGAACATAACCCGCGAATTTGCGGCGTCATTTTTGACTGGGATGAATACAGTCTGGAGCTGTGCAGCGATATCAACCAGCTCAACGAGTATCTCCCGCTCTACGCCTTTATTAATACCCATTCGACGATGGATGTCAGTGCGCACGACCTGCGCATGGCGCTGTGGTTTTTTGAGTATGCACTGGGTCAGTCTGAAGACATTGCCACCCGCATCCGCCAGTACACCAGCGAATACCTCGATAACATCACGCCTCCTTTCACCAAAGCGCTGTTTACCTATGTGAAGGAAGGGAAGTATACCTTCTGCACGCCTGGGCACATGGCGGGAACGGCGTACCAGAAAAGTCCGGTCGGCTGCCTGTTCTATGATTTCTTTGGCGGTAATACGCTGAAAGCCGACGTGTCCATTTCCGTAACCGAACTGGGCTCATTGCTTGATCATACCGGTCCGCACCTGGAAGCGGAGGAGTATATCGCGCGTACTTTTGGTGCCGAGCAGAGCTATATGGTGACCAACGGCACCTCGACATCGAACAAGATTGTCGGTATGTATGCTGCACCTGCAGGCAGTACGCTCCTGATTGACCGCAACTGCCATAAGTCACTGGCGCATTTGCTGATGATGAGTGATGTGGTGCCAATCTGGCTGAAGCCCACGCGTAACGCGCTGGGGATCCTCGGCGGTATACCCCGTCGGGAATTTACCCACGCAAGCATTGAACGCAAAGTTGAGGAAACCAATCAGGCGCAATGGCCGGTCCACGCGGTGATCACCAACTCCACCTATGATGGCCTGTTGTATAACACCAACTGGATCAAACAAACGCTGGATGTGCCCTCCATCCATTTTGATTCAGCCTGGGTGCCGTATACCCATTTTCATCCGATCTATCAGGGGAAAAGCGGGATGAGCGGCGAACGGGTACCGGGAAAGGTGATTTTTGAAACCCAGTCCACCCACAAGATGCTGGCGGCGTTGTCACAGGCTTCGCTGATCCACATTAAGGGCGACTATGATGAAGACACGTTCAACGAAGCCTTTATGATGCACACCTCTACGTCTCCGAGCTATCCGATAGTGGCGTCGATAGAAACGGCGGCGGCAATGCTGCGTGGCAATTCAGGCAAGCGGTTAATCAATCGTTCGGTGGAACGGGCGCTGCATTTCCGTAAAGAAGTGCAACGTCTGCGTGAAGAGTCGGATGGTTGGTTCTTTGATATCTGGCAGCCGGAAAAGGTAGATGAAGCAGAATGTTGGCCGGTAGCGCCAGGTGAAGACTGGCACGGATTTGTTGATGCTGATGCCGACCACATGTTCCTTGACCCGGTGAAGGTCACGATTTTGACGCCGGGAATGGATGAACAGGGAAATATGAGCGAAGAGGGGATCCCCGCGGCGCTGGTGGCGAAATTCCTTGATGAACGCGGCGTCGTAGTCGAGAAGACGGGACCGTATAACCTGTTGTTCCTGTTCAGCATTGGTATTGATAAAACCCGGGCGATGGGGCTGCTACGTGGCCTGACGGAATTTAAGCGCTCGTACGATCTGAATTTACGTGTGAAAAATATGCTGCCGGATCTATATGCTGAAGATCCCGATTTCTATCGCAATATGCGTATTCAGGATCTGGCGCAAGGGATCCATCAGTTGATCCGCCAGCACGATCTCTCCGGGTTGATGCTGCGGGCATTTGATACCTTGCCGGAAATGAAAATGACGCCGCACCAGGCCTGGCAGCGGCAGATCAAAGGTGAGGTCGAAACGGTAGCACTTGATCAACTGGTGGGGCGCGTTTCTGCCAATATGATCCTGCCTTATCCTCCCGGTGTGCCGCTTTTGATGCCCGGGGAAATGATCACTGCCAAAAGCCGGGCTGTCCTCGATTTTCTTCTGATGCTGTGCTCGGTAGGGCAGCGCTACCCTGGATTTGAAACCGATATCCATGGCGCTAAACTGGGTGAGGATGGCCTGTATCGCGTGAGAGTCTTAAAAATGGCATAACGACTTGCCTGACCCCAAGACGTTCGAGTAACGTTCTGACAGAAAAATGAAAGAGGCGATGACGCTATGCTGGGATTAAAACAGGTTCACCATATTGCCATTATTGCGACTGACTACGCGGCGAGTAAGGCATTTTACTGCGATGTGCTTGGCTTTACACTGATGAGCGAAGCCTATCGGGAAGAGAGAGACTCGTGGAAAGGCGATCTGGCATTGAACGGCCAGTATGTGATTGAGCTTTTTTCTTTCCCGTTTCCACCTTGCCGTCCGAGCCGACCGGAAGCCTGCGGTTTGCGTCATCTGGCGTTCAGCGTAGATGACGTGGAAAAGGCGATAATTCATCTGGAAAGCCATGATGTGAAATGCGAGCCGGTACGAATCGATCCGTTTACCGGCAAACGTTTTATGTTTTTTAACGATCCGGACGGATTACCCCTCGAACTGTACGAGCTGTAGGGCTTGTCATTGTGGCGTTAGCCCGGTAACGTGCCGGGCAATGCCATTGTAAGTAACCATCATGACGACACTCACGCTGAACACTTCGCTGCTGAATTCTCAATCGATTCTGGTCGCCTTTAGCGGCGG
This sequence comes from Citrobacter sp. Cf088, assembly GCF_030334295.1. Classification (NCBI taxonomy): domain Bacteria; kingdom Pseudomonadati; phylum Pseudomonadota; class Gammaproteobacteria; order Enterobacterales; family Enterobacteriaceae; genus Citrobacter; species Citrobacter sp. Cf088. Next base: position 233,556 of record NZ_JAOWEE010000037.1, read on the forward strand.
GCTGGATTCCACCGTATTGCTGCATCAGTTGGTGCAGTGGCGAGCGCTGCATCCTGATGTTGCTTTACGCGCAATCCACATTCATCACGGATTAAGCCCACACGCAGACAGTTGGGTACAGCACTGTGAGTCGGTATGCGCGCAGTGGCAGGTGCCGCTGGTGGTTGAGCGGGTATACCTTGAGGATGATGGTCTGGGCATCGAAGCCCAGGCGCGACGCGCGCGCTATCAGGCGTTTGCGCAGACCTTACTACCGGGCGAGGTGCTGATGACCGCACAGCATCTCGATGACCAGTGTGAAACCTTTCTGTTGGCGCTTAAGCGCGGCAGTGGTCCTGCCGGACTTTCCGCCATGGGGGAAAGCTCTCCGTTTGCCGGAACCCAGCTGATTCGACCGCTGCTGGCGCAAACGCGAGAGGCGCTTGAAGCATGGGCACAGCAGCATGAATTATGCTGGATTGAAGATGAAAGTAATCAGGATGATACCTACGATCGCAATTTCCTCAGATTGCGCGTTACCCCATTGCTCCAACAGCGCTGGCCGCACTTCGCGCAAGCCGTTGCCCGCAGCGCTGCGCTGTGCGCTGAGCAGGAGAGTTTACTGGATGAACTGCTGGCCAGCGATTTAGCCGATTGCATCACACCCCGCGGAACACTGTTACTGACGCCATTAATGATGATGAGTGGCGTGCGTCGTGCCGCGCTGCTTCGTCGCTGGCTGGCGGGGTTAAATGCGCCGATGCCTTCCCGTGATGGGCTGGAACGTATCTGGCAGGAAGTGGCGCTGGCGCGGGAAGATGCGTCACCAAGTTTTCGCCTCGGGGAGTACGAGGTCCGTCGTTATCAGTCACAGCTGTGGTGGGTGAAGTCAGTCGATGGGCAAAGCGAAACTGTTATCCCGTGGTTAGAGTGGAAAACACCGTTGACGCTGCCTGCCGGATTGGGTTCGGTTCAGTTAATCTCTGCGGGTGATTTGCGCTTGCCACAAGCGGATGAAGTCGTCAGTATCCGTTTTAAAGCGCCAGGGTTATTGCATATTGTCGGGCGTAACGGCGGACGGAAATTAAAGAAAATCTGGCAGGAGCAGGGGATCCCGCCCTGGCGACGAGATACCACACCGCTGCTGTTTTACGGCGAAACGTTGATTTCGGCTGCGGGTGTTTTCGTGACGCGTGAGGGGACGGCAGAAGGTGAAGAAGGTGTAAGTCTGGTATGGCATGCCTGATGGCGCTGCGCTTATCAGGCCTACGTTTCACATGGAAAGTAGGCCGGATAAGGCGAAAAAAGTTAAGATTCGCTGACCACCACGGTACCGATCTGCGGGTGGCTGAAGCTGGCAATTTTGTCGAGACGAAGCTCCCGGGTTTCACCTGCGACATCTGCGACCAGATACTCCACGTTTTTACGTGAAACCAGGTCGTTCGCTTTCGCCTGCAAAACTTCGCCATCTTTTAGCGCCAGCGTCAGTAACAAATGGTGCTGGCAGGCGAGTTCAAGATTGTCGTAATCATCGCAGTTGATGGGTTGATACGTTTCATTCATTGACATAATCGCTCACCAGTAAGTTCGCGGCAGCATACGCCGCTTTTTCCCTGACCGACTCTGGAAGGGCGCTGTCTGCCGCCACTTCATTAAGCACCTTCAATACGCAACCCAGCGCATCCGGGATATACCCTAAGTCTCCGCTGGCGATTTCCGCGTACCGCTTGCGTATTAACTCACAATATTTTTCCACATGCCCTCCTGTCAGCACTCTGACTTAACCGTGGATGCAAGTCTAAGCCTACGAAGATAAACTCTGTTTAGCAAGGTGACTATACCATACTCATTCAAGCAATATCAGCGCCTTGATAGTGGAGCAGTTAGCAGCCTTTTGCCGCAGTTTTCGCTACAATGTGCGCCTGATTCGAAAGGAGTTCTCTCATGGCGCTTAAAGCGACAATTTATAAAGCCGTCGTCAACGTAGCGGATCTTGACCGCAACCAGTTCCTTGACGCGGCCTTGACGCTGGCGCGTCACCCCTCTGAAACCCAGGAGCGCATGATGTTGCGCCTGCTGGCCTGGATCAAATATGCCGATGAACGGCTGCAGTTCACGCGTGGTCTGAGTGCGGAAGACGAGCCTGAAGCATGGCTGCGTAACGACCATCTGGGTATCGATCTCTGGATTGAGCTGGGTCTGCCGGATGAGCGCCGTATTAAAAAAGCCTGTACCCAGTCTGGAGAGGTTGCCCTGTTTGCTTACAACAGCCGTGCGGCTCAGAGCTGGTGGCAGCAAAATCAGAACAAGTGCGCGCAGTTTAAAAATCTGACCGTGTGGTATCTGGATGATGAACAACTGGCGCAACTGAGTGATTTTGCAGGTCGTACAATGGCGCTGCAGGCAACTATCCAGGACGGTGCTATCTGGCTGTCTGACTCTCAGAACAATCTGGAAATTCATCTGACCGCGTGGCAGCCGCGTTCATGATTGTTATCTCCCGAAACGTCTCTATCCCTGATAATGAGCTGGAAATCACGGCGATTCGGGCGCAGGGCGCGGGCGGTCAGCACGTTAACAAGACCTCGACGGCTATCCATTTGCGCTTTGACATTCGGGCCTCTGGCCTGCCAGAGTATTACAAGGAACGTTTGCTTGCCGCCAGCCATCATCTGATTAGCGGTGATGGCGTTATTATCATTAAGGCGCAGGAATACCGTAGCCAGGAACTTAATCGGGAAGCGGCAATCTCCCGGCTGGTAGCGGTGATAAAAGAATTAACCGCAGTGCAAAAAAGCCGACAGGCAACTCGCCCTACACGCGCCTCGAAAGAGCGCAGGTTGTCATCGAAGGCGCAAAAATCCACAGTGAAAGCACTGCGTGGGAGAGTTCGTCGAACGCAAGACTGACGAGCGGGAATAAAAATTTATAAGGAATTGATAGTGAAAACAGCAATATTGTCCGTAGTCGCTGCATGCACGCTTTTTTCCTTGATCGGCTGTAATAACCGTACTGAAGTTGAAGTACTACAGCCGACGCGGGCGGCAGAATTAAAACCGATGCAGCAAAGCTGGCGTGGCATCTTACCTTGCGCGGACTGTGAAGGGATTGAAACCTCTCTGTTTCTGGAAAAAGACGGTACATGGGTGATGAACGAACGTTATCAGGGCGTGCGGGATGAACCGTCTTCGTTTGCCTCTTATGGCACATGGGCGCGCACTGCCGACAAGCTGGTGCTGACCGACAGCAAAGGTGAAAAGTCGTACTACCGGGCTAAAGGCGAGGCGCTGGAAATGCTCGATCGTGAAGGTAACCCGATTGAGTCACAGTTTAACTACACGCTCCAGCCAGTTTCCGCCAGCTTACCGGTGACGCCAATGCCGATGCGAGGCATGTATTTCTATATGGCTGACGCGGCAATCTTTACCGACTGCGCAACGGGTAAACGGATGCCGGTGGCGAATAATGCCCAGCTTGAACGTGACTATTTAGCTGCGCGTGCGGAAAACGGACAGTCCGTATTGCTGACGCTTGAGGCGCATTTCACGCTGGAGTCAAACCCGGATACGGGTGAGAAAGTGAAAACGTTGATGGCGGATAAAGACGCGAAATTTATCCCCGGTAAAGCGTGTAATTAATCGATAGAAAAAAGGCCCTGATAATCAGGGCCTTTTTGTTGGTATTAGCCTTTAATGGCTTTGACCAGGAAGTCGACGATGTCGCCGGTTTTAATCAGCTCTTTCTCGCCGTTACGACGGTATTTGTATTCGATATCGTCGTTGTCGAGGTTACGGTCGCCCAGCACGATAGTGTGCGGAATACCGATCAGTTCCATATCGGCAAACATCACGCCCGGACGCTCTTTACGGTCGTCCATCAGCACTTCAATGCCCTGAGCGCGCAGCTCAGCGTACAGTTTTTCAGCCAGTTCCTGCACGCGGTAGGACTTGTGCATGTTCATCGGCAGAATCGCGACCTGGAACGGAGCAATGGCGTCTGGCCATACGATGCCGCGATCGTCATAGTTCTGTTCGATAGCAGCAGCAACCACGCGAGTGACCCCGATACCGTAGCAACCCATGGTCAGGATCTGGTTACGACCATCTTCGCCCTGTACGGCGGCTTTCATCGCTTCAGAGTACTTGGTACCCAACTGGAAGATGTGGCCGACTTCGATACCGCGTTTGATCATCAGCGTACCTTTGCCGTCCGGGCTCGGGTCGCCGGCGACCACGTTACGGATGTCTGCAACTTCCGGGGTGACTACGTCGCGATCCCAGTTGATACCGAAATAGTGTTTACCGTCGATGTTGGCACCGGCAGCGAAATCGCTCATTACTGCAACGGTACGGTCGATAACCACCGGAATCGGCATATTCACCGGACCGAGCGAGCCAGGACCTGCTTTTACCAACGCACGAATTTCTTCTTCGGTGGCAAAGGTCAGCGGGCTGGCAACCTGCGGCAGTTTTTCCGCTTTGACTTCGTTCAGCTCGTGATCGCCACGAACCAGCAGGGCGACCAGCGGGTAGCTGCTGCCTTCAACCGCTTTCACCAGCAGGGTTTTCACGGTTTTTTCGATAGGCAGGTTGAACTGCTCAACTAGTTCGGCGATGGTTTTGGCGTTCGGAGTATCAACCAGCGTCATTTCCTGAGTTGCTGCTGCGCGCGGCTCTTTCGGCGCAACGGCTTCGGCGAATTCGATGTTCGCCGCATAATCGGAGGAGTCGGAGAAGATCACATCGTCTTCGCCGCTCTGTGCCAGGACCTGGAATTCGTGAGAGGCGCTGCCGCCAATAGAACCGGTATCCGCTTGTACTGCACGGAAATCCAGCCCCATACGGCTGAAGATTTTGCTGTACGCAGCGTACATCGCATCGTAGGTTTCCTGCAGGGATTCCTGAGAGGTGTGGAAAGAGTAGGCATCTTTCATCAGGAATTCGCGGGAACGCATCACGCCGAAACGCGGACGGACTTCGTCACGGAATTTGGTCTGGATCTGATAGAAGTTCAGCGGCAGCTGTTTGTAAGAGCTCAGCTCGTTACGGATCAAGTCGGTGATCACTTCTTCATGCGTTGGGCCGAGGACGAACGAACGATCGCCACGGTCAGCAATACGCAGCAGTTCCGGGCCGTATTGTTCCCAACGGCCGCTCTCTTCCCACAGTTCAGAAGGCTGAACGACCGGCATCAACACCTCGATCGCACCGGCGTTGTTCATCTCTTCACGCACGATATTTTCGACTTTTTTCAGGACGCGCACGCCGGTCGGCAGCCAGGTATATAACCCGGAGGCCAGCTTGCGGATCATCCCGGCGCGCAGCATCAGCTGGTGGCTGATGACTTCGGCGTCGGCAGGTGTCTCCTTCAGAGTGGAGAGCAGATATTGGCTAGTACGCATGTTGTTACGGTTCCAGTTGAACGATCGAACAGGCTCAAAACGAGCCTGGCACAAAACAAAAGTGGTTTAGTTTACCAGCGAGAAAGGGATGTCAAAAGAGTACGCGACGCAAATTAGCGGGCTTCCAGAGCAAAGACCTCAAATCCTGACGGTGTGACGCGCCAGCGGACGTTAAAGTCCAGCAGCCAGACGGCGTAGGTTTTGCCTTCTTCCTCATTTTTACGGTAGGCAGGACGCGGATCCTGCGCCAGCACTTCGGTAATAAACTGACGAAGACGCGGGTAACGTTGTTCGAGCTTTGGTAGCTGCTCCGCGAGATCTTCACTGAACGTCACCTCGACGCTGGCCTGAGGTGCGTCCTGGGCATAGCTGGCGCGAGCATCAGGCAGCGATTCGGCAAACGGCAGATACGGCTTAATATCCACTACTGGCGTTCCGTCAACAAGGTCCAGTCCACCGAGTTCGAGGATTACGTGCTCTTTATGGCAGCGGATGCCCCGCAGCTCTACCAACGACATGCCAACAGGGTTAGGACGAAACGTTGAACGTGTGGCAAAGACACCCATTCTGGCGTTGCCACCAAGACGGGGAGGGCGCACGGTCGGACGCCATCCACCTTCCATTGTCTGGTGAAAAACAAAAATCACCCACAAATGACTGAAGGCTTCCAGGCCGCGAACGGCATCGGCCTGGTTATAAGGTGCGAGCAAATGTAGTTCGCCGCAGGCGCTTTTCACCAGACCTGGCTGGCGTGGAACGGCGAACTTTTCTTTATATGGTGAGCGGATAACGCCTATTTGCTCGAACTGAAAATGGCTCATTTCGCCGAAATGTTCAGTGCAGAACCGATGCAAACCGCCTGACGATAGCAACCCGGTGTTCCGCTGGTCACTTCGCAACTGTGCAGCAATACCGCATTAGCTTTCATTTTTGATGCGTTAATCTGCATGCGTTTGCGCGCGGTTGGAATGCTCGGAAGGGAATCCTGGTTGGATGCCTGGCAGGATTCACCGCTAACTTCGCCAAGATCGCGGAACGGCTTGCCTACTAAATCTTCAGCGTTAGTAATGATTCTTACCGGCGTCGCGCGCGGTGCTTTCGGTTTTTCCGGCTCCGCTTTCGGCGGGGTTGCGGTGCTTTGAACGGGTTCAACAGGGGATCTGCTTAACATAGAACAGCCGCTCAGCAAGAGTGCTACTAAACAGATCGGTAAAGCACGCATAATATTTCCTCAATGAATGATCTAAACGTCAGATATTGAATCAGGTGCTTGCATAAATGACAAGACGGGCAAGCGCCCGTCCTGATGATATTACATATTCTGTAAACAGCCTAAAATTACCAGCCCTTAACAGCACCGCCGTTAAAGACTTTGTTTGCTGCTTCGTACACTTCATCAGACTGATATGCCTGAACGAATTTCTTCACGTTCTCAGCATCTTTGTTGTCTTCACGCGTCACGATCAGGTTTACGTACGGAGAATCTTTATCTTCAACAAAGATACCGTCTTTTGCCGGGGTCAGGCCGATCTGGCTGGCGTAGGTGGTGTTGATGACCGCCAGTGCGATTTGAGCATCGTCCAGAGAACGCGGCAGCTGCGGCGCTTCCAGTTCAACCAGCTTCAGATTTTTCGGGTTTTCAATCACGTCCAGCGCGGTCGGCAGCAGGCCAACACCATCTTTCAGCTTGATTAAGCCCACTTTTTGCAGCAGCAGCAAGGAACGGCCAAGGTTAGTCGGGTCGTTTGGAATCGCGACCTGTGAACCGTCCTGCAGCTCATCCAGTGATTTGATTTTTTTGGAATAGCCCGCAATCGGGTAAACAAAAGTATTGCCTACAGCAACCAGCTTGTAACCGCGATCTTTGATCTGCTGATCCAGGTACGGTTTGTGCTGGAAGGCGTTAGCATCGATATCGCCTTTGCTCAGCGCTTCGTTAGGCAGAACGTAATCGTTAAACGTGACCAGCTCAACGTCCAGACCGTATTTTTCTTTAGCTACTTTCTGCGCGACTTCTGCAACCTGCTGCTCTGCGCCAACAATAACGCCCACTTTGATGTGATTAGGATCTTTTTCATCCTGACCGCAACCCACAAGTGCCAGAGAACCGATCAGGGCTCCAACTGCCGCAAAGGTTTTGAATTTGAACGCCATGCTTATTTCCTTTTCTTAATGAGTTTTTAGTGTTGTGTGCAACGTTATTTGTGCGTGACAGCCCGGACGATGCGATCGCCGGATAACTGAATTAAATAAACCAGAACGACGAGCAATACCAGCACTGTATTCATTACGGTAGCGTTGTAGCCAATGTAACCGTACTGATAGCCAATCTGCCCAAGACCACCGGCACCGACGGCACCGCCCATCGCGGAGTAACCAACCAGCGTGATAAGAGTGATGGTGGCCGCATTGACCAGTCCTGGCAGCGCTTCTGGCAGTAATACCTTACGTACAATTTGCAGCGGCGTGGCGCCCATCGCACGAGAGGCTTCTATTAGCCCGGTCGGGATTTCGAGCAGCGCGTTTTCCACCATACGGGCGATAAACGGCGCGGCGCCGACGGTCAGCGGGACGATAGCGGCCTGCAGTCCGATAGAGGTGCCTACGATCATGCGGGTGAACGGAATCATCCACACCAATAAGATGATGAACGGGATGGAACGGAAAATGTTCACCAGCGCAGAGAGCGTACGGTAGAGCTTCGCGTTCTCAATGATTTGCCCCGGACGCGTTACGTACAGCAACACGCCAACCGGCAGACCGATCACAAAACCAAAAAAACCGGACACAAAGGTCATTGCCAGCGTTTCCCATACGCCGCGAACCAGCAGCCACATCATCGGCTCAGACATAACCCAGTACCTCTACTTTTACATGGTGTTCCTGCAACCAGTTGATGGCTGCTTGTGTATCTTCCTGTGTGCCGTGCATTTCAGTCAGCATGATGCCGAATTTCACACCGCCGGCGTAATCCATCTGCGCGCTAATAATGTTGTTATTCACGTTAAAGCGACGGGCCGTCTCAGAGAGCAATGGCGCATCAACGGAATGACCGGTGAATTCCATGCGCAGCATTGGCACACTGTCTGCTTCTGGCTCGGCTTTTAACCGTTCCAGATAATCTTCCGGGATATCCAGGTGCAGCGTGGACTGGATAAATTTCTGTGCCAGCGGCGTTTTCGGGTGTGAGAACACTTCGCTAACGGTGTCCTGTTCGATCAGTTCACCATTACTGATGACCGCCACGCAGTCACAAATGCGTTTTACAACGTCCATCTCATGGGTTATCAGCAGAATGGTAAGTCCCAGACGACGGTTAATGTCTTTCAATAATTCCAGAATCGAGCGGGTCGTTGCCGGATCGAGTGCGCTGGTGGCTTCATCACACAGCAGCACTTTGGGATTGCTTGCCAGCGCACGGGCGATCGCCACACGCTGTTTTTGTCCACCGGAAAGATTGGCCGGGTAGCTATCGTGCTTGTCACCAAGACCAACCAAATCCAACAGTTCTGTTACACGGCGTTTGATCTCTTCTTTTGGCGTGTTATCCAGTTCCAGCGGCAGCGCGACGTTGCCAAACACGGTGCGGGAAGAGAGCAGGTTAAAGTGTTGGAAAATCATGCCGATTTGACGGCGAGCTTTGGTCAGCTCTGACTCAGAAAGCGTCGTGAGTTCCTGACCGCCGACCTGAACGCTGCCTTCGGTTGGGCGTTCAAGTAAGTTAACGCAGCGGATGAGCGTACTTTTACCGGCACCGGAGGCGCCAATAACGCCATAAATCTGCCCGGCAGGAACATGCAGGCTGACGTTATTTAACGCCTGAATGGTGCGAGTCCCCTGCTGGAACACTTTGGTGATATTCGAAAGTTTAATCATTGGTTATTTATTATCGTAATTAAGTTAGCCGTGGCATTTTCGTCTGTCAGGTACGGTCGAAGCCGTCAACAAGATGGATGTTAAGGCATCCAGACGTCTAAATCAATCAGGCTTTGCGCGATGAGCACTTTCTTGCCCGCTGAAACATGCGATACTAGAGCCACATGCCTTATTCAGGAGCTATAAAAGGTGGCAAAGTCTGTACCCGCAATTTTTCTCGACCGTGACGGTACCATTAATGTGGACCACGGTTATGTACATGAGATCGACGAGTTTGAGTTTATCGACGGCGTTATTGATGCCATGCGTGAACTTAAAAAGATGGGTTACGCGCTCATTATTGTGACGAACCAGTCTGGTATCGCGCGTGGTAAATTTACTGAGGCGCAGTTTGAAACGTTGACCGAATGGATGGACTGGTCGCTGGCCGATCGCGATGTTGAGCTGGATGGCATCTACTACTGCCCGCATCACCCACAGGGCACCGTGGAAGAGTATCGTCAGGTCTGCGACTGTCGTAAACCGCATCCTGGCATGTTTATCTCCGCCCGAGACTTCTTGCACATCGATATGGCCGCTTCTTATATGGTAGGCGACAAAATTGAAGATATGCAGGCGGCGGCAGCTGCAAATGTTGGCACGAAGGTATTGGTGCGCACAGGCAAACCCGTCACACCGGAAGCAGAAAATGCGGCAGATTTGGTCATAAATAGTCTGGCAGACCTGCCAATGGCGATAAAAAAGCAGCAAAAGTAAGCGTTGTGGGCAAAAGATGAGCGGTTGAAATAAAAATGCATTTTTCCGCTTGTCTTCCTGAGTCGACTCCCTATAATGCGCCTCCATCGACACGGCGGATGTGAATCACTTCACACAAACAGCCGGTTCGGTTGAAGAGAAAAACCTGAAAATGAGGGTTGACTCTGAAAGAGGAAAGCGTAATATACGCCACCTCGCGACAGAGCGCTAAAGCGCGTCGCAACTGCTCTTTAACAATTTATCAGACAATCTGTGTGGGCACTCGAAGATACGGATTCTTAACGTCGCAAGACGAAAAATGAATACCAAGTCTCTGAGTGAACATACGTAATTCATTACGAAGTTTAATTCACGAGCATCAAACTTAAATTGAAGAGTTTGATCATGGCTCAGATTGAACGCTGGCGGCAGGCCTAACACATGCAAGTCGAACGGTAGCACAGAGGAGCTTGCTCCTTGGGTGACGAGTGGCGGACGGGTGAGTAATGTCTGGGAAACTGCCCGATGGAGGGGGATAACTACTGGAAACGGTAGCTAATACCGCATAACGTCGCAAGACCAAAGAGGGGGACCTTCGGGCCTCTTGCCATCGGATGTGCCCAGATGGGATTAGCTAGTAGGTGGGGTAACGGCTCACCTAGGCGACGATCCCTAGCTGGTCTGAGAGGATGACCAGCCACACTGGAACTGAGACACGGTCCAGACTCCTACGGGAGGCAGCAGTGGGGAATATTGCACAATGGGCGCAAGCCTGATGCAGCCATGCCGCGTGTATGAAGAAGGCCTTCGGGTTGTAAAGTACTTTCAGCGAGGAGGAAGGCGTTGTGGTTAATAACCGCAACGATTGACGTTACTCGCAGAAGAAGCACCGGCTAACTCCGTGCCAGCAGCCGCGGTAATACGGAGGGTGCAAGCGTTAATCGGAATTACTGGGCGTAAAGCGCACGCAGGCGGTCTGTCAAGTCGGATGTGAAATCCCCGGGCTCAACCTGGGAACTGCATCCGAAACTGGCAGGCTAGAGTCTTGTAGAGGGGGGTAGAATTCCAGGTGTAGCGGTGAAATGCGTAGAGATCTGGAGGAATACCGGTGGCGAAGGCGGCCCCCTGGACAAAGACTGACGCTCAGGTGCGAAAGCGTGGGGAGCAAACAGGATTAGATACCCTGGTAGTCCACGCCGTAAACGATGTCGACTTGGAGGTTGTGCCCTTGAGGCGTGGCTTCCGGAGCTAACGCGTTAAGTCGACCGCCTGGGGAGTACGGCCGCAAGGTTAAAACTCAAATGAATTGACGGGGGCCCGCACAAGCGGTGGAGCATGTGGTTTAATTCGATGCAACGCGAAGAACCTTACCTACTCTTGACATCCAGAGAACTTAGCAGAGATGCTTTGGTGCCTTCGGGAACTCTGAGACAGGTGCTGCATGGCTGTCGTCAGCTCGTGTTGTGAAATGTTGGGTTAAGTCCCGCAACGAGCGCAACCCTTATCCTTTGTTGCCAGCGATTCGGTCGGGAACTCAAAGGAGACTGCCAGTGATAAACTGGAGGAAGGTGGGGATGACGTCAAGTCATCATGGCCCTTACGAGTAGGGCTACACACGTGCTACAATGGCATATACAAAGAGAAGCGACCTCGCGAGAGCAAGCGGACCTCATAAAGTATGTCGTAGTCCGGATTGGAGTCTGCAACTCGACTCCATGAAGTCGGAATCGCTAGTAATCGTGGATCAGAATGCCACGGTGAATACGTTCCCGGGCCTTGTACACACCGCCCGTCACACCATGGGAGTGGGTTGCAAAAGAAGTAGGTAGCTTAACCTTCGGGAGGGCGCTTACCACTTTGTGATTCATGACTGGGGTGAAGTCGTAACAAGGTAACCGTAGGGGAACCTGCGGTTGGATCACCTCCTTACCTTAAAGAA
>NZ_JAOWEE010000038.1:0-3362 GCF_030334295.1 Citrobacter sp. Cf088
TGTAGATTCAATTGGTCAACGCAACAGTTATGTGAAAACATGGGGTTGCGGAGGTTTTTTGAATGAGACGAACATTTACAGCAGAGGAAAAAGCCTCTGTTTTTGAACTATGGAAGAACGGAACAGGCTTCAGTGAAATAGCGAATATCCTGGGTTCAAAACCCGGAACGATCTTCACTATGTTAAGGGATACTGGCGGCATAAAACCCCATGAGCGTAAGCGGGCTGTAGCTCACCTGACACTGTCTGAGCGCGAGGAGATACGAGCTGGTTTGTCAGCCAAAATGAGCATTCGTGCGATAGCTACTGCGCTGAATCGCAGTCCTTCGACGATCTCACGTGAAGTTCAGCGTAATCGGGGCAGACGCTATTACAAAGCTGTTGATGCTAATAACCGAGCCAACAGAATGGCGAAAAGGCCAAAACCGTGCTTACTGGATCAAAATTTACCATTGCGAAAGCTTGTTCTGGAAAAGCTGGAGATGAAATGGTCTCCAGAGCAAATATCAGGATGGTTAAGGCGAACAAAACCACGTCAAAAAACGCTGCGAATATCACCTGAGACAATTTATAAAACGCTGTACTTTCGTAGCCGTGAAGCGCTACACCACCTGAATATACAGCATCTGCGACGGTCGCATAGCCTTCGCCATGGCAGGCGTCATACCCGCAAAGGCGAAAGAGGTACGATTAACATAGTGAACGGAACACCAATTCACGAACGTTCCCGAAATATCGATAACAGACGCTCTCTGGGGCATTGGGAGGGCGATTTAGTCTCAGGTACAAAAAACTCTCATATAGCCACACTTGTAGACCGAAAATCACGTTATACGATCATCCTTAGACTCAGGGGCAAAGATTCTGTCTCAGTAAATCAGGCTCTTACCGACAAATTCCTGAGTTTACCGTCAGAACTCAGAAAATCACTGACATGGGACAGAGGAATGGAACTGGCCAGACATCTAGAATTTACTGTCAGCACCGGCGTTAAAGTTTACTTCTGCGATCCTCAGAGTCCTTGGCAGCGGGGAACAAATGAGAACACAAATGGGCTAATTCGGCAGTACTTTCCTAAAAAGACATGTCTTGCCCAATATACTCAACATGAACTAGATCTGGTTGCTGCTCAGCTAAACAACAGACCGAGAAAGACACTGAAGTTCAAAACACCGAAAGAGATAATTGAAAGGGGTGTTGCATTGACAGATTGAATCTACAGCGGCTTTTTTTAATATGTCCCGTTCGTCGGTAACCCGCTTCAGCTCTTTCTGGAGACGGCGGATCTCGGCCTGAGCATCTGACTCTTCTTTATTAGTGGAAGAATCTGGACCGTACTTCTTTATCCAGGCGTAAAGGCTGTGGGTGGTGATATCGAGACGTGTTGCAACGCTGGCAACAGAATAACCGCGATCAACAACCTGTTTGACTGCTTCAGTTTTAAACTCTTCGGGATAACGCTTACCGCTCATGGGCACCTCTCTTTAAGCCATCTTAAATGACTCTGAGGTGTCTGTTAAACCCGTGGCGATTCAAAATGAACCAGTGCCACCAGACTAAATTGTGACAATCGATAGCCAATACTGCAAGAGAACCTAAGAATAAAAGGTATCGCTATATGACAGCTCAGTCGGTAAAATCGAGGAAACCATGTCGGATCACCATTGTAGTTTCTGGTTAGTTCAATAATGAGGTATCCCCAATGACATCCATTCTGCTTACTTCTGATTCTGTTGATGGGTACACTTTTTGTATTTCTACTGATGGTAATGGATGTAAGCTGTCAGTCAGGCCAGAATACCGGCGCAATGGCACACAAACTTATGATGGCTGGTTTCCCAGATACTACTCAAAGCCTCAGTATGCTAAAGCAGCGTTAACAAGGTTCCTTGGAGAATCTGTTAACTGGTCACCACGGACGGGGCTCAGTTAGTCACAGGATACGTAACAGCCTGAGTCCGAGGATACCAACAAGTCAAGAGAACCCCCTGATAAACCCTTAACAATCAACACCTTACCTTGGTGCGCTTAATGAACCTTATGTTGAATTATGGTTAAGTAGTCGATTTTATGGTTGGAAGTGCCTGTTTGCAGTAAAATGCAGTTCATTACCTTTAACCACTGGAACTAGACATGGCTAATGAAGATCTCCCCTCTGGGTGCAAACGCTGTAAAGGATGCAATCAGGTTAAACCCTTCGAAGAATTCGGTAAGGAACTTAAGGGTAAGTTTGGCCTTAAAAGTAAATGCAAGTTGTGCATTAGCGATAAAAACAGAAATTATGCTGCCGGTTCCGGTGCAGGTGTAAAACTCCAAAACAATAAAAAATACCAGACCGAGCATAAGAGTGAACTGGCAGAAAAGATGAGAGTAAGACGGGCAAAGAAAAAATTTGGAGATAACTATGAAGCATATCTAGCATCTTTAGAAAGGATTAAAAACCTCTGATAATTACATAACAACCTTAGCCAATAAGACACAAAGATTATGTATTGTTGCTTTTATTTCAAAGCATCAACTTTATTGAAAAGTTACGCTATACACTGTGCAATTTATTATGCTGATTTAATTTGGTGATTATATGAGTTGTCATGACAGAGACATCAATAAGATCCTTCAATCATTCACTCACTTAATGGTTGAAGCAAAAAAAAGCATCTTTCATTCAAAATCAATGAAGGTTCAAGGTCTTCAGTTAGTAGATGAGTTATACATCCGTGCCCGGACGGGAAAAATGTCATACCTCGGTTCGTCGGTACTGGTAGTCGCAACCATTTCAGTGAAGACCCCAGGCAAAGGATTTTTCAGACAGTTACTCTCGAAATTAAAAGAAGCAGCTGAGACAAATAACTACATCTTAAAGGTTGAGAATGTCATCAGCACCGAACTTAGGGAGTTTCTTATCAGAGAGGGTTTTTCATTTCCTGGTGAACGGTGGATGTGCGGTTCCGGCTACTGGGCTCCATCATCACTTAGGTAATGACTCCAACTTAATGATAGTGTTTTATGTTCAGATAATGCCCGATGACCTTGTCATGCAGCTCCACCGATTTTGAGAACGACAGTGACTTCCGTCCCAGCCTTGCCAGATGTTGTCTCAGATTCAGGTTATGTCGCTCAATGCGCTGAGTGTAACGCTTGCTGATAACGTGCAGCTTTCCCTTCAGGCGGGATTCATACAGCGGCCAGCCATCCGTCATCCATACCACGACCTCAAAGGCCGACAGCAGGCTCAGAAGACGCTCCAGTGTGGCCAGAGTGCGTTCACCGAATACGTGCGCCACAACCGTCTTCCGGAGCCTGTCATACGCGTAAAACAGCCAGCGCTGGCGCGATTTAGCCCCGACGTATCCCCACTGTTC
>NZ_JAOWEE010000039.1:0-14802 GCF_030334295.1 Citrobacter sp. Cf088
AGTTTCCTGTGGCCCGCAACCCTTAAATGACAGAAAAATGACTGACTGCTGCATTCCACAGCAAAACCCCGCCTTATACCCATTTACGCACAGAGTTATCCACAATCGTAAGCAAATTATCTGTCAGTGTCCCTGAAAAAGGAGAGAACCGGTATGAAAACTTCTATATAGAAAGAAATTCACTCTACGCTATATAAAGAAGAAGGGCTGACAACTTAAGCTCCATAATCCCTACCACCTTTGAATTACGCCCCCCATCAGGCGATAATACCCGCACAAACCGTGATTCCAGGACCGTGATGAGACACTCACTGCAACGTACTGCTATACGCAAACGCCCGATGAAGCTTGGCACCACCGTGATCCTCATGGTTAGTGCAGTTCTCTTCTCCGTGCTGCTTGTCGTTCATCTGATTTATTTCTCGCAAATTAGCAACATGACGCGCGATGCGTTAGCGAGTAAAGCGCTTGCCGTCGCGCGAACGTTGGCCAACTCTCCGGAGATCCGCCAGGGACTAATGAAAAAGCCCGAGGAAAGCGGTATTCAGGCGATTGCCCAAGCGGTGAATAAGAGCAACGATTTTTTGTTCATCGTCGTCACCGATATGCAAAGCATTCGTTACTCCCATCCCGAAGCACAGCGAATCGGCCAGCCATTTAAAGGCGATGACATTTTGCTGGCCCTGCAAGGTAAAGAGAATGTCGCCATTAATCGCGGGTTTCTGGCTAAAGCCCTGCGGGTATTCACCCCTATATATGACGAACATCACCAGCAAATTGGCGTGGTAGCGATCGGTCTTGAGCTAAGCAGAGTTGCTGAACAGATCAATAACAGCCGCGGCAGCATCATCTGGTCAATCTTATTTGGCGTGCTGGTTGGGCTGCTCGGCACATGGATATTCGTTAAGGTCCTCAAACGCATTCTGTTTGGTCTGGAACCTTATGAAATCTCCAATCTGTTCGAACAACGCCAGGCAATGCTGCACTCTATAAAGGAAGGTGTCATTGCCGTTGACGAGTGCGGTGAAGTGACGCTGATTAACCAGGCGGCGCAGGAGCTGCTGGATTATCACAAATCACAAGATGATGCCCAGCTCTCCACGCTCAGCCATGCGTGGTCACAGGTGGTCGATTTTTCACAGGTACTACATGACGGAACGCCGCGCCGCGATGAAGAGATCATGGTGAAGGATCGGCTACTCTTAATTAACACAGTCCCGGTACTCAGCAACGGTAAAATCATCGGCGCCATTTCAACCTTCAGAGATAAGACTGAAGTCCGAAAGTTAATGCAACGCCTGGACGGTATGGTCAACTATGCCGATGCACTTCGTGAACGATCCCACGAATTCATGAATAAATTGCACGTGATTCTGGGATTATTGCATCTGAAAAGTTATAAGCAGCTTGAAAATTACATCCTAAAGACCGCGAACAATTATCAGGAAGAAATTGGCTCACTGTTAGGAAAAATAAAATCTCCGGTGATCGCAGGATTTTTACTCAGTAAGATTAATCGCACATCTGATTTAGGCCATAGCCTGGTCATCAGCAATGAAAGCCAGCTACCGGAAAATAACAACGAAGATCAGGTGGCGGTGCTGATTACCGTTCTGGGGAATCTGATTGAAAACGCCCTGGAGGCGCTAGGTCAAGAACCTGGTGGTGAGATCAGCGTATCCTTGCATTATCGACACGGCTGGTTGCATTGCGAAGTGAATGACGATGGTCCGGGGATCGCCCCCGAAAACATTGAGCACATCTTTGAGAAGGGCGTTTCGTCAAAAGGAACCGAACGGGGCGTAGGTTTAGCGCTTGTTAAACAACAGGTTGAAAACGTTGGCGGTAATATATCCGTCGAGTCTGAACCTGGGATCTTCACCCAATTTTTTGTACAGTTACCGTGGAATGGTGAGAGGGCCAGCAGATGATCAATGTCTTAATTGTCGATGACGATGCAATGGTAGCGGAATTAAACCGCCGTTATGTCGCGCAACTCTCCGGTTTTCACTGCTGCGGCACAGCCTCCACGCTGGAGAAAGCAAAAGAGATAATCTTTCATAGCGGTCATCATATAGATCTGATTTTGCTAGATATTTATATGCAAAAAGAAAACGGTCTGGACCTGCTACCGGTTCTGCACAGTGAAGGTTGCAAGTGCGATGTCATCGTCATCTCTTCTGCAGCCGATGCCACCACCATTAAAGATTCACTTCACTACGGCGTCGTTGACTACTTGATCAAACCTTTCCAGGCGTCCCGGTTTGAAGAGGCGCTCACCGGCTGGCTACAGAAAAAAACTGAGATGGAAAAGCATCAGTACTATGAACAGTCTGAGCTTGACCAGTTGATTCACGGCAGCTCCTCCAATGAACAAGAAACGCGGCGCTTACCCAAAGGATTAACGCCACAAACGTTGCGCACGTTGTGCCAGTGGATTGATGAGCACCAGGATCAGGAGTTCTCCACGGATGAGCTGGCTAACGAGGTCAATATCTCGCGCGTCTCTTGCCGTAAATACCTTATCTGGCTCGTCAATTGTCACATCTTATTTACCAGCATCCATTATGGCGTGACCGGCAGACCTGTTTATCGTTATCGCGTGCAGGCTGAACACTACTCATTGCTTAAACAATATTGCCAATAAATACACTTGGGATTATTTGTTATTTGAAAGTAACAATTATTAAAATAATGAAAAATCCCTATTTCACCAGCTGACACTGCAAAATTATAAATTTGCGTTAGATCAAATATATTTGTATCCGGCATGTTAAATGTATTATTTTAATATTGACAAATATCACACTGTTTTTAATTTCAAAATCGCTAACAAAAGTTAATTAAGTATTATCTAACTCGCAGAGTGTGTATTTTTACCCATAAAGGATTAGTCTGAAATTAACCAGACATACAAAATCTAGACTGGTAGCAATGGAGACCATGCTACGTACCATGGACACCGTACATTTTTGTGAGCAAATAAAAGTATCCGCACGCCGACTTCATCACATCATGAAATGGCGTGACCGTGATCACATAAATAACCCACTCACTCATTCTGTCGGTGGTTCATGTAATAGCGGAAAACGCAAAATAGATAAATTACAGCGTCAACCGCGGCTCTCCATGTTCAGCTCTGCTTCCCATCGCCTGAGGATTCTCTCCTCTGATCAAAGCCACAGAAAAAACCAAATATCGCCATAACTTTAAAAAAAATTCTAGCAAGACATTTGAACATTAATCGCAAATACGGACATATCGAATACTGACCATTTTTTGATGCTTATTCTGGCAAAAAAGAATGTGGCACAGATCCATTTTTCAAAAAATTGACTGGGTTTTTCGCGAGGGTAAATAAAATGTTATTTAGTATACAACTTCTCATAATATTAATATGTTTGTTTTATGGTGCCAGAAAGGGCGGTATCGCGCTGGGTTTATTAGGCGGTATCGGCCTGGTCATTCTGGTTTTCGTTTTCCATCTCCAGCCGGGTAAACCACCTGTAGATGTCATGCTGGTTATTATTGCCGTGGTGGCCGCATCGGCAACCTTACAAGCCTCCGGCGGTCTTGACGTTATGCTGCAAATCGCTGAAAAGCTGCTGCGCCGTAACCCAAAATATGTTTCCATCGTCGCACCTTTCGTTACCTGCACCCTGACGATTCTCTGCGGTACAGGGCACGTGGTATACACCATCCTGCCAATCATTTATGACGTTGCCATTAAGAACAATATTCGCCCGGAACGTCCGATGGCGGCGAGTTCTATCGGTGCGCAGATGGGGATTATCGCCAGCCCGGTTTCTGTAGCCGTTGTGTCACTGGTAGCAATGCTGGGTAACGTAACGTTTGAAGGCAAGCATCTCGAATTCCTCGACCTGCTCAGCATCACCATCCCGTCTACCTTGTTGGGTATCCTGGCGATCGGTATCTTCAGCTGGTTCCGTGGTAAAGATCTGGATAAAGATGAAGAGTTCCAGAAGTTCATTTCTGTACCTGAAAACCACAACTATGTGTATGGCGATACCGCCACGCTGTTAGACAAAAAGCTGCCGAAAAGCAACTGGCTGGCCATGTGGATCTTCCTTGCCGCTATCGCCGTTGTTGCCGTACTCGGCGCGTTCTCTGAGCTGCGCCCTACCTTTAGCGGCAAACCACTGTCAATGGTGCTGGTTATCCAGATGTTCATGCTGCTGACCGGTGCGCTGATTATTATCCTGACGAAGACCAATCCCGCTTCAATATCTAAAAACGAAGTCTTCCGTTCCGGTATGATCGCGATTGTGGCGGTGTACGGTATTGCCTGGATGGCCGAAACAATGTTCGGCGCACACATGACAGAAATCGAAGGTGTGCTGGGCAATATGGTGAAAGAGTATCCGTGGGCCTATGCAATTGTTCTGCTGCTGGTATCCAAATTTGTAAACTCCCAGGCAGCAGCGCTGGCAGCGATTGTTCCGGTCGCACTGGCAATCGGGGTTGATCCAGCGTACATCGTGGCTTCCGCTCCGGCATGTTACGGTTACTACATTCTGCCGACCTACCCGAGCGACCTGGCGGCTATTCAGTTTGACCGCTCTGGCACCACCCACATTGGCCGCTTCGTTATCAACCACAGCTTCATTCTGCCTGGTTTGATCGGCGTAAGCGTATCCTGTGTCTTTGGTTGGATCTTCGCCGCAATGTACGGTTTCCTGTAATCACAGTTCGCGTGCCGTCCGCGTTGGTACGGCACGCCACCATTAAGACACAGAGAATTTTAAAATTCCTGAGAAAAATGAAAAGGCTGGAAGCAAATGTCAAAAGTTGAATTCACTTACCAGGCGGCTTTCCCACTGGGGGAAGACAAAACTGAGTACTACCTGCTGACATCCGATCACGTCAGTGTCGGCGAGTTTGAAGGCGAAAAAATCCTGAAAGTAGCTCCTGAAGCACTTACGCTACTGGCCCAACAAGCCTTCCACGATGCCTCCTTCATGCTCCGCCCAGAACACCAACAGCAAGTCGCCTCAATTCTCCATGATCCCGAAGCCAGCGAGAACGATAAGTACGTAGCGCTGCAGTTCCTGAGAAACTCCGAAATCGCCGCCAAAGGCGTGTTGCCAACCTGCCAGGACACCGGTACGGCAATTATCATGGGTAAAAAAGGTCAGCGCGTTTGGACCGGCGGCGGCGATGAAGCGGCCCTCTCCAAAGGCGTATTTAATACCTATATTGAAGATAACCTGCGCTACTCGCAAAACGCGGCGCTGGATATGTACAAAGAAGTGAATACCGGCACCAACCTGCCCGCACAAATCGATCTGTACAGCGTGGACGGTGACGAATACAAATTCCTGTGCGTGGCCAAAGGCGGCGGCTCAGCCAACAAAACCTATCTGTATCAGGAAACCAAAGCGCTGCTGACTCCCGGAAAACTGAAAAACTTCCTGGTTGAGAAAATGCGCACGCTGGGTACTGCAGCTTGCCCGCCGTATCACATCGCATTCGTCATTGGCGGGACGTCAGCGGAAAGTACCCTTAAAACGGTGAAATTGGCCAGCACACACTACTATGACGCGCTGCCGACTGAAGGTAATGCTCACGGCCAGGCGTTCCGCGATCTCCAACTGGAACAGGAACTGCTGATCGAGGCGCAGAAACTCGGCCTTGGCGCTCAGTTTGGCGGGAAATACTTCGCACATGATATCCGCGTGATCCGCCTGCCTCGCCACGGCGCATCCTGCCCGGTTGGTATGGGCGTTTCTTGCTCCGCAGACCGTAATATTAAAGCCAAGATTAACCGCGAAGGGATCTGGATTGAAAAACTGGAACATAACCCAGGTCAGTACATTCCGGAATCTCTGCGCCAGGCGGGTGAAGGTGAAGTGGTTAAAGTTGACCTTAACCGCCCGATGAAAGAGATCCTCGCTCAGCTCTCTCAGTACCCGGTTTCTACTCGTCTGTCACTGAGCGGTACTATCATTGTCGGTCGTGACATTGCCCACGCGAAGTTAAAAGAACGTATTGAGTCCGGCGAAGGTTTACCGCAGTACGTGAAAGATCATCCGATCTACTACGCGGGTCCGGCCAAAACGCCTGCAGGCTATCCGTCGGGTTCATTAGGCCCAACCACCGCGGGTCGTATGGACTCCTACGTTGACCTGTTGCAGTCTCACGGCGGCAGCATGATCATGTTGGCGAAAGGTAACCGTAGCCAGCAGGTGACTGACGCCTGCCACAAACACGGCGGCTTCTACTTAGGCAGCATCGGTGGTCCGGCAGCGGTACTGGCGCAGCAGAGCATTAAGCATCTGGAATGCGTGGAATACCCGGAGCTGGGAATGGAAGCTATCTGGAAAATCGAAGTAGAAGATTTCCCTGCTTTCATCCTGGTCGATGACAAAGGCAACGATTTCTTCCAGCAAATCGTCAGCAAACAATGCGCTAACTGCGCGAAGTAACCCATTCGGCCCGGCACTGGACTGGCACTAAATTTTTGGCGTCAGTCCAGCGATCCCCCCGGGCCAACTTTATCCCCCCATTTACTGGTATTGAATTTTTGCCGTTCACAGGGAATAGTGGCCTTTTCCATTACGTGTGAATTCGCAATGCTCCGCACTCTGAACCCCACAATCTTGCACACTGGCGCAGTGTTCCTGGCGCTGATCCTTATCTACACCGGTATCTCTGCCTCGGAGAAAATCACCTGGCTGATGGAAGTCACGCCGGTCATTATTGTCGTCCCGCTGTTGCTGGCTACCATGAAGCAGTATCCATTGACGCCGCTGCTTTATACGTTGATTTTCTTGCACGCCATCATTCTGATGGTAGGCGGGATGTATACCTACGCCAAAGTTCCCGTCGGTTTTCAGGTTCAGGAATGGCTGGATCTCAGTCGTAACCCCTATGACAAGTTGGGTCACTTCTTCCA
This sequence comes from Citrobacter sp. Cf088, assembly GCF_030334295.1. Taxonomy (NCBI): domain Bacteria; kingdom Pseudomonadati; phylum Pseudomonadota; class Gammaproteobacteria; order Enterobacterales; family Enterobacteriaceae; genus Citrobacter; species Citrobacter sp. Cf088. The sequence continues at coordinate 6,917 of NZ_JAOWEE010000039.1, forward strand.
GGGGCTGGTACCAGCCCTGACGGCAAGAGAGATTTTAGTGCGTGGCAATATTGTCCGTGGTCGTAAGATGCTGGCATTTTTAGTCTGCTGCGTAGCCCTGGCGATTAGCGCAATGTATGAACTGATCGAGTGGTGGGCAGCGCTGGCAATGGGACAAGGTGCGGAAGACTTCCTTGGCACGCAGGGTGACCCGTGGGATACCCAGTCGGACATGTTCTGCGCCCTGCTCGGTGCGTTAACAACGATCCTCGCGTTGGCGGGCTGGCACAATCGGCAGTTGAAAACGGCCGGAGAGCGCTAACGCTTCTCCGGCAATCTGCGCTACCTACTGCGATACTTGATAACCAGAATCGGCAAGGCGAACAACAGTGTCAGAAAGTTCGCCATGCTGACAGCGGTATCTTCAATCAATAACCCATAAGCCAGCCACAACACCAGCCCGCACACAAACATCACATACATCAAACCGGAGATGCCTTGCGTGTTGCGGGTGGTAACAACCTTAATCGCCTGCGGCAAAAAAGAGAGCGTCGTCAGCGTTGCCGCCAGATAGCCAATCCAGGAATGCCACTCCATAGCTAGGCCTTCACATCGCTGGCTACTACCACCGGAATCTCCGGAGTATTCGACTGTTTGACGGGCGACGGCACTTTTCGGTACTTATCCAGCAGGTGGATCTGAATCTTACGCAGCATATCGCCATTCAACCGGTAGTAACGGAAATAGAGCACCAGTGTCACAACGAAAAAAAGCGTGGGCAGCGCGATCATGATGAACTGCATGCCGAGGATGGTCTCAGCAGATTGCGTCGCATTCGGAACATAACCAATCAATCCCAGCACCACCGCAATAAAGAAAGCGGAAAACGCCGAGCCACCTTTGACCACCATTGTCTGCACGGCATAGGCAATACTCTCGCAGCGGACGTTAAACTTGTATTCACCGTAATCTACGGTGTCCGCCACCATAATCACCTGCAGAACCCAGAACAGCGCCGTACCAATGTTCAGAAGGATCCCTGCGGTAACAATCAGGAAAGTATTGTGGAATGCCCCCAGAGCCATAATCAGCAATACGCCTGCGCTGAGAACTGGCATAACCGAAGCGCCAGCCCACAGTACCCGGCGAGAAAGCGCCTTTGACAGACGGGGAAAGAGAATCAATGTCAGCAAGTTAGCTGCTCCGGCATAGGAGAGGTAGTATGGGAAAAGGTCAGCATCACCCACCACGTAGGTGAAGTAGTAAATCGCAAAACCTGTAATGATATTGGACGCCACGTTGTAAGCCAGCGCCATCCCCAGCAGGCAGGAAAGCTGATCGTTTTTGTAGATAAGCGCAAGGATTGATTTCAGCGTCAGCCGGGTGCTGTCTGCGGTAGCTTCGCTGTCAGAGGAATACACTTCATGCACATTGCGCAAGGTTACGAGGGTAGAAACAATAAAAAATGCGATCAGCACCAGCGTAAACATCTGAAAACCGAACCCGCGATCCGCGCCGCCAACATAGTTTACAAAGGGTAGCGTCACGCCTGCGGTAACAAACCCGGCAAGGCTGGCGAAAAAACGAGGGAACGGCACCAGTTGTTCACGTTCGCGTTTATCCAGCGTAATCGTGGGGACCAGCGACCAGAATGGAATATCCATAATGGTGTAGGTCATCCCCCATAAAATATACGTCACGCAAACAAATACGACCTGCGCAGTACCCTCAAACAGATGTGCGCTAAAAAGCAAAAACAGCACCAACGAGTTCGCCAGCGTACCGAGTAAGATCCAGGGTTTAAATTTTCCCCAACGCGACCGGGTGGCATTCACTATCCACCCCATCACCGGATCGTTAAACGCGTTCCATATTTTTGCCACCAGGAACAAGGTTCCGACGACGCCCACCGATAATCCCACCACGTCGGTGTAGTAATACATCAGGTACATGTACACAATACCGATGGCGAAATCCTTACCGAACGCTCCAAATCCGTAACTGAGTTTTGTTGTCAGAGAGATGCTCATAGGGTATCGGGTCGCTGTTACCAGCGCCCGCCTTCTGTAAGAGGAAACGTCAGAGGTTAAACGCCGGATGCTCTGCCCGGCGTGATTGTGTATTAACGGTGCAGCCAGGCCGGCAGCCAGTCGCCGTGAGACGCGATCAGATCGTCCACCAGCGCATAAATCTCTTCAATCCCCAGTACCGCGGCGGTATGCGGATCCATCATCGCCGCGTGATAAACACGATCGCGATTCTCCGTCAGGATGGCTTCCGTTAGCAGAGTCTGAACATTGATATTGGTTTGCATCATCGCCGCCAAATGTGACGGGAGAGCTCCGACTTTCGTTGGCTGAATACCATTCGCATCAACCAGACAAGCGACTTCAACACAGCAACCTTGCGGCAGGTTATCGATCAGATTGTCATTGCGAACATTGCCATACACGACGCTCGGTTCACCGGTCCAGATAGCGTTCATGATAGTGCTGGCATATTCGCGCGATGGTTTAATGTCGATCCGCTCAGCCGTTTTGTACTCTTCCAGCTCTTTTTTCCAGTTCGCCAACTGTTCCACACAACGTTTCGGATATTCATCCAATGGCACCTTATAGCGCTCAATCAGATCTTCACGCCCCGGTTTGATAAACCACGGCGTATATTCGGCGAAGTGCTCCGACGATTCGGTGACGAAATACCCCAGTTTTTTGAACATTTCATAGCGCACAATATTCTGGCAACGGGTATTTCCGTGAATATTCGGTTTCGGCGCCTGACCGGATTGATAGGCCGCCAGCAGCTCCGGGTAGAGATTCACATAGGCGCCGTCCGCCGTTTTGCGCTCCAGCTCCAGATAAAATGCCATATGGTTGATCCCAGCACTGCGATAGCGCAAAGAGGCAGGGTCAATGTTCAGATCGCGGGCCAACTCCTCCGCCGTCCCCTGCACCGAATGACACAGCCCAACCTGCTTAATATGCGGATAGCGCGCATACATTGCCCAGGTGTTCATCGCCATCGGGTTAACGTAGTTAAGCATGGTGGCCTGCGGACAGACTTCGGTCATATCCTCACAAATCTGCCATAAATGCGGAATGGTGCGCAGCGCGCGCATAATGCCGCCCGGCCCCAGCGTGTCGGCAATCGTCTGCTCCAGACCATGGCGTTTACACACCGTAAAATCGGTGACGGTACAGGGTTCATAGCCGCCGATCTGGAAAGCGACCACCACAAAATCAGCATCCTGTAATGCTGCTTTTTGATCGGTATAGCAGGTGATTCGTCCAGACGCGCCCGCAGAATCCATCAACTTGCGCACAACAACGTGTGACTCTTCCAGACGCGTAGGATCGAGATCCATCAAGGCGATATGCGCAGATTTAAGCGCATCGCGGTGAAAGACGTCCCCAAGAATATTTTTGACGAAAATCGTGGAACCGGCGCCGATAAAGGTAATTTTGGGTGCAGACATCATGACTCTCCAGAACATTAGTGAACACCGTCATGGTGGCACAGCGTATAGCTGAAAACTTCCGACTTCTCTGCTGAGCATTCCCATAAACTCAGATCATCATTCTGCACCCTATTAGATCTGAGTTTATGGGACAAAATTACCCAAAAAGCAGAGTATGTGGCCGCAAAATGTCGCTATGCTCAATGGTAACGGTCCAATTTGTGTCCTGATTCTCAGCCTTGATACGTGTTAAATGACATGATTCTGATAATTCAGGAAATGGAGCAACCATGAGTACATTACCGACATCGCCTCTTCCCCCCGATCCGCACATGTGCAGTAGCGATGAAGAACAAACCCGCAGCCCGCTATCGCTGTACTCAGAATATCAACGGATGGATATCGAGTTGCGCTCACCGCATGCTATGCCAGCCAGCCACTGGCATGGGCAGGTGGAGATCAATGTGCCGTTTGATGGTGACGTCGAGTACCTGATCAACAACGAAGTCGTACAGATAAAACAGGGACACATCACGCTATTCTGGGCCTGCACACCGCATCAACTCACGCGTCCGGGCAGTTGCCAAAGTATGGCTATCTTCAATTTACCGATGCACCTTTTCCTCTCCTGGCCGCTGGATCGCGAGTTGATCAACCATGTTACCCATGGAATGGTCATCAAATCGCTGGCGTCGCAGCAGTTGAGCACCTTTGAAGTTCAGCGCTGGCAACAGGAACTGAACAACCCGAACGAACAAATTCGCCAGCTCGCCATTGATGAAATTGGTCTGATGCTCAAGCGGTTTAGCCTTTCCGGCTGGCAGCCTATACTCGTCAATAAAACCTCGCGGACCCACAAAAACAGCGTGTCGCGGCACGCCCAGTTTTACGTCAGCCAAATGCTGAGCTTTATTGCCGATAACTACGATCAGGCGCTCACCATCAACGACGTCGCGGAACACGTGAAGCTCAACGCCAACTACGCGATGGGGATTTTCCAACGCGTGATGCAACTCACCCTGAAGCAGTACATCACGGCAATGCGGATCAATCACGTCCGCGCATTGCTTAGCGATACCGATAAAACCATTCTCGACGTTGCATTGACCGCCGGATTCCGTTCCAGCAGCCGTTTTTATGACACCTTCAGCAAGTTTGTCGGCATGTCGCCGCAGCAGTACCGCAAACTAAGCCAGCAGCATCGGCAAACAATGGCTGGTTGATATCATTCGGCCATATCAGTATCAGCCAAAAAAATAATCCCCCTGTCGATAAACGGTGGTGAAAAACCGCTAATAAGCAAACGTAACCATATGTTTAAAAACAAATTAAACATAAATCAGACTATTTTCCACCCGCTTTACAGCCCGTTTTGACAGGATAATACTTGCCTGCGTCACATTCATACGGTGTGTCTGCAATTTATAGATTGCAACCTTTCCACAACCGGGTAAAAGATGATGAAAGTATTAATTGTTGAAAGTGAGTTTCTGCATCAGGACACCTGGGTCGGTAGCGCTGTCGAACGTCTGGCTGACGCATTAAGCCGCCAAAATGTTACCGTCATTAAGTCCACCTCATTCGACGATGGCTACGCAATCCTCGCCGCCAATGAAGCCATTGATTGCCTGATGTTCAGCTATCAAATGGAACAACAAGACGAACATCTGAACGTCAGGCAATTGATCGGCAAGCTCCACGAGCGCCAGCAAAACGTTCCCGTATTCCTGCTGGGCGATCGCGAAAAAGCCACCGCATCGCTGGATCGCGACCTGCTGGAGCTTGTCGATGAATTCGCCTGGATTCTGGAGGACAGCGCTGACTTTATCGCTGGCCGTGCCATCGCAGCGATGACTCGCTATCGTCAGCAGTTGTTACCACCGCTGTTCAACGCCCTGATGAAATACAGCAATGTCCATGAGTATTCCTGGGCTGCACCGGGTCACCAGGGCGGTGTCGGTTTCACCAAAACACCTGCCGGTCGACTGTACCATGACTACTACGGTGAGAATCTCTTCCGTACCGACATGGGGATTGAACGTACCAATCTCGGTTCTTTACTCGACCATACAGGCGCATTTGGGGAAAGTGAAAAAAATGCTGCCCGCGTGTTCGGTGCCGACCGTTCCTGGTCCGTAGTGGTCGGGACTTCCGGCTCTAACCGCACCATCATGCAGGCCTGTATGACCGACAACGACGTCGTGGTGCTGGATCGTAACTGCCATAAATCCATCGAACAGGGGCTGATCCTCACCGGGGCAAAACCGGTGTACATGGTGCCAAGCCGCAACCGGTACGGCATTATCGGGCCTATCTACCCGCAAGAAATGCAGCCTGAAACTTTACAGAAAAAAATCAGCGAAAGCCCGCTGACCAAAGGCAAAGCAGGGCAAAAACCGTCTTACAGCGTTGTGACCAACTGTACCTACGACGGTGTTTGCTACAACGCCAAAGAGGCGCAGGATCTGCTCGCACAAACCAGCGATCGCATCCACTTCGATGAAGCCTGGTACGGCTATGCTCGCTTCAACCCAATTTATGCCGATCACTACGCCATGCGTGGCGCGCCGGGCGATCATAACGGTCCTACCGTTTTTGCCACCCACTCGACCCACAAACTGCTGAATGCGCTCTCTCAGGCATCTTACATTCACGTTCGTGAAGGGCGTGGGGCCGTGAACTTCTCCCGCTTTAACCAGGCGTACATGATGCACGCCACCACCTCTCCGCTGTATGCTATCTGCGCCTCAAACGACGTGGCGGTCTCCATGATGGACGGTAACAGCGGCCTGTCGCTCACTCAGGAAGTGATCGACGAAGCAGTCGATTTCCGTCAGGCCATGGCACGGTTGTACAAAGAGTTTACCGCCGAAGGCGACTGGTTCTTCAAACCGTGGAACAAAGAAGTGGTAACCGATCCGCAGACCGGTAAAACCTATGACTTTGCCGACGCGCCAGCCACATTGCTGGCAACCGATCAGAACTGCTGGGTGATGCGTCCGGGTGAATCCTGGCACGGCTTTAAAGACCTGCCGGATAACTGGAGCATGCTGGATCCGATCAAAGTCAGCATTCTGGCGCCGGGGATGGGCGACGATGGCGAACTGGAAGAGAACGGCGTACCGGCCGCACTGGTTACCGCCTGGCTTGGCCGCCACGGCATCGTGCCGACCCGAACCACCGATTTCCAGATTATGTTCCTGTTCTCCATGGGGATTACCCGCGGGAAATGGGGCACACTGATCAACACGCTGTGCTCTTTCAAACACCACTACGATGCCAATACCCCGCTGGCACAGGTGATGCCAGAACTGGTTGAGGAACATCCTGACACTTATGCCAACATGGGTATTCACGATCTGGGCGACACCATGTTCGCCTGGCTGAAAGAGAACAACCCAGGCAGCCGTCTCAATGCAGCCTACTCCGGTCTGCCGGATGCGGATATTACTCCGCGTGACGCTTACAACGCGATAGTCAGTGACAACGTTGAGATGGTGGCGATTGAAAATCTGGCGGGACGTATTGCGGCAAACTCCGTGATCCCTTACCCACCGGGAATTCCGATGCTGCTGTCCGGTGAAAACTTTGGCGATGCCAACAGCCCGCAAATTGGGTACCTGCGTTCGTTGCAGTCCTGGGACCACCACTTCCCTGGATTTGAACATGAAACCGAAGGAACGGAAATTATTGACGGTGTTTATCACGTTATGTGCGTGAAAGCATAAGGTCTCTTTTTAGATAGTCCGATGTTTAAGGTAGACATGTCATTCTTGAGTAATTCCTGAGTATTGCTGCAAAACAATAACACTGTCATACCTTTTTGCGCGGGACCACCCCGCGCTTTTTTTATACGCAAATAGCATCTTTCCACTTGCGTAAAAAAATGTGTACATAAGAAAAATCCCACCAAACATTGTAATTAATTTCAGACACGTTATTTTATTGCGGTCCTGGTTTCATCATACAATTTCAATTTAGCCGATTTGGCTCATCTGATGTTGAGCTACGGTGTTTTTTCATATTCCTGGAGTTGGGTATGAAGCTTTGCAGCAAAGAAGCTGGTAATGACTCCAACTTATTGATAGTGTTTTATGTTCAGATAATGCCCGATGACTTTGTCATGCAGCTCCACCGATTTTGAGAACGACAGCGACTTCCGTCCCAGCCGTGCCAGGTGCTGCCTCAGATTCAGGTTATGCCGCTCAATTCGCTGCGTATATCGCTTGCTGATTACGTGCAGCTTTCCCTTCAGGCGGGATTCATACAGCGGCCAGCCATCCGTCATCCATATCACCACGTCAAAGGGTGACAGCAGGCTCATAAGACGCCCCAGCGTCGCCATAGTGCGTTCACCGAATACGTGCGCAACAACCGTCTTCCGGAGCCTGTCATACGCGTAAAACAGCCAGCGCTGGCGCGATTTAGCCCCGACGTATCCCCACTGTTC